>JANMCU010000193.1:0-3728 GCA_031361415.1 Chloroflexota bacterium | reverse complement strand
CCCGGAACGCCAGCGCCCGCCGACCCAGCGCCTCGATCTCGCGCGCGGTCTCGCCGGCGGCCGCCTCGTTGCCGCGGTAGCTGAAAGCCACGTCCGCGCCCTGGGTCGCGAGGCGCACCGCGATCGCCATGCCGATCCCGCGCGACCCGCCGGTGACGAGGGCGACCCGACCGGTGAGGTCGATCACGCGTGGACCTTGGTCCGGACGGGCGGGGGGTCACCCGGCGCGACATCGTCGAGAGGCACGTCGAGCGATCCGGGCCGGCGCATGATCTCGGCGAGCGCGTCGGGGATCGGGTCGACCGAGTCCCAGTCGACGGGCAGCCGGACGATGACGTCCTCCGGCCGGACCGCGGCGTCGCCGATGAGCCCGCGGGCCGGGTCGGCGGTCCACTCGATCGTGACCGCGCCGCTCGTGAAACCGGCCCCGAAGGCCACGATCGTGACGTTGTCGCCGATCTTGACCCGGCCCTCGTTGACCGCCTCGGCGAGCGCGATGGGAACCGACGCGGCGGACGTGTTGCCGTACTTGTCGAGGTTGATGAACATCTTGTCCATCGGCAGGTCGAGGCCCATGGCGACGGCCTCGATGATCCGGACATTGGCCTGATGGGGCACGAACAGGTCGATGTCGCCGGGCTGCAGCCCGGACCGTCGGATCGACTCGAGCGCGGTCGTCGCCATCGTCTTGGTCGCGAACCGGTACGTCTCGCGGCCCTCCATCCGGACGTAGTGCTCGCCGCGCGAGATCGTGCCGGCCGAGGGCGGCGCCTTCGATCCGCCGGCCGGGAGCCAGATCATGTAGGCGCCCTGCGGCTCGGTCGTCATCTCGATCCCGAGCGCCCCGCCCGGCTCCTCGGACGCGGACAGGACGACGGCTCCGGCGCCATCGCCGAACAGGATGCAGGTCGCCCGGTCGGTGTAGTCGAGGAAGCGTGTCAGCAGCTCCGCGCCGATGACGAGGACGTGCTTCGCGAGCCCCGCCTGGATGTAGGCCTGGGCAGTCGCGAAGCCGTAGACGAAGCCGCTGCAGGCGGCCATCACGTCGAACGCGGTCGCCTTCGTGTTGCCGATCGCCTCCTTGACCAGCGCCGCGGTCGACGGCATCCAGTAGTCCGGGGTGAGGGTCGCGAGCAGGATCAGGTCGATGTCGTTCGGCTCGAGCCCCGCCGTCCGGATGGCCCGCAGGCCGGCAACGGCGCCCATCGAGGCTGTCGTCTCGTGAGCCGCGGCCACGCGCCGTTCGCGGATCCCGGTGCGCGACCGGATCCACTCGTCCGAGGTGTCGACGAGCTTCTCGAGGTCGGCGTTCGTCAGGACGTGGCTCGGGGCATAGCGGCCCCAGCCGGTGACGTGGGCGTGGATGCCAGGGCCGGTTGGGCGTCGTTCACAGCGGTTCCACCTCGATCAGGGGCTGCTTCGCCTTGACCAGGGCGCCACTCTCGGGCACGACCCTGACCACCCGTCCGGCGAGGTCGGATTTGATCTCGTTGAAGAGCTTCATCGCCTCGATCAGGCCGATGACCTGGCCGACGGCCACTTCGCGACCGACCGCGACGAACGCCGCCGAGCCCGGTGCGGGCGAGCTGTACCAGACGCCGGTCAGCGGGGCCTTGACGCTCGGGCGGACTGGCGGCTCCCCCACAGCACCGCCGACGCCGCCGAACGATGCGACCGCCGACGCCGCAGCGGCGGCAGCCCCGGCCGCGGCATCCGCGCCCGCGATCCCCGCGGGACCGGTCAACGCCGGGATCGGGATGGCGGCGGGCTTGCGGAGGACGAGGCGCGTCCCGCCCGCCTCGACGGCGAGCTCCGACAGCTCGCTCCGGTCGAGCAGCGATCCCAGCCGATCGACCAGCGCGAGGAGCGACGCGTCACCGGGCTCCAGGTCGGGCAGCGACGCAGCTGGAAGCGGGTCGTGGTCGTCGACTGCCGACGCCGTCCGCGCCATGTCGTTGCCGTCGGCGTCGTGCTCATGGTCGAGGCCGCCTTCGAGATCCGCCGGACCGCCTTCGAGATCCGCCGGCCCTTCGGATGCGGGGTCCATCTCGTCGCCGATCATTCGGTCCACCGGCGCAGGATCAGGGCCGTGTTCTGGCCACCGAAGCCGAATGAATTCGACAGGGCGATCGGGACGTCCTGGCCGCGAGCCTCGTTGGCGACGATGTCGAGGCCGGCCGCCGCAGGATCCGGGTCGACGAAGTTGATCGTCGGTGGGACGCAGCTCTCGCGGATGGTCTGGATCGTGACGATCGCCTCGATCGCTCCGGCGGCGCCGAGGGTATGGCCGATCATCGACTTGTTGCTCGTGACGGTCACGGAACCCGCACGGTCGCCGAAGATCGTCCGGATCGCCTGGAGCTCGGCCTTGTCGCCTTCCGGCGTGGACGTCGCGTGGGCGTTGACATGGACGATGTCGGCCGGCTCGAGCCCGGCCTTGCGCATCGCCCGCTCGGCGGCGCGTACGGCCCCGATGCCACCGGGAGCCGGGAGCGTGATATGCGAAGCGTCGGCGGTCGCCCCGTAGCCGATGAGCTCGGCGAAGATCGTCGCCCCGCGCGCCCGGGCGTGCTCGAGCTCCTCGAGGACGACCGCACCGGCGCCCTCACCCGGGACGAACCCGTCGCGCCCGCTGTCGAAGGGCCGCGATGCAGCGGGCGGATCGTCGTTCCGGCGCGACAGGGCGTGCATCGAGTCGAACCCGCCGACGAGCGGCTCGCGGATCCCGGCCTCGGCGCCACCGGCGATCATCGTTTCCGCGTCGCCGCGCCGGATCGTCTCCCACGCTTCGCCGATCGCGTGGCCGCCGGTCGCGCAGGCCGAGACCGTCGTGAAGTTCGGACCGGTCATCCCGAAGCTGATCGCGATCTGGCCGGCGCCCACGTTCGGGATGCCCATCGGGATGAAGAACGGGCTGATCCGGTCGGGCCCGCGCAGGGCGTTGATCGTGATTCCGTCGACGAGGGTTCCGACGCCGCCGAGCCCGGTTCCGTAGATCACCCCGGTCCGTTCGGCCTCGGGTCCGTCCATGCGAGCGGGCAGTCCCGCCATGTCCATCGCCTCGCGGGCGGCGACGAGCCCGAACTGGATGTACCGGTCGGTCCGGCGCATGTCCTTCTTGTCGAGGACGTGCGAGCTGTCGAAGTCCTTGACCTCGCCGGCGATCCGGCACTCGAGACGGGCCGGGTCGAAGAGCGTGATCGGACCGACGCCGGATCGGCCGGCGACCATCGCTTGCCACGTGGTCGCGACGTCGTGGCCGAGCGCCGTCAGCATGCCCATGCCGGTGACGACCACGCGGCGCGGTTCGGTCGGCCAGTCGGGGTTGGCCCGCCGCGGATCGGTCATCGACTGCCTCCGGGTCGCCAGGATGGTGCATCGCAAGGAGGAGCCGAGCACGTGAGCGAGCGCGCGCAGGCGACAACGCCGCGAGGCGCCGTCGTGGCGACCCGTGTCCTCATCGGACGAGCTTGCCGGTCCGGACGGTCGCCGCCCGGTAGACGTCACCGGCCAGGCCGCGGTCCGAGATGGCGTTGGCGACGGCCATCGTGTCGAACTCGGTCCGCCGGATCTCGGCCCGGACGTCTGTTCCGTCGACCTCGACGAGCGCCCACGACGCGGTCGGGTCGCCGTCGAAGACATAGCCCGCGGAACCGGCGTTGACGATCATCTTCCAGCCGAGGTCACGGATCTCCGGCAGATGGGTGTGGCCGCAGCAGATCAGCCGG
>JANMCU010000176.1:0-4835 GCA_031361415.1 Chloroflexota bacterium | reverse complement strand
GAAGCTCTCCTCGCCGTGGCGGCCGACGACGAGCGGCACGTCCTGGCGTGCGCCAACGAGGCGGCTGATCTCCTTGCGGTGCATGACGACGAGCGCGTAGGCGCCGTCGAGCTGGCGGAGGGTCGCCCGGACGGCATCGGCGAGGTCGCCCTGGTAGGCCTCCTCGATCAGGTGGGCGATCGCTTCGGTGTCGGTCTCGGACGTCAGGATGTGGCCGCGCGCCTCGAGCCCGTCGCGGAGCTCGGTGAAGTTCTCGATGATCCCGTTGTGGATCACGGTGATGTTGCCCGTACAGTCCTGATGGGGATGGGCGTTCAGGTCGTTCGGCCGGCCGTGGGTCGCCCAGCGCGTGTGGGCCAGGCCGATCGCGGCGTGCGGCGTCCGGTCGGCGATGGCGGTCTGGAGGTTGGCGAGCTTGCCCGCCCTCTTCTCGACGAACAGGTCGCCGTCCTCGTCGACGAGGGCGATGCCGGCCGAGTCGTAGCCCCGGTACTCGAGCCGCTGGAGGCCCTCGATCAGGATCGGACCCGCTTCCCGGGGGCCGGTGTACCCGACGATTCCACACATGTCGCTGGTCTCCTCCGCGTCCCGCGGCAGCGACCGCCGGGCCTGGTTCGTGATCCGGCGCCCGTGGCGCCCTCCGTGGCGCCTGCCGCCGCTCGACGCCGGGCTCGGCGCCGCGGCTCAGTTTAGTCGCTCACCGGCGAGGGTCGCGATCGCGTCGGCCAGCTCCGTGACCAGGTCCGCGTCCGGGCCCTCGATCATCACCCGCAGCGCGGGCTCGGTGCCGGATGGCCGGACCAGGACGCGGCCGGTCGGTCCAAGCCGGGCCTCGGCGGCTCGAATGGCGCTCAGGATCGCGCGATCGCCCTCCCACTGGTCCTTGTGGCGGGCCTTCACCGCGCGCTGCTGCTGGGGAAGCATCGGGATCCGGGCCGCGAGCTCGGCAAGCGGCCTGGCGCTGCCGGTCATCACCCGGAGGACCTCGAGGGCCGTCACGATCCCGTCACCCGACGTGGTGTGCTCGAGGATGATCACGTGGCCGCTCTTCTCGCCGCCGAGGCCGGCGCCCGACACCTGCATCCCCTCGAGGATGTACTTGTCGCCGACAGGGGTCCGGATGATCTGCCCACCGGCCGCCTCGAGGGCCGCCTGGAGGCCGCCATTCGACAGGACCGAGACGACGAGCGCGCCCTCGGGCAGTGCGCCCCGCTCGATCCGGTCGAGGGCGAGGATCCCGAGGACCTGGTCGCCATCGACGACCGTCCCGCTCGCATCGACCGCGATCAGGCGGTCGGCGTCGCCGTCGAGCGCGAACCCCACATCCGCCCCGCGCTCGCGGACCGCGGCGGCCAGCGAGGCGGGTGATGTCGCCCCGGACGCGACGTTGATGTTGATCCCATCGGGGTCGTTGTGGATGACCTCGATGTGGGCGCCGGTCGCGGCCAGGATCTCGGGCCCGACGACCCCACCCGAGCCGTTCGCGCAGTCGAGGACGATCCGCAGGCCGCCGGCGCCGATCGGACGGGCCAGCCCGAGACGGTGCTCGCGATACCGGTCGAGGAGGTTCGGGTCGACGATCGCCCGGCCGATGTCCGCGTTGCCGACCGAGCCGAGCTCCTCCGATCGCCAGATCAGCTGCTCGATCTCCTCCTCGATTCCGTCGTCGAGCTTGAGCCCCTTCGCGTCGAGGACCTTGAGCCCGTTGTCGTCTGCCGGGTTGTGCGACGCCGACACCATGATCCCGGCCGCGAACTCGCCGGTGCTCGCGAGGAAGGCGAGGGCCGGCGTCGGGACGCAGCCGGCGATCCGGACGTCGGCGCCGAGGCTCGTCGCGCCGGCCGTGATCGCGGCCACGAACATGTCGCCCGACCGACGGGTGTCCTGGCCGACGACGAGCTGGCCGCCCTGCCCGACCAGCTGGTAGGCCGTCGCCCGCCCGAGGGCGTAGGCGAGCGTCGGCTTGAGCTCGACGTTGGCGACGCCGCGGATCCCGTCGGTCCCGAACAGGCGAGCCATCCTCAGCCGCCGCCCGAGGGAGACGGCGCCGGGCTGGCCGCGGCGGCGATCGTCACCGTCACGGTCGCCGGACTGATCGCGAGGACGCTGAGGCCAGCCTGGACGGAGATCGTCAGGGTCACCTCGTGGGTGCCGACGTCGAGACCGGCGACGTTCGCCGACACCGACAGTTGAGCGCCGCTCAGCCGGTCGAGATCCGGCGGCGAGCCGCCGATCGTCAGAAGCGCCTGTTCGACCGACAGGGCGTACGTCCGGTCTGCACGTGCCCCGGTCACGATGATCCCTGCGTTGAACGTCCGGCTCTCGCTCACGGCGCGCACGAAGACGTGGACCTCGACCTGTTGCGGCGAGACCGCGATCACCCCGCTGGGAAGGTCGAACGCGACGGTTGTGTCGAGGTCCGTCGTCCGGCCCTCGATCGAGATCGGCTGGGTCCGGGCCGTCGTCAAGTTGGCCAGGTCCACGGCATCGCCCTCGAGCGATACGACGGGCGTCGACAAGCTGACGCGGACGACCTCGAAGCCGGCTCCAAGATTGCCGACGATCGCCGGCACGATCGGGACGGTCGCGGTCGTCCGGTCCTTGAACACCACCATCGTGACCCTGACGGTCGTTGGCTCGACATCGACCCCGGGGACCAGCTCGCCGAGGTCATCGACCGGCGTCAACGGAAAGTCGCGGTCCACGTCGATGCCCGACGCGTCGATCGGGACGATGGCCCGGACCTGCGTCACGCGGGCGATGTCGGACTCAGCGCCGCGAACGGTCGCGGTCTGCAGCGACTGCTGTGGCGGTCGGATCTCGAGGCCGCTCGGAACCGCGCCCGGGACGACCACGACCGGCACGACCTTCGGCTCGACCTTCTCGAGCCTGACCGACACGAACGCCGGCGTCTGCGACAGCACCTGGATGCGCGGATCGGCCGACTCGACCACGACCCGGACGGATTGGCTCTGGGGCCCGGCCTGGACCTGGGCAAGGTCAACGTGGGCGCTGAAGTTGGCGGAGGTGATCGTCACGGCGGTCTGGTCGGTCACGAGGTAGCTGATCTCGCTGACCTCGCCAAGGGAGGCGACCAGGATCGTGCCCGCCGGCTGGTTCGCGGCCACGATCGGGACGGTGACCGGTCGCGTCTGGGCGTTCTGCGAGAAGACCAGGCCCGCGTAGAGCAGCGACGAGAGGGCCAGGGCCATGAGCTTGAGCGGCCAGTTGTAGACGATCGCCCCGAGGAGCCGGCTCACCGAGGCGCTCGGGCGGGGCCCGGGTCGTCGTCGGGCCGGGCCGCCGGCGGCGGAGCGGGTCTCGCTCGTCCGGACCGGCTTCGCACGAACCGTCCGAAATCGGACAGACGCGGGGCGCGTCCGCCGGTCGCGCCGTCGGACAGCACGCGCCGGCCAAGCCGGCTGCGCCCGTCGGTCGGCAGGAGCAGCGCCTTGATCGCCTTGGCCAGCTGGGGCTCGCTCAGGTTGCGCACGATCCGCGCGCGTTCGACGAGGCTGATCTGGCTGTTCTCCTCGGACACGACGATGACCACGGCGTCGGTCTGCTCGGTGATCCCGAGAGCCGCCCGGTGGCGCGTCCCGAACCGCTCCGTGTGGACCGTCATCTCCGCGAGCGGGAGCAGAGCCGCCGCGGCGAGGATCGTCTCCTCGCGGATGATGACCGCCCCGTCATGGAGCGGCGTCCGCGGCGCAAAGATCGTCCGCAGGAGATCGACGCTGATGTCGGCGTGAAGCATCACCCCGGTCTCGGCGACCTCCTCGAGCCCGGTGTCGCGTTCGAGCACGATCAGGGCGCCGTGGCCATCGGCCGACAGGAGCGACGCGGCCCTGGCGACCTCGTCGCCAACTCTCTCGACCGTCCGCTGCTCGGACGGCGAGAACAGCCAGTTGAACGATCCGACCCGGCCGATCCGCTCGAGGGCGCGTCGCAGCTCGGGCTGGAAGACCACGACGAGGGCGAACAGGCCGACAACCGCGAGCGTCTGGAGGATCTGGGTCAAAAGACGCAGGTCGAACGCGCGGGCGGCGGCGTAGACCGCGAACAGGACGCTCACGCCGATGACGAGGCTCACGGCCCGCGTTCCACGGATCAGGCTGAACAGCCAGTAGATCAGGAGCGCCGTGATCCCGATGTCGATCAGCGAGGTCAGGTCGATCTGATCGACGATCGACGCGAGAAGCTGCGGCATCGTCCGTTCAGTCTACATCCGGCCGTTCGGGTCGGGATCGCGGGTGACGGGCGCGGCGCGGTCCGGGCGCGACGTCCGATCGGGCGGTGACCCACGGGCGGACCGTGACCCCGGACGGGTGGAGACGACAGTCAGGCGCAGAGCCCAGCGACTCGCGGCTCATCCGGGAGTCGGGCGGAGACCAGCGCGCACAGCCGCTCGCGGACTGCCGCGTCATCATCGAGGTCCGCGAGCCGCCCGAGCAGGAGCAGCTTCTCGATCGCCTGGCCCTGCCAACCGCGATCGATGTAGAGCTCGGCGAGCAGAAGATGCAGGTCCGGATCCGACGGGGCGAGGCCGATCGCGAGATAGCAGGCGTCGACCGCCGCCGTCAACCGGCCGGCTCGCCGGTGGGCGCGCGCGGCGGCGAGCAGCCCGTCATGGGCGGACTCGAGATCCCCCGCGAACAGCGCGGCCTCGGCCGCCGCGCCGAGAGCGATCCCGAGGCCGGCGCGTTCGGTTTCAGGCTCCGGCTCGGGTTGCGGCTCAGGCTCCGGCTCAGGCTCCGGCTCGGGTTCCGGCTCGGGTTCCGGCTCGGGTTCCGGCTCGGGTTGCGGCTCAGGCTCCGGCTCGGGCTCCGGCTCGG
>JANMCU010000170.1:0-16174 GCA_031361415.1 Chloroflexota bacterium | reverse complement strand
CGCAGGCGCGGCTTCGCAGGCTCCTCGCCGCAGGCGCCCCGCCGCAGGCGGCTTCGCAGGCTCCTCGCCGCCGGCGCCTCGCCCCGCCGCAGGCGCCCCGCCGCCAGGCGCCCCGCCGGCGCGCGGCTTCGCAGGCTCGGGATTCTGTCAAGCGAATCTCAGGCGGTCGCAAGTCCGGCGTGGCCGGCCTACTGCCGACCAGTCCGAGCGTGGATCGGCCGGTGGTTCCTGACACTCGCTTGTCGTGCGATCAGTTGACAGGAAATCGCCGGCTCATGACCGCGTGAGATTCATTTGTCAACTTCCGGCCGCGAGACCGATCCCGGCCGAGGGACCGAGCCCGGCCATGCCGCTCTTCGCGGAGCGATCGTCAGACCGGCTTGAGCTCGTCGACCATCGCCCGGGCGGCCGCCTTGTCGGTGAACCAGACCGCGTCAATCTTCGTGTAGTTCGCCCACTCGGTCGGCAGCGACTCTTCCGGGAAGATCGCGTTCACGGGACATTCCGGCTCGCAGGCGCCGCAATCGATGCACTCGTTCGGATCGATGAACAGCTTCCGGTCTGTGCCTTCCTCGTAATGGATGCAGTCGACCGGACAGACCGAGACGCACGAGATGTCGAGCACGTCGATGCACGGTTCGGCGATCACATAGGCCATGGGCTTGCTTCTCCTCGACCGGCTCTGTTGAGGCTCGTCGGTCCGCCGCGGGAGGCGGGTCCGAATCCTAGCACCGCCGCGCGCTCATGAGCCTCCCGGCTGCGCGATCCGGAAAACCGTCCGCATCCCCTTCGCCCAATGGCCGGGGATGTGGCAGCCGATCACGAGCGCACTCAGCGTCGCTCGCTCGGCCGGGACGGCCCAGACGAGGTCGATCCGCTGACCGGATGCCACGACGATCCGGATCCCCGCGACGTCCGGCGGAACGTTCACGAGTGGCGTGGCGCCCGGCGGCGGGTTCGCGGCCGCGCCCTCGGCGCTCTCCCATGCATCCTGGACGGCCTGATCGCCGATCACGACCTCGTGGATCTCGAGCCCGCCGTTCACCACGTGGAACAGGACCGTCTCACCCGGGACGACATCGACGGGATCGGGCAGGAATACCCAGTCCTTCATGACGATGTTGACCTCACGTGGAGCGGCCGAGGATCCCGGGCGGATCGGCGGGGTCGCCGGCGGCGGGCCGGCATCGCACGCGGTGGCACCGATGGCAACGATCAGCGTCGTCACGATGACGACGAGACGGGGTCCGACACGATCGAGCACGGGGGGGCAGTCTAGGGCCGCGACTCGCCCGTCGTGCGCGACGGCCAGCCTCGGTTCTTGACACACGCAAGAGCCGAACCGCACAGTGCGGCATCGCTGCGCACGAGCACGGAACGCCGTTACCTGCCAGATCGCGATCGCTGCCCGGCCCCAGACCGAGGAACCGCTTGGCGCTCCCGTCACCGACTGCCGCTCCCCCGCCTGCCGTGGCTCCCGCCGGCCACGGCGAGGCCGTGCCCGCGATCCGGCTCGATCGGCTGACGAAGGTCTTCCCGACCGGCAACGAGGCCGCCCGCCGGGTGGCCCAAACGGGAGTCATGAACGTGCCCGGCGTCGGGCTCGTCGCCGTTGATCACGTCGACCTCGACGTCCGCGACGGGGAGTTCTTCTCGATGCTCGGGCCGTCCGGATCGGGCAAGACGACGACGCTCCGGATGATCGCGGGCTTCGAGATTCCGACCGAGGGCCGGGTCCTCCTCCATGGCGTCGACGTGACCCGCCAGCCGCCATTCCTGCGCGACGTGAACACCGTGTTCCAGGACTACGCGCTGTTCCCGCACATGTCGGTCGGGGACAACGTCGCCTACGGGCTGCTCGTCCGCAAGGTTCCCAAAGCGGAGCGTTCGCGGCGCGTCGGCGAGGCACTCGACATGGTCCGGCTGAGCGGCTTCGAGACGCGCAAGCCCGGCCAGCTCTCGGGCGGTCAGCGCCAGCGTGTCGCGCTCGCCCGGGCGCTCGTCAACCGGCCGCGCGTCCTGCTCCTCGACGAGCCGCTCGGCGCGCTCGACCTCAAGCTCCGCGAGGAGATGCAGATCGAGCTGAAGGCGATCCAGCAGCAGGTCGGGATCACGTTCATCTACGTCACCCACGACCAGGAGGAGGCGCTCACGATGAGCGACCGCCTCGCTGTCTTCAACCGCGGCCGGATCGAACAGGTCGGTCCGCCGGCGGACGTCTACGAGCGACCGGCCACGGCGTTCGTCGCCGGGTTCGTCGGCACGTCCAACCTGCTCCGCGACGACGTCGCCCGGACGATCGTCGGCCGGTCTGGCACATTCACCGTGCGGCCCGAGAAGATCCGCCTGGCCGAGCCCGGCGACTCGGTCGCCGCCGACGAGACCTCGGCCCTCGGCCATATCCGAAGCGTCGTCTATCTCGGGCCGGACACGCGATTCGTGGTCGCGCTCGATGCGGGCTCGGAGCTGGTCGTCACCCAGCAGAATCTCGTCACCTCGTCGATGGACGCGCTGGCCCTCGACGGCAAGGCCGTTCGCCTGATCTGGAAGCAGCAGCACAATTTCGCGATCGAGTCACAAGGAGGAGGAGCATGAGATCCCGGACACTGTTGGCCATGGCGGCCAGCCTCGGCATCGTCGTCGCGGCATGTTCGAGCGGCGCGACAACCGCGCCCACGACCCCTTCGGCGGCGCCGGCGAGCGTCGCTCCAAGCACGGCCGCGGGCTCGGTGGCGCCGCCGTCGGTCACGCCGAGCTCGAACCTGCCGACCGCGATCGGCGCGGGCGAGGGCGAGCTCGACATCATCGTCTGGGCGGGCTATGCGGAGGATGGCTCGAACGTCAAGGAATACGACTGGGTCCATCCGTTCATCGCGGCAAACCCGGATTGTGCCAAGGTCAACGTCAAGCCTGCCGACACGTCGGACGCGATGGTCTCGCTGATGGCAGGTGGCGGCGGCGGCCTGTACGACGGGGTCTCGGCGTCGGGTGACGCATCGAACACGCTGATCGCCCGCGGCGACGTGGCCGAGGTCAACGTTGACCTGATCCCCGACTTCAAGGACATCACCCCGTTCCTCCAGTCGCCGGCCCACAACACGGTGAACGGCAAGCACTACGGCGTCTCCCACGGCTGGGGCGGCAACACCCTGATGTGGCGGACCGACCTGGTGAAGCCGGCCCCGACGAGCTGGGACGTCACGTTCGACCCGGCCAAGATGGCTGCCAACAAGGGCAAGATCACCGCCTACGGCGGATCGATCTACATCGCCGACGCGGCCCTCTACCTCAAGACCCACTCGCCGGACCTCGGGATCACCGACCCGTATGAGCTGACCCAGCCCCAGTTCGACGCCGCGGTCGCGCTGCTCCGGGCGCAGCACGCCTTCATCGGCAAGTACTGGGAGAGCTACACCGACGAGATCGACAACTTCACGACCGGCGCGACGACCGTCGGGACGACCTGGCCGTACCAGACGAACACCCTGAAGGGAGCCGGTGTCGCAGTCAACGCCATCGTCCCGAGCGAGGGCATGACCGGCTGGGCGGACACGTGGATGCTGGCCTCGAAGGCCGCCCACCCGAACTGCATGTACAAGTGGATGGCCTGGATGGTCACCCCACACGTCCAGACCGAGGTCGCCGAGTACTTCGGCGAGGCACCGGCCAACCCGAAGGCCTGTGCCGAGCTCGACAAGAAATACGGCTCGTACGGCGTGAAGAATTTCTGCACGCTGTACAGCGTCAACGACAAGGCCTTCTACGACTCGATCAGCTTCTGGAAGACGCCCCAGGCCGATTGCGGTGACAGCCGCGGCCAGACGTGCGTGTCGTACGACAAGTGGGTGACTGCGTACCAGGCGATCAAGGCAGGGAGCTGACGATCCGCGACGGGACGCCCGGCCGCGCGGCCGGGCGTCCGTTCGCGCAAGACCCGAGACCATGACCGCCACCACTCCGGACGCTCCGCTGCCACCGCTCGCTCCGCCCCGTCCGCTCCCGGGTGGAGCGAGACGGCGCCTGCTCGCCGCGCTCTATCGCCGGCCCCGAGCCCAGATCCTCCTGTTGCTGACCCCACCGGCCGGCTGGTTCGGCGTGGTCTATCTCGGGTCCCTGGCACTCCTGCTCGTGACGGCGTTCTGGACGTTCGACGGGGTGACCGGCAAGGTCGTCCAGCACTGGACTCTCGACAACGTCGTCCAGATCCTGACCCAGCCGACGTTCCGGACCGTCGCGTTGCGCACGCTCCAGTTCGCGGTCCTGGTGACCGCGGCGGACATGTTGATCGCGTTCCCGATCGCGTTCTTCATGGCCCAGGTCGCGAGCGCGCGGACCCGCTCGGTCCTGTTCATGCTCTGCCTGCTGCCGCTCTGGGCGAGCTATCTCGTCCGGGTCTATGCCTGGCGGGTGATCCTCTCGCCGAACGGCCCGCTCGACTGGACGGTCGGACTGTTCGGGCTCGGGCCCGCCGGGCTGTATCCATCCGACCTCGGGCTCGGGATCGTGTTCACCTATCTCTGGCTTCCGTACATGATCCTGCCGCTGTATGCCGGCCTGGAACGGGTGCCACGGTCGCTCCTCGAGGCCAGCGCCGATCTCGGAGCGCGCCAGCTCACGACGTTCCGGCGAATCATCCTGCCGCTCGTCCTGCCCGCCCTCGCGGCCGGCTCGATCTTCACGTTCTCGCTGACCCTTGGCGACTACATCGCCCCGGGTCTGGTCTCGAACAGCCAGTTCATCGGCAACGTCATCCTCGAGCAACAGGGCGTGGCGGGCAACCTCCCGCTGGCTGCGGCGTTCGCGCTGGTTCCGGTCGCGATCATGGGCGTCTACCTGTTCATCGCACGGCGCCTCGGCGCCTTCGAGGCCCTGTGATGGCCCGCTGGCTCCTGCGCGCCGCGACCGGTGCAGTCATCACGTTCCTGTACCTGCCGATCGCGACGATCGCGCTCTATGCCTTCAACGCGCAGCGGATCCAGGTCTGGCCGATCCGCGAGTTCAGCACCCAATGGTTCGCCTCCGCCTGGGACAACCCGTCGGTCCGGGACGCGCTCGTGCTGTCCCTCCAGGTGGGCATCGCGGCATCGCTGCTGGCGATCGTCCTCGGCTCGCTGGCGGCGTTCGCGATCCATCGATTCCGGTTCTTCGGCCGCGAGATCTTCTCGCTGTCGCTCGTTCTGCCGATCGCCTTGCCGGGCATCGTCACGGGCCTCGCCCTCAACGCGACCGTCCGGACCGCCGGGATCAGCTTCTCGACCGCAACAATCGTCGTCGGCCACGCGACGTTCTGCATCGTGGTGGTCTACAACAACGTCGTTGCCCGGCTGCGCCGTTCGTCGCGGAACATCGAGGAGGCATCGATGGACCTCGGCGCCGACACGTTCCAGACATTCCGATACATCACATTCCCGACGATCCGGACGGCGATCCTGGCCGGTGGCCTGCTCGCATTCGCCCTGTCATTCGACGAGATCGTCGTGACGACCTTCACCGCCGGGACCCAGGAGACCATCCCGATCTGGATCTTCAACCACCTCCGTCAGGCGAACCAGCGCCCGGTCGTGAACGTCGTGGCGCTGGTCCTGATCCTGCTCTCGACCATTCCGGTCTACCTGGCCTCGCGATTGACGACGGGCAACGAGACGGCCGGCCGGACCTGACACCCGCCGGGCGCGTCCCCGACCCGGTCTCTACCACCAGCGCTGGCCGGCCTCGCCGGCGAGCGCGACCGCACCGAGAACCGCGATCGGGGCAAGGATCCGGGCGACATGCATGAGTCGACGGCGCATCGTGGGCACTCCTCCGGCGCTGGCCGGCGATGTCAGGCGATCGACCCCATTCGCTCGGAGTGCCCGGTCTGGATCGCTGCCCGGAGTGTCGCGCGCGGCGGTTAGCTGCGACTTACCTGATGGTCACATCGAGGGCATGTAGTCGGGGTCGAGGAACCGCTCCGGGTCGTCGCGGAACTCCAGCAAGCAGCCCTTGCCGCAGAACCAGTACGTGGTGCCTTCGTGCTCAAGCTTGAGGTCGGTCGCGCTCGTGTCGACTTCCATCCCGCACACGGGATCCTTCTCGATCGGCATGTGGACAACTCCAGTGGGCGCGTTTCGTGGTACTCCCGGGGAGTATAACCGCGAGACTGTGCGGGTTGGCCCGCGTCGACCTGGTCGGGTCGCCGGGCGCCGCCACGGCGTACGATCGGCCGATGACCGATCCGATCCTCGAGGACCCGCGCGCCGCGCTCATCGCCGAGCGAGACCGGCTCCGGGCCTGGATTGCCGAGGGGATCGTCGCGCCGGGCCCGATGACCTACGGCTCGCAGGCCGCCGCCGCCAGCCAGGTCTTCGAGCAGCAGCGCGACCTCGCCCTCCGGGACCGCAATGAGCAACACCTCGCGGCCGTCGAAGCCGCCCTGGCAAGGCTCGACGACGGGACCTATGGGCGCTGCGTCCGGTGCGGCCGCCCGATCGCCCCCGAGCGACTCGACGCCCTGCCGTGGCCGGCCCATTGCATCGACTGCCAGCGGATCGTGGGCAAGGGCGGATGACCGACATCGACCCGCCGGCGCTCGTCACGATCGACGCGATCCGGGCGGCCGCCGCAATCCTGGACGGCATCGCCACCCGGACGCCGCTCGTGCCGTTCGGCCGGCCGGGGCAGCGGCGTTTCCTCAAGGCCGAGTCCCTCCAGCCGATCGGCGCGTTCAAGATCCGCGGGGCGTATGTCGCGATCGCCTCGCTCGGGGCGGCCGAGCGTGCCCGGGGCGTCATCACGTACTCGTCGGGCAACCACGCCCAGGGCGTCGCGCGGGCCGCACGCCTGCTCGGCGCGCCGGCCGTCGTCGTCATGCCGTCCGACGCGCCCGCCCTGAAGAAAGAGCGTGTCGAGGCAGACGGCGCCGAGGTCGTCGTCGTCGGGACCTCGAGCGAGGAACGCCAGCGGGTCGCCGAGCGGATCGCCGCCGAGCGCAACCTCACGATCATTCCGCCGTTCGATGACGACCGGATCATCGCCGGCCAGGGTACGGTCGGGCTGGAGATCGCGGAGGCGCTGCCGGATGTCGCCGCCGTCCTTGTCCCGATCGGCGGCGGCGGGCTGGCGAGCGGAGTCGCGGTCGCGATCAAGGCGCTGATCCCCGGCGCGCGGGTCATCGGCGTCGAGCCGGAGCTGGCCGCGGACGCGCAGCAATCCCTGAGCGAGGGCCGGATCGTCCGCTGGGCGGCGGCCGACGTGTCGCGGACGATCGCGGACGGCACGCGAACGACGGCGATCGGCGCCCGGAACTTCGCCCACCTGTCGCGGTTCCTCGACGCGGTCGTGACGGTTTCGGAGTCCGAGATCGCAGCGGCCGTCCGGCTGGCGGCCGAGGAGAGCCGGCTCGTGGCCGAGCCGTCGGGCGCGTTGAGCGTCGCGGCGATGGCATTCCGCTCCGCAGAAGCCGGCCTCGATGGGCTTGACGGCCCGATCGTCGGCATCGTCTCGGGCGGCAACATCGACCCGGAGCTCTATCGGCGACTGCTCGAGGCGCCGATCCCCGGCTGAGGCGCCGCTGTCGAGCAGCCTGGACGGCGACTCAGCACATGTGTCAGATCTCGTTGCTGCGTTCGTGGTTCCCCGCTCCACGGGTTCGACCGTGCGCGCTGCCGCGGCAAATGACTCGTCGGGCGAGTCACGGCCGCGAGAAGTCGAAGAGCCTCAGCGGCCCTCGCGCTCGCTCGCCAGGCGTTCGGCAAGGCGCGCCTCGCGAACCCGGATCTCATCCCGCTCGCGATCGAAGCGCCGATCGGCGATGACCTCCTGCCCCTTCTCGTGAGCCATCCAGCCGGCCAGGATCGCCGCCATGCCGGCGAGGAAGAGGATGTCGCCGGTGAGCCACATCACGCCTCCGGCGATTCGCTGATCCTCGAGCGCGGGCGGGCCCCAGGTCCGGACCAGGTTTGCGTAGTGGGCATAAAGCACCGCGGTCGAATTCAGGATTGTGACCGCGACGAACGTGTTCTGCGGCATCTGGAGGAAGACGTACATCATCCGGACCGGATGTGGCATCCGCCACGGGCTCGGGTCGAGCCCGACCGCCGGCCACCAGAACAGCAACCCGGCCGCGAGGTACAAGAAGTGCTCCAGGTCGTGGATCGTCGGGTTCTCCAGCGACGTGTTGAAGATCGGCGAGAAATGGGTTCCCCACATCACTCCCGCGAACAGGACCCAGGACACGACCGGGAAGCTCAGGACGCGCATGACGCGCGAGTGCAGGATCGGCAGGATCGCCCGCCGTCGGACGTCCGGGCTGGACGCGCGGAGGAGGGTCGTGATCGGCGCGCCGAGCGCGATCAGGGGCGCCGCGACGAGGGTCAGCAGCACGTGCTGGACCATGTGGATCGAGAACAGGCTCGTGTCGTAGGTGTCGATCCCGGACATGAGCGCGACGGCGATGGCGGCGAGACCGGCCAGGAAGAAGACGGTTCGCCGGCGCGGTACCGGGTTCGCCGGATGGGCCCGATCGATCCGGCCGACGATCCGCAGCCAGCCGACCGCTGCCGCGAGCAACGGCAGGACGACCGCCGGCTCGAAGGTCCAGCCGAGGGCGAGGCCGGCGATCGACGGCGCCTCGGCGGGCACCGGGCCATGGGCGAGAGCCGATCCGGCGACGAGGCCGGCGGCCAGGGCGCCAGCGACGGAGCCGGTCGCGACGGGACGGGGGATGCGCATCCGCGTCATCGTCGCACGATGCGCCCGCGGACCCATCGATGCGCGTCCGGACCGACGACGTTGCGGCGCGCCTGACGAGTCTGCTCGGCTATGATGGGCGCCGATCCGACCGGTGTCGGATAGCGGCCTGTCCGGCCGGCTCCGATCTCCACCTGGTGGCACCGATCCGCTCACGCATCCCGGTGCCACCGAGTTCGAGGACTATCGATGTCGTCCGCCCCCGGCAGCAGGCCATCAACAAGCACGATCATCGGATGGCTGATCGCCGCCGCCGTGCTGATCGCGCTGGCGGCGCTGGTGGCCCTCAATGCCCAGTCGATCTGGACCAGCTTCTTTCCGCCCGAGGCCAAGTCGGTCGAGGGCCAGCAGATCCGGAACCTCTACGACATCGTGTTCGGGATCGCGGCCGCGATCTTCTTCCTGGTCGAAGGCCTGATCGTCTGGACGGTCATCCGCTATCGGCGCAAGCCCGGCGATGACGTCCTGCCGCCGCAGACCCACGGCAACAACCTCGCCGAGATCACCTGGGTACTCATTCCGACGCTCATCGTCCTGTACCTGTTCGTGATCTCGTGGCAGACGCTCAATACGGTCGACGCGGTCAGCGCGACTCCCGACCTCAAGGTCCGCGCCGTGGCCGGCCAGTTCCAGTGGTCGTTCCAGTACCTGGCGGCCGATGCCGACGTCGGGACCACCAAACCCGTCTTCACGGTCAGCGTGCCCGAGGGTCCCGACGGCGGCTTGACCCTGCCCGCGGGCGAGACGACCCACCTGTTCCTCGAGAGCCCGGACGTCATCCACGCCTTCTACGTCCCGCAGTTCCTGTTCAAGCGCGACGTGATCCCGGGCGTCCACAACCAGTTCGACCTGCAGATCCCCGCCGGCGATGCTGGCCAGACGTACCGGGGCCAGTGCGCGGAGCTGTGCGGAGTGGGCCACCGGATCATGCTGTTCGAGGTCCATGTCCTCGCGCCACCTGACTTCAAGATCTGGTACGACAAGCAGGTCGCCTCGGCCAACGCGACACCGCCGCCCGCCCCGAGCGGCGCGGCTGCCGGACCGACGATCGACCTCGCCGCCCAGGGCGTGAAGTTCGACCAGTCGACGCTGACCGGCCCGGCGACCGGGTTCACGATCCACTTCGACAACAAGGACACGGCCGGAACGCCGCATGACGTCGACATCTTCGATGGGAGTGGCGCGAAGGTCGTCGACAACAAGGTCATCACCGCACCCGCCACGGCGGACTACCCGATCCCGCCGTTGGCAGCCGGGGCCTACAAGTTCCAGTGCTCGGTCCATCCGACGATGACCGGCACGCTCACGGTCCAGTAAGGGAGCTCCGATGGCGACCACGACGTTGACGCCCGCCGCCTCCACATACCGGAGCGGCCTGTACGAGTGGCTGACGACGACCGATCACAAGAAGATCGGGATCCTCTACCTGGTCAACTCGTTCATCTTCTTCTTCATCGGCGGCGTCTTCGCGCTGACCGTCCGGACCGAGCTCGCGGCGCCGGGTCTCCAGCTCCTGCACGACGAGCTCCTCTACAACCAGCTCTTCACGATGCACGGGACGGTGATGATCTTCCTGTTCATCATCCCGGTCCTGGTCGGCTTCGGGAACTACATCGTCCCCCTTCAGATCGGCGCCCCGGACATGGCGTTCCCGCGGATCAACGCGTTGTCGTTCTGGATGCTGCCGCTGGCCGGGATCCTGCTGCTGAGCGGCTTCCTGACCGGCGGCGTGGCCCAGGCCGGCTGGACGAGCTACAGCCCGCTCGCCCAGGACCGGCCGCTCGCTTCGACCGGACCCGGCCAGGATCTGTGGATCATGGCCCTCCTGCTGATCGGGACCAGCTCGATCCTCGGCGGGATCAACTTCCTGGTGACGATCTTCAAGATGCGGGCGCCCGGGATGACGCTGTTCCGGATGCCGATCCTCGTCTGGACCGTGCTCGTGACCAGCGTCCTGGTCGTCATGGCGACGCCGGTCCTGACCAGCGCCCTGATCATGCTCTTCATCGACCGGAACTACGGCGGCCACTTCTTCGACCCGTCGAACGGCGGCGGCAGCGCAATTCTGTGGCAGAACGTGTTCTGGTTCTACTCGCACCCGGCGGTCTACATCATGGTCCTGCCCGCGATGGGCATGATCAGCGAGATCCTGCCCGTCTTCAGCCGCAAGCCGCTCTTCGGCTACAAGGCATTCGTGTTCGCGACCGCCGGGATCGGCGCCCTCGGCTTCTCGGTCTGGGCCCACCACATGTTCACGACCGGGCAGGTGTTCCTGCCCTTCTTCAGCCTGATGACGTTCCTCATCGCGGTCCCGACCGGCGTGAAGATGTTCAACTGGATCTTCACCCTGTTCCGGGGCAAGCTGACGTTCTCGACGCCGCTCCTGTTCGCGCTCGGCTTCCTGTCGATGTTCCTGATCGGCGGGATCAACGGCGCCTTCAGCGCGGCCGTTCCGGTCGACTTCGCCCTCCAGGACACCTACTGGGTCGTCGCCCACCTCCACTACGTCCTGTTCGGCGGCTCCGTCTTCGGCGTGATGGCCGGGCTCTACTACTGGTTCCCGAAGATGACCGGGCGGATGCTCGGCGAGGGCCTCGGCAAGGTCCAGTTCGTGCTGATGTTCATCGGGTTCAACCTGACGTTCTTCCCGATGCACCAGCTCGGTCTGGCGGGCATGCCGCGGCGGATCGCCGACTACTCCTCGACCGCCGGCTGGAACGATCTGAACCTGGCCGCGACCGTCGGCGGGTTCACGATCGCCGCGAGCATGATCCCGCTCCTCTGGAACATCTTCATCTCGCTCCGGGCGGGCAAGATCGCGGGCGACGACCCGTGGGAGGCCAACACCCTCGAGTGGGCGACCACCTCGCCGCCGCCTCCCTACAACTTCGACCACCTGCCCGAGATCCGCTCCGAGCGCCCGCTGTTCGACCTCCGCCACGGCGGGACGGCCGACCACTGATGGCCACGAACGCGAGCGCCATCACGACCGGCGATCCAGGCCATGCGGTCGGCGAGCACAACCCGACGGCCGGGCTGGCCCATGACTCGCGGGGCGGGATCAGCAACCCGATCCTCGGGATGCTGCTGTTCATCTGCTCGGAGGTGATGTTCTTTTCCGGGCTGTTCGCCGCCTACTTCAGCGTCCGGGCCGCGTCGCCGCACTGGCCTCCGACGGTCGCCGAGAACGTGCCGGCGGACCTGGCCGAGAAGTTCAATCTCCACGCGGAGCCGTGGTTCGCACTGATCCTGACGATCATCCTCGTGATCAGCTCGGTCACCTGCCAGCTCGGGGTGTGGGCCATCCGGCGGAACGACCGGACCGGGTTCATCCGGGCGTTCGGCGTGACCCTGGTCCTCGGAATCGTGTTCCTCATCGGCCAGATCTACGACTACTCGACGATCGGCTTCGGCGTCTCGGACACGCCGTTCGGGACGACCTTCTATACGCTCACGGGCTTCCATGGCGCGCACGTCTTCGGTGGGGCGGTGATGCTCTCGGTCATCCTGTACCGCGGCCTGGCCGGCCAGTTCAGCTCGCGCCACCACGACGCTGTCGAGGCGGTGTCGCTGTACTGGCACTTCGTCGACGTCGTGTGGATCGTGCTCTTCTCGACGATCTACATCCTGTAGGCACGGAGGCCCGATGCATCCGCTCCGCCACCCCCGCAACGCCGCTCTCGCCGGGATCATCTTCATCGTCATCGGCGCGCTCTACTGGAGCCTCGCCGAGGTGGGCAAGTTCCACGTCGACTACGCCGGGGTGACGATGCTGCTCGTCCTCGGGATCGCCATGGCGATCATGTTCTACGTGCTTGTCGCCGGCTCCTCGAACGACTGACTTGAGCGGTACGAGCGACCTCGGACGAATGGCGTCGCGGAGCTCCGCCTTCCGCCTCGGTGAGCGAGCGTCAGCTAGCCGCTCAGGTTGCCACCCCACGGGTCCGCAATGAAACTTCTCCAGGACATCTGGGACGGGATCCTCAACCTGACGAAGCTGCTCGTCATCCCCGACTGGGGCGCCCTGATCGCGCTCCTGCCGGTGTTCATGGGCATCGCAGTCATCGTCTTCTTCATCGGCCGGGTGATCCAGTACCGGCGGCTCGGGCCGCGCCGGCGGCGGCCAGGACGGATCACCCCGGTCAGCCCACCGGGCGTCCACATGCCGGGCCCGACCCTCGCCCCGTTCTTCGCCGCCGTCGGGACGTTCCTGTTGTTCCTCGGCCTCGTGTTCAACGGGCTCATCCTCGCCCTCGGGGTCATCGCGCTGCTGCTGACGCTGCTCTACTGGGGACGCGAGGGCCTGACCGACTACGACCACGTCGCGGGTGAGCATCCGGAGCTCCCAGCCGTCGTCCATCCGGGCCCACCACCCGGCGTCCACATGCCCGGTCCGTCGTTCCAGCCCTTCCTCGCGGCGCTCGGCGTCGCGGTCGTCTTCGCCGGTCTCGTGTTCGGCGGCTGGGTCCTGGCGGTCGGCGTCGTCTTCACGATCGCCGGCCTCCTCGGCTGGCTCAACGACGCTCGCAAGGAATACCGCCACATCGAGCGGGCCGACGTGACCGGTCATCTCGAGAACGAGCCGCCACCTGGCTGGCCGCGGACCCTGCTGACCTCGTTCGCGGTCCTGTTCATCGCGGCCATCGCGCTCAACGCGGGCTGGATCCCGCCGCGGTCGGCGGCCGGCGGCACCGCCGGCGCCGGGCCCTCGGTGGCGCCGTCGGGCGGTCCCGGACCGGGCGGGCTCGCGATCAGTGCGGCGGGGATCAAGTTCGACGTCGCGACGCTGTCGACACCCGCGGACAAGCCATTCACGATCCATTTCGACAACAAGGACACCCCCGGCACGCCCCACGACGTCGACATCTTCGACGCGAGCGGCGCCAAGGTCGTCGACGACAAGGTGATCACCGCGCCGGCCGTGGTGGACTATGCGATCCCAGCGCTCAAGGCCGGAGGCTACAAGTTCCAGTGCTCGGTCCACCCCACGATGACCGGGCAGCTGACCGTCGGGTGAGCCGCGTCTCGTGACCGACCCGCAGGCGCCGCGCGCGCAACCCGAGACTCCCCGACCGGCCTCGTCGGTGCCGAACCGCCCGGGTCGTCCGACCCGCCCGGGTCGTCCGACCCGCCCGATTGCCCTGCTCCTGCTCGTCGCGCTCGTGACGACTGGGGTCGTCCTTGTCGTCGCTCGCGGCGGCTCGAGCGGCCCGACCGGCGCCGCCGGGATCGCCAAGGGCCAGGTCGTCCCGAACATCACCGGCACCACGCTCGACGGCAAGGCGTTCGATCTGGCGGCCTTGCGCGGTCATCCGCTGCTGATCAACTTCTGGGGACCGTCGTGCATCCCGTGCCGGGAGGAGACGCCCCTCCTTGCGGCACTCGTCGCCCGCCACGCCGCCGATGGGTTCGTCGTCGTCGGCGTCCTGACCGACGACCCGGTCGAGCCGGCCCGCGCGTTCGTCGCGCAGTACGGGGGCACGTGGCCGACGGTGATCGACCCGGGCGCCGTCCTCAAGGCCGCCTACCACGTCATCGGCCGGCCGCAGTCGTTCTACGTCGACCGGAACGGGATCTACCGCGACATCCAGATCGGCCAGGTGACGGACGCGGACTTCGAGCGAAAGTACGCCGAGATCTCCGGCGGCGGATGAGCGGGGCCGTCGCCGATCGGACCCGGCCTGCGGTCGAGGTCGTCGACCTGCGCAAGTCGTACGGCGAGCGGCCGGTCCTGCGCGGCCTGTCGTTCCGGGTCGGCGTCGGCGAGATCTTTGCCCTGCTCGGTCCCAACGGCGCCGGCAAGACGACCGCCGTCGAGATCATCGAGGGCTACCGCCGACCGGATCGCGGCGAGGTCCGGGTCCTCGGCCTTGATCCGGCGCGGGCCGGGCGCGCCCATCGGGCCCGGGTCGGGTTGATGCTCCAGGGTGGCGGCGGGATCGACCCGCGGATGACCGCCCGCGAGGTCGTCGGTCTCCATGCCCGGTTCCACGCCGACCCACGCAACGTCGACGAGCTCCTCGGGCTCGTCGGGCTGACCGGGCCGACGGCGCGGACGCGCTACCGGCGTCTGTCGGGCGGCGAGAAGCAGCGGGTCGGGCTCGCGCTTGCCCTCGTCGGTCGACCGGAGCTCGCGATTCTCGACGAGCCGACCGCAGGCATGGACGTCGAGGCGCGCGGAGCCACGCGCGAGCTCCTGGCCGGGCTGCGGTCGGCAGGCGTCACCGTGATCCTGACGAGCCACGATCTGGTCGATGTCGAGCGGCTCGTCGATCGTCTCGCGATCCTCGATCGCGGCCGGATCGTCGCCCTCGGCGCGCCGCAAGAGCTCACCGCCGCGTCGTTCCCGATCCTCCGCTTCCGGCTGTCGGTCCCGCTGTCCGAGCCGGACCGGCTCGCCCTCGCCGGTCGCCTGGCGGAGACGGGCCTCGGCCGCATCGCAGTCGAGCAGGATGGGGGCCCGGGGCGATACCGCGTCGAAGGTTTGTTGCCGACGCCGCCGATCGTCGCCCTGCTCGCGTCGTGGTGCGAGGCCCGAGGCGCGCTGATTGTCGAGCTGCGGACGGGTGGCGGGACGCTGGAGGAGCGCTACCTCGAGCTGATCGGGGCGGCGGGCGAGGAGACGCTCACCGAAGACGGCGAAGGCTCGAACCCGAGCGCGGCCAGCGACGGCGCGGACCGGCGGCGAAGGCGCGGGCGATGAGCCGGCCGGCGTCCCCAGTCGCGGCCGTTGCCGCGATGACGGCGATGGAGCTCCGCCTCGTGTTGCGTCGCGGCGAGAACCTGTTCGCGACGATCGTGATCCCGACCCTCGTCCTGGTCCTGTTCTCGTCGATCTCGATCCTGCCGACCGGGTCGGAGCGGTCGGTCGACTTCCTCCTGCCCGGCGCGATCGCGCTGGGAATCGTCGCGACCAGCCTCGTGAGCCTCGGGATCACGACCGCCTACGACCGCTCGTACGGTGTCCTGAAACGGCTGGGCGGATCGCCGCTCAGCCGGGCCGAGCTCGTCGCGGCACGGCTGCTCACCGTCCTGGTGGTCGAGGTCGTCCAGATCGCGCTCCTCGTGGGAACGGCGACCGTGGTGCTCGGCTGGACCGGGGGGACGCCGGGGGAGGGCTCGCCGATCCTGCTCGCCGTCGCTGTCCTGCTCGGGACGATCGCGTTCGCCGGACTGGGCCTCCTGCTGGCGGGGACCCTGCGGGCCGAGACCGTCCTCGCCCTTGCCAACATCCTGTTCCTCGGGTTCCTCGTCGTCGGCGGGATCATCGTCCCGATCGACCGCCTGCCCGGCCCGCTCGCGGCGATCGCGGCAGCACTGCCGGCGGCACCGCTCGCGGAGCTGTTGCGCGACGCCCTCGGATCGGCGGCCGGCGCAGGCCGGGCCGGCGTCGATATCCTCAACCCGCTCCCCGCTCTCCGCCATGATGTGGACGCGATCGGGAAGC
>JANMCU010000156.1:0-6601 GCA_031361415.1 Chloroflexota bacterium | reverse complement strand
GGCGAGAACTCGATCCAGGTCCTCGAGCGAGATCCGTCGGTTCCAGTCGAACAGGATTCCCGTCAGGTCGGGCATCAGGATTGCGATGCCTTCGCCATCCCTGCCGACGTCGAGGTAGGAGGCCCGAAATGCATCTGAGGTCTCATCGGCAACGCGCCTGCTCTGCGCGGCGAACCACGCCTCGCGAAGAACCGGACGATCGTTCGTCGCTCGGGCGATCCAGTCGCGAGCCAGAGAATCGCGCTTGAGGACGAATCTGTCGCCGCCACCTCGCCTCAGCCGTGTGAGAGAGGCCCCGGACCAGCCGTCGTTCGGAAATGGTTCTTCGGAAACGTGGTCAAGGCCGTGCTCGCGCAGGACGACATCAAGGCTCGGGATCGGGACTCGGACGACCGCAGGCTCGCTCATTCCTCGTCGAGGTAGTGGACGACGGAGCCCGGGCAGTTCCGCGTGATCACGACGACGAGCGGCTCGGCGTCCGACGCGTTCTCCTCGACGTGGACCTCGCCAGCGGCGATGTAGACGAAGTCGCCGGCTTCGGCCTCCATCGTCTCCTCGACGCCGGTCGCTCCGAACGTGTAGCGAGCGCGGCCCGACGCGATCCAGATCGAGGTCTCGCACTCCCCGTGGTGATGGATCCGGGTCCGGGCGCCCGGACCCGTCGTGACGATCGACGAGTACAGCCCGACCGAGCCGACCCGTTCCGCCGAGATCGCGATCGAGCGTTCCATGTCGGCGTTCTGGCCGGTCGAGGTCGCGCGCTCGTCGGGTCGGATCCGGGTGGCCATCGGTCTGTCGGGCGGTCAGACGACGAGAGGATCGGGCGCCCACGACACGCGCCAGACGCGCCAGAGCGCCGCCGGATCGGTCTGGGGATCGCCGTGGACGAGCGCGAAGTCGGCCGGGCCGCCCTCGCGCAGAACGCCGGCATCGGGCGCGCCGAGAAGCTCGCCGCCGCGCCACGTCGCCGCCCCGAGCGCCTCCCACGGCTCGAGACCGGCGCCGACCAGCGACTGGACTTCCCAGGCGAGCTGGTTCGCCCGGGTCGAGCCGCCGCCGAAGTCCGTGCCGGTCGCGATCCGGACGCCGGCTCGATGAGCAAGCCGGGTCGACTCCTCGGCGCGCTCGCGGCGGGCGGCGATGCGCGTGCGGCCCTCGGCGCCCGCGAAACGTTCGATCGTGGTTGTCGCGCCGAAGCCTTCCCATGACCGGAACACCGCGAGCGTCGAGACCAGGAACGTACCGCGCCGGGCCATCTCGCGGGCGAGGTCTTCGTCGAGCTCGAAGCCATGCTCGAGCGCGTCGACGCCGCCTGCGACGCCCTTCCTGGCCCCGTCGAGCCGGCCGCTGTGGGCGGTGACCCGGGCGCCGCGGGCGTGAACCGCGGCCACGACCCGCTCGATCTCGGCGACCGACCACGGGCACACGGTCGGATCCTCGCCGTCGAGGTAGAGCTTGATGAAGTCGGCGCCGTCGTCGAGCTGGCCGACGGCCGCCGCGACCAAACCGTCGGCATCGGCCACCTCGAGACCGAGGTCGCCAAGCGATCCCGGGCCGCCGATCCACGTTCCGGCTGCCCGGATGTGCGGCCAGCCCGCCCGGCCACGGGCGCGATCGCGGACGCCGAGCGCCAGGGCGCGCTTGCGACCATCGACCGGGTCGACGCCAATCGGCGATCCGACGTCGCGCGCCCAGCGGACACCGGACTGCGTCATGAGCTCAGCATTCCGGGCCGCAGTCGCCACCGCTGCGGCCGGCGGGTCCGCGCCGCGATCGATCCAGTGCGAGCCGCCGGGCATCGTGAGGTGGCTGTGGCCGTCGACCATCCCCGGGACGAGGGTCGTCCCGCCCGCGTCGACGATCTCGAGGGCGCCGGAGCCGTCGCTCGATTCCGGGTCCTCCTCGGTGTCGGTCGGACGGATCCAGGCGATCCGGTCGCCACGGACGAGCACGCTCATCGCGAGCTGGAGCCGATCGCTCCGGCCGTCGGCGACGGCGGCATCGCGATAGAGAACCCGGCGGGCTCGGTCGTCGTTCACGTTCCCGCGAGACTAGCACCGGCTACGATCGATGCCATGGTCATCCCGCCCGGCATCGCCGCCCTGCCCCGGTTCGGCCTGATCGACGGGCCATCGCCGCTGACCCCGCTCCCGCGGTTCTCCGAGACCCTCGGCGGCGGGGCTGACGTCTGGATCAAACGCGAGGACCTCCTGCCGCTTGCGTTCGGTGGAAACAAGCTGCGCAACCTCGAGTTCCTCGTGGGCGCGGCGCTGGCCGAGGGCGCGGACTCGCTGATCACCTCGGGCCGTCGCTGGTCGAACCACTGTCGGCTGACCGCCGCGGCCGGGGCGAAGGCCGGGCTGGCCGTCCACCTCGTCCTGACCGGGCCGCCTCCTCGGGCGGGTGACGAGGGCCCGAACCAACGCCTCGACGAGATGCTCGGCGCGACGGTCCATGTCACGACCACCGACGCCCGCGCCGAGCGGGCCGCGCTCGTGGAGGAGGTGGCTGCGGATGTGCGCGCCGCCGGTCGCCGGCCGTTCGTGATCGGGGTCGGCGGAACCGGCCCGATCGGCGCTGCCGGACAGGTGCTCGCGGGGCTCGAGCTGGCCGATCAACTGACCGAGGCGGGCGTCGGCGCCGCGACCATCGTGCTCGCGTCGGCGACCGGGGGAACCCAGGCCGGCGTCCTGACGGGGCTCGCCCTCGCGGCGCCGGTCCGGCCGGTCGTCGGGATCGCGGTCGCCGGACCCGCCGCCGAGCTCCGCCCGACGATCAGCGGAATCCTCGACGGGCTTGCCCCGCTCGTCGGCAGGCTGCGGGTCGCGACCGAGCACGTCGTGCTCGACGATGACCAGCTCGGCTTCGGCTACGGATGCCCGACCGCGGCCGCCGACGAGGCCGCCCGATTGCTCGCTCGAACCGAGGGCATCCTCGTCGACCCGATCTACACGGCGAAGGCTCTCGCCGGGCTGATGACGCGCGTCCGCGACGGCCGGGTCAGCGGACCGGTCGTGTTCTGGCACGCGGGCGGAACCCCGGGCATCTTCGAGACGCTGCCGCCCTGCTGAGGCGTCGTCCCGGCGCGTTCCTCAGGCGAGCTCGACGATCCGGTAATGGACCTCGCCGCGTGGCGCGGCAACCGCGACATCGTCACCCGCCGACCGGCCGATCAGCGCTCGCCCGACCGGCGACACGTTCGAGATCCGGCCGGCCGCCGGGTCGGCCTCGGCCGAGCCGACGACGATGAACGTCATCCGGGCTCCGGTCTCGTCCTCGACGGTCACGGTCGAGCCGAGCGTCACCTTGTCGACGGCCTCGCCGGGCGCCTCGATCACGGTCGCGACTCGCAGCGTCGCCTCGATCGAGGCGATCCGTCCCTCGAGGAAGCCCTGCTCCTCGCGGGCGGAGGAGTAGTCGGCGTTCTCTTTCAAGTCGCCGAGCTCCTTGGCCGCCTTGATCCGACCGATCACCTCGGGTCGCTTCCCGGTCAGTTCGGCGTGCTCGGCCTTCAGACGCTCGAGGCCATCGGCCGACAGCCAGGTCGTCTCGGTCGCGGGACGATCACCCGGGGCACGCCGAGCCGCCGTGGAGCGCGGGGCGGGGGTCGCGCGCGGGCGAGGCGTCGTGCCGGCCGACCGGGGCGCACGACGGACCGTCCCGCCGGCCGCTCTGCCGGTGATGCCGCCCGCTCCGTCGGCCGCGCCCGGCTGGACGACCACGACCCGGCCGGCCGGGGTCGGTCGAACCGGTTCGGGCGCCACGAGCGAGTTGGCGAGGCCCGTCTTCTTGCGCTCACCGGTCGCGGTCCGCAGATTGGCAAACGGCAGGACGACCTTCGGGTCGTGGAGCGCCGCCCGCTCGGGCGCCGAGATCGTGTCGACGAACGCGCCAAGCAGCGCGTCCTCGGCCTCCTCGACGGCGGACGTCGCGGCCCACCAGACCCGGGCGCCCTCGAGGCCCGTCAGAGCGTGGAGCCAGTGCCCGCCCGGGTGTGGCCGTCGATCGCCGAGGGCGGTATTCCGGATCGCCTCGATCTGGCCGCCGATCGAGCCGTCGGTCGTGCCGACGAACAGCACGCGGGTCGAGGGCAGCCAGAACCCCTCGAGCCGGGACGCCAGCGCGCGCGTCGTCGGGTGGACACCGTCGAGAAGGAGCTCCGGCACGTGCTCGAGCCACTTCCCGATCCGGGTGTGCTCGACCGGCGCATGGTGGAGCGTCGCCGGCAGCTCGATGATGAACACGCCGGACCCGCGTGCGGGCACCGGCCGGCCCCAGACGACTGGCCCGTCCGCCATCAGGCCGACGGCCCGGAACAGGGCGGCCGCGCCGTTGTCCGTGGCGATCGTCGTCGCGCTCCGCTCGACGGTCATCCCGCTCCTCGATCCGCGCCGCTGTCGCCGGGGAACCCGATCGATCGGACCATGCTGCCTCCAAATTCCCGGGGCCACTGTGGCACGCAAACCGGGGCCGTGGGCGGTCGACCGGTCGGGGGTATCGTCGCACCGACATGGCCGACCCTGCCGCGCAGCCTCATTCCGCCTTCGGTCGACCCGGTCCGAATCGTCCGCGTCGGAGCCGGATCGGTGTCGCGATCCTCGCGACCGCGGCGGGGATCGCAGTCCTCGGTGTCGGTTTCGGACGGTCGGCCGGGAGCGCGACCGACCCATCGTCGGGCGGTGTCGCCGCTCGGTCGGCTGCCGCCCCGGGCGGGTCAGCGTATCCATCGGGGGTCGTCGGATCGATTCCACCCGGACCACCAACGGGCTCGTCAGGTCCATCGAGCGCGCCGCCCGCCGATTCACCGGCAGCCGTTCTCGCGGTCCGCCTCCAGGCGACGCTCGATCGTCTCCGGGTCAAGCTCGCGATCCCCGGCGTGTCGGCCACGGTCCTGTTGCCCGACGGGACGAGCTGGACCGGGGTCAGCGGTCTCGCCGACGTCGCGGCGGGGACGCTGGTCGCGCCCGACACCGCCTTTGCCTACGCCAGCATCAGCAAGACGTTCACCTCCGCCCTGATCCTCCAGCTCATCGATCAGGGCCGGCTCCACCTGACCGACGCCGCCGCCGATCTCCTGCCGCCGCTCCGACTCGCGATCGACCGCCGGATCACCGTCGGGATGCTCCTCAACCATACGAGCGGGCTCGCCGACTTCTTCCTCAACCCGAAGATCGACGCGGCGCTCCGGGCTCGACCAGCCGATTCGTGGCCGGTCGATCGGACGCTCAGCTATGTCGGGAAGCGCCTGTCGCCGCCGGGCGTCGCATGGCACTACTCCAACACCAACTACCTGCTGCTCGGGTTGATCGCCGAGCGCGCGACCGGGCAGACGCTCGGCCAGGCGATCCGGACCCGGCTGCTCGATCCGACCGGTCTGACGGCCACCTGGTTCCAGGTCGACGAGACCGCCCGGACCGCCCTCGCCCACGGCTATCGGTTCGTGGGCACGAGCCGGACCGCGAAGCCGATCGACCTCGAGGACGGCAGCGGGGTCGCGCCGTTCCGATCGGTCATCACGGCCGCCGGCGGCGCGGGTTCGATCGCCGGGACGAGCGATGACCTCGCCCGCTGGGCGCGCGCGCTCTACAGCGGCAAGGTCCTCGGGCCGGCCGCGACGGCGATGCTGTTGAGCGGCTTCATGAAGACGACGAACTACATGCCCGGAGTCGTCTACGGCTACGGCGTCCAGGCAGTCACGATCGGAGGTCATGCCAGTCTCGGGCACAGCGGCCGGTTGCTCGGCTTTCGATCGGCCGTTCGCCATTTCCCGATCGAGGCGATCACGATCGCGGTGCTGACCAACCAGAGTCGGGCCGACCCGGGCGTGATCGTCCAGTCCCTGCTCGCAGTCGCCGCGCCGCCGCCCGCACCTTCGCCCTGCCCGACGCCGAGTGGCGCGCCACCGACCGGGGTGCCACCGAGCGGCGTGCCGCCGAGCGGTTCGGCTGCCCCGATCGCGACGCCGACCGCGAGCGCCCCGGCTTGCTCGCCGCCGCCCTGACGTCCGCTTCGTCTCTCCCGCGGGCCGCGGTCGGGGTCGCATGGACATTCGCCGGTGGGACCAACGGACCGTTGACCGGGAGTACGGATGGGCGATGCGATCCGTTCCGGCTCGGCGCACACTCGCGGCCAGCCGGAAGGGACGGGGCATGCCGATCCGGGTCGAGATCTATGGCGCCGCAGGCGTGGCGATCGGGGTCGTCGCTCAGGCCGGACGGCTGCGCGAGGTCCTCGAGAGCGGCCGTGACATGTTGGTCGAACGGGCCGCCTGGCATCCACTGGACGGTTCGCGACCCCAGCCGAGCGGCAGCCTGTCGATCGCCGAGGACGACGTCTTCGTTGCCGTCGCCGATCAGGTCGACGACCTGCCGGTCCACGCCCAGTGGCATGACATCGCTCTCGACGTCGGGCCGTACCGGGTGACCGGCCAGATTCCGACGATGCCGGGCTTCGACCCCGGCCGCGCGCTCGCTCGACCGACTGGCGAGTTCGTCCTCCTCCACGATGTCAGGATCGCGCTCGTCGGGGACGCCGATGGCCCAGCCGTCGCCCAATCGGCCGCCTTCGTCAATCGCTACGTGGTCGATCGGGTCGCAGCCGA
>JANMCU010000110.1:0-8817 GCA_031361415.1 Chloroflexota bacterium | reverse complement strand
TGATCGCCTCGTGGGCGACCCTGCTGGTCGGCGCGCTCGACATCCTCTATGCGGTCCTCGCGATCGACCTCCTCGGGCTGGACGGCGGCGGTGTGGGTTTCGTCGGGGCGATCGGCGGGGTCGGGGCGATGATCGGCTCGGCGACCGGGCTCCTCCTCGTCGGCCGCGAGCGCCTGGGCGTCGCCCTCGCCGCGAGCGTCGTCATGTTCGGCGCCGGGATTGCCGCCATCTCCATCGCGCCGGCGCCGCTCGCGGCGGTCGCGCTGCTGGTGCTGGCCGGCATCGGATCCGGCCTGACGTACGTCGGCACCCAGACACTGATCCAGCGACTCGCCGGCGATGACGTCATGAGCCGGGTCTTCGGGATGCTCCAGGGACTGATGATGGGCGCCACGGCCATTGGCGCCCTTGCGGTCCCGGTGGCGATCAGCTTCGTCGGGAATCGCGGCGCGTTCGCCGTCGCCGGGCTGTCGCTGCCGATCGTCCTCGTCCTGGTCGGACGCGCGATCGTGCGCGCCGATCTGCTCGACGCCGAGCGGGCCGCCGAGCTCCGACGGTTGCGGGGTGTGCCGATGCTTGCACCGCTGTCCGGCCCTGTGCTGGAGCGGCTCGCCCGCGGGATCGTGCGGGTCGTGCTGCCGAGCGGTTCGACCGTCATCCGCGAGGGCGAAGCCGGCGATCGGTTCTACGTCGTCGAGGCAGGCGAGCTCGACGTGAGCGTGAACGGACAGGTCGCGCGCCGCCTCGGGCCCGGCGACGGCTTCGGCGAGATCGCCCTCATCCGCAACGTGCCACGGACGGCCACGGTCACGACGGCCGGCGCCGCCGTGCTGCTCGGGATCGATCGCGAGCCGTTCGTGGAAGCCCTGGGTGGCCAGCGCCGCAGCCGGGCGATCGCGGGCAACCTCATCGACGATCGTCTCGCGGCCGACATCGCGCAGTTCTGAGCGCAGGTCCAGGCGCAGCCGATTCGGTCGCCGGCGGGCGCCGACGAAGCCCGCCCGGCTATGCTCCGATCATGGACTACGCCGAGACGATCCTCGACCTCGTCGGCAACACGCCGCTCGTCCGGCTCAGCCGGGTGACACGCGAGCTGGGCCCGATCGAGCGCCAGCCGCTGATCCTGGCCAAGCTCGAGATGCTCAACCCGGGTGGCTCGGTCAAGGATCGGATCGGACTGCCGATGATCGAGGCGGCGGAGAAGGCCGGGCTCCTGAAGCCGGGCGGGACGATCATCGAGCCGACATCCGGCAACACCGGCCACGGCCTCGCGATCGCCGCCGCGCTCAAGGGCTATCGCTGCATCTTCGTCATGGCGGACAAGCAGTCGACCGAGAAGCAGGCGCTGCTGCGGGCCTACGGCGCCGAGGTCGTCCTCTGCCCGACGAACGTCGACCCCGAGTCGCCCGAGTCCTATTACTCCGTCGCCGCCCGCCTGGCGCGCGATATCCCCGGCGCCTTCAAGCCCGACCAGTACTGGAACGTCGAGAACCCGACCGCCCACGAGCGGACGACGGGACCCGAGATCTGGGAGCAGACCCACGGCGAGCTGACCCACTTCGTCGCCAGCGTCGGGACCGGCGGGACGATCTCCGGTGCCGGTCGCTACCTCCGGAGCCGGAAGGCGGACGTCGTCGTCGTCGGTGCGGATCCTGAAGGGTCTGTGCTGTCCGGCGACACGGCGCGGCCGTACCTGACCGAGGGCGTCGGCGAGGACTTCCTGCCGGGCACCTACGACCCCGCAATCGTCGATCGCTGGGTCCGGGTCAGCGATCGTGAGGCCTTCGCGGCCGCCCGGCGCCTGACGCGCGAGGAGGGGATCCTGGCCGGCGGCTCGTGCGGGACGGCGCTCGTGGCGGCGCTGACGGTGGCGCGCGAGCTGGTCGCCGCCGGCGAGGGACCGGGCAAGGTCATCGTCGTCCTGCTCCCGGACAGCGGCCGGAGCTACCTCTCGAAGGTCTACAACGACGAGTGGATGCGGGTCAACGGCCTGCTCCCGACGACCGGCGGGATCACGCGCGTCGCCGAGCTGCTCGCCCACCGCCACAACGAGCCCGACCGGCCCGCCGTCGTGGTCGCACGCACGAGCGAACGGGTCGGCGAGGCGATCGCAACGCTCCAGGAGTACGGGATCAGCCAGATGCCGGTGTCCGAGGACGCCACGGGCGACGCGGTCGCCGGGCTCGTGGGCTCGATCAGCGAGAAGGCCCTGCTCGATCGCGCCTATCGCGATCCGTCGATCGTCGAGCGGACGGTCGGCGAGGTCATGGAGGCGCCGCTGCCGCTGGTCGACGCGTCGGCGACGCTCGACGAGGCCTTCGCCCTGCTCAGCGGCGGCTCACCGGCCCTCGTCGCGATCCGCGGCGAGGAACCCGCCGGGGTGGTGACGAAGCTCGACCTGCTCGAATTCCTCGCCCACGCACCGGGTCGCAGCTGACGAGGCTCGCCCTGCCCGGTCCTTGACCGAGGTCGCAGGCATCCCAGCCGAATCGCTCGCCCAGCGCGACCGATTCCGGGTCGTTGCGCCCATGCGGAACCATCTCGAGGGCGTCTGCCGTCCGAATCGCTCGCCCTGCGCGATGCAGGCGCGGGCACGCGCGCTCGGGTGCCGGCGCGCGGCGGTCGTTCCGCTTGGCGTGAACGACCCCGAGATCGACGCGCTGGGGGTCACTCGTGCCGGGCTGCCCAGATCGGCCGATCGCCATGAGCGCCCTCGCAGCCGACGTCCGTTCCGGCAAGCCACGCCGTGATGGCGCCATGACGACGTGGATTGATCGTGTACAGGATCCCGCGACCGTCGCCTGCGACCGCATGGGCGACGATCAACTCCGCGTCCTCGAGGAGGCGGAGTTGCCGCGCGACGGCCGGTCGGCTGACGGCGAGGTCCGCGGCAAGACGCGATGGACGCCGAGGCCTCGCGGCCAGCGCCGCGATGATCTGCCGCCTGGTCGGGTCGGCAAGCAGAGCGATCCCGCTGCCGCGTCTGAGTGGCATCCGCCAACGATGCCCGAGGGCGCTCATCTCTCGATCAACGCCGGGCAACGGCCGTCGTCACGTGCCGCGAGCGTGCGTCTTCATGCGAGCCCGTTCATCGATGTGACGGCGCCGGTCGTCTGGATGACATCATGGACCAGATGAGCCACGCCGACGATCCGACCGATCCCAGCGCCGGCGCCGCGACGGACGCCTTCGAGACGCTCGCGGTCCACGCCGGCGCCGAGCCGGACGAGCTGACCGGCGCCGTGTCGCCCCCGATCTATCAGACCTCGACCTACGCCCAGGACGGCGTGAACCGGCCGCGCGGCGGCCACGACTACGCCCGGAGCATCAACCCGACCCGCGACCGCCTGGAGCGGGCCGTCGCCGCGCTCGAGAAGGGGACCCACGGGATCGCCTTTGCCAGCGGGTCGGCGGCGACGGCGGCGATCGCTCAGCTGGCGGCGAGCGGCGAGGAGATCCTCGTCGGCGACGACGTCTACGGCGGCACGTTCCGTTACCTCGAGCGGGTTCATCGTCCGAGCGGCGCCGGCGAGGCCCGGTTTACGGACCTGTCGGCCGATCCGGACGCGCTCTGGGAGCAGCTGACCGAGCGCACCCGGGTCGTCTGGTTCGAGAGCCCGTCGAACCCGAACCTCAAGCTGACCGACATCGCGGCGGCGGCGAGGACGATCACGGAACGGGCGGCCCAGACCGGCCTGGCCCGGCCGTGGCTCGTCGTCGACAACACATTCGCGTCGCCCGCCCTCCAGAACCCGCTCGAGCTCGGCGCGGACATCGTGTTCCACTCGGCCACGAAGTATCTCGGCGGTCACTCGGACACAATCCTCGGGATCGCCGTCACGCGCGACGACGAGCTCGCCGAGCGTCTCCACTTCCTCCAGAACGCGATGGGCGCGGTGCCCGGCCCGCTCGACTGCTTCCTCGTCCTGCGTGGCCTCCGGACCCTCCATCTCCGGGTGGAGCGACACGTGGCGAACGCCACCGCCGTTGCGAACTTCCTCGCGGCCCGCGACGACATCGAGCGGGTCTTCTACCCGGGCCTGAGCGACGGACCGCATGCGCATCCGGGTGCGGCGCTCGTCGGGGCGGGGCGTCAGATGCGCGGTGGCGGCGGGATAGTGTCGTTCATCCCCCGAGCGTCGGATGGGCGCTCCGCCGCCGACCGCGCCGTCGCGATCGCCGAGGCCACCCGGCTGTTCACGCTCGCCGAATCGCTCGGTGGCGTCGAATCGCTCGTCGAGATCCCGGCCACGATGACCCACGCATCGGTCGCGGGATCGGCGCTCGAGGTCGATCCGGCCCTCGTTCGCCTGTCGGTCGGGATCGAGCACGTCGACGACCTGATCGCCGACCTCGCGGGCGCCCTCGACCGCGCCTGACGGTCGATCGACCGGGCTTGAGACGCGTGAAGTTGGCCGGGTATTCACCGGTGGACTCGTAAGCTGGTCGCAGGTGCCTGCCGGTCGTCCGCCGGGTGCCAGTCAGCCCTCCGCGGCCAACCGAGTGCCGGTCGGGGCCCGATCTCCACGACGGTCGGAAGTTCCCGGCATTCCAGTCCTGGGGTGACTACAAGGCCAGGTATCGGCGCGGCGGCAGCCCCCGGAGCGCCTCCAGCTCGGGGACCGCCCCCAGCCCCCCGAGCGTCCTCCAGCCCCCGAGCGTCCTCCAGCCCCTGCGTCGTCGGAAGAACGATTGCGGGCAACGACCCTCTGCCCATCTGACACAGGACTGACAGGCCAGGACGTTCAGGTTGCGAACAGGTTGCGTCCCGGTTGCGGTACGATGCCCGCCAACAGCGACTGCGGAAGCCGACTTCCTCGCTGGCCCCGTCCGCCCACCGGCAGTCGAGGCCGCGAGCCACGCGCGGCCGGTCGATCGGGAGCGATCGCCCGCGCGCAGGAGTCCGAGCACATGACACAGTCCGCCACCCGCCCGAAGACCCCCTCTCCAGAGGTTGCCGCCGCACGCCCCGGCCGGTCCGTCCGGGCCAACCTTCCGGTCGCCGAGCTGTACGAAGATGCCGTTCGGGCGGGCGAAGGTCTGATCGCCGCCGAGGGACCGCTCGTCGTCCGGACGGGCAAGCACACCGGCCGGTCGCCGCAGGACAAGTTCATCGTCAGGGAACCTGCCTCGGCCGCGAAGATCTGGTGGGGCGAGGTCAACCGCCCGATCGCCCTCGAGCACTACGACCGCCTGCGGGCCCGCCTGATGGCCTATCTCGCGGATCGGCCCGTCTACGCCCAGGATTGCTTCATCGGCGCGCACCCCGCGCATCGCCGCAGCCTGCGGGTATACACCGAGACCGCGTGGGCGAGCCTCTTCGCTCGCAACCTGTTCCGCCGGCCGTCGGCGGCAGATCTCGCCGACTTCGCCCCGAACTTCACGATCATCGACGTTCCGTCGTTCCAGGCCGACCCGAGCACCGAGGGCACGCGGACGGGGACCGCGATCCTCGTCAACCTCGCCGCCATGGAGATCATCATCGTCGGCACCGAGTACGCCGGCGAGATCAAGAAATCGGCGTTCACCGTGATGAACTACCTGATGCCCGATGAGGGCATCCTGCCGATGCACTCGGCGGTGAATGTCGGCCGGGACGGCGAATCGGTCGTGTTCTTCGGGCTCTCCGGGACCGGCAAGACGACGCTGTCGGCCGACCCGGAGCGGAGCCTGATCGGTGACGACGAGCACGGCTGGGGCGTCGACGGCGTCTTCAACTTCGAGGGCGGCTGCTATGCGAAGACAATCCGGCTCTCGCCGATGTACGAGCCGGACATCTTCCAGACGACGCGCCGTTTCGGGACGCTCCTCGAGAACGTCGACGTCGATCCGGCGACCCGCGAGCTCGACCTCGATTCGGACCGCTTCACCGAGAACACCCGCGGCGCGTACCCGCTCCATTTCATCGGCAATGCCGACCCGTCCGGGATGGCCGGCCAGCCGACGAACGTCGTCCTCCTGACGGCCGATGCGTTCGGTGTCCTGCCGCCGATCAGCCGGCTGACCGCGGCCCAGGCCCAGTACCACTTCATCAGCGGCTACACCGCCAAGCTGGCCGGGACCGAGATCGGGGTCAAGGAGCCGCAGGCCACGTTCTCGGCCTGCTTCGGCGCCCCGTTCATGCCGCGCCACCCGGGCGAGTACGCCGCGATGCTGGGCGAACGGCTCGAGCAATACGGCGTGCGGGCGTGGCTCGTGAATACGGGCTGGACCGGCGGTCCGTACGGGACCGGCGAGCGGATGGACATCAACCACACCCGCTCGATGGTCCGGGCGGCCCTGTCCGGCGCCCTCGACGGAGTCCCGACCGTCACCGACCCGATCTTCGGCGTCGAGGTCCCGACTTCCTGCCCAGACGTGCCGGCAGCATTCCTCCGGCCCCGGTCGACCTGGGCCGACGGCGCGGCGTACGACCATCACGCGGCTGCTCTCGCCCGGATGTTCGTCGACAACTTCGCTGCCTACGCCGACGCCGTGCCCGACTCGGTCCGGACAGCCGGACCGCGGGTCGTTGCCGACGACTCGGCCCCCGAGCTCAGGGTGGCTGGGCCGGGCGAGGGCTGACGGGCCTCGGCCGGCACCGCTCCGCCCGCGGGGTCAGGAGGGCCGGCTCAGGCGGCCGCCGCTGACGCCGTCGGCGAGCAGCGCGACGAACGAGCCAAGGACCGCCAGCGTGGCCAGCGCCAGGAGCGCCGGCGCGGCGACGATCGCGAGCACGAAGACGAGCGCCAGATCCAAGGTCATTCGTCGATCCGCGCATGCGATGAACGTCCGGTCCCGAACCCGCCCGTAGAATGGCGGGACATCCACCCGACCCGCTCCGATACCCCGAGGTCCAACCGCCCATGGCCAGGAACAAGGTCACCGTCATCGGCGCCGGCAACGTCGGCGCGACCACCGCCCAGCGGATCGCCGAGGCCGGTCTCGCCGACGTCGTGCTCATTGACATCGTCGAGGGCCTGCCCCAGGGCAAGGGCCTGGATCTCGCCGAGGCTGCCCCGGTTGTCGGCCATGACAGCCGGATCACCGGCACGAACGACTACGCCGACACCGCAGGCTCCGACATCGTCGTCGTCACCTCGGGCATCGCCCGCAAGCCCGGGATGAGCCGCGACGACCTGATGCAGACCAACGCCGGGATCGTCCGCGGCGTCGTCGAGCAGGCCGCGAAGCACTCGCCCGACGCGATCCTGATCATCGTGACCAACCCGCTCGACGCGATGTGCCATGTCGCCCTGAAGGCGTCGGGCTTCCCGCGGGAACGGGTGCTCGGGATGGCCGGGGTCCTCGATTCGGCCCGCTTCCGGACGTTCATCGCCCAGGAGCTCGGGGTCAGCGTCGAGGACACCCATGCCTTCGTCCTCGGCGGCCACGGCGACACGATGGTCCCGCTGTCGCGCTACTCGACGGTCGCCGGCGTCCCGATCACCGAGCTCCTCCCGCCAGACCGAGTCACGGCGCTGGAGGAGCGGACGGCCAACGGCGGGGCCGAGATCGTCGCCCTGCTCAAGACTGGTTCCGCGTTCTACGCGCCCGCCGCCTCGGCCTTCGAGATGGTCGACGCGATCCTGCGCGACCGAAAGCGCGTCCTGCCCTGCGCGGTCCTCCTGCAGGGCGAGTTCAAGACGAACGACCTGTTCGTCGGGGTGCCCGTTGTCCTCGGTCGGGGCGGGCTGGAGAAGGTCTTCGAAATCGCGCTGACGGCCGAGGAGCAAGCAGCGTTCGACACGTCCGCGGCGGCGGTCCAGGAGCTCGTCGACAAGCTCGGCTGAGCTGGTGGTGGTGACGCGTCGCACCGCTTTGGCGCGCCACCCGGGACCATCGGCAGGGATCGTTGGTACCCTTGCCGCAAACCGGGGGACGGTCGTTCGGGAGACGACCGGCGGTCATCCCACGTTCGTATGGAGGCCTCCATGCATCGACGCTTTGCCGCGCTCGCGGCGACGCTTGTCCTCGTCCTGTCCGCCACGGGGGCTTCGGCCGCCGCGCCGCCGGCCAGTCGCGACGCAGGCGCTTCGACCGCAGTCCTGGACAAGACGTCCGCGATCGTCATCCTCAAGCAGCTGCCCGTCGCCACCTACGACGGCCACGTCGCTGGGTACCTCAAGACCAGGGTCTCGAGCGGCAAGCTCAACCCGAACAGCGCGGCCGCGAAGAAGTACGTCGGCTACCTCAAGACCGAGCACTCCGCGTTCGCCAGGTGGCTTCAGACCAATGTCCCCAGCGCGAAGATCACCTCGCAGTACTTCGTGACCCTGAACGCGGTCGCCGTCAAGCTCAATGGCGCCGCGATCGGCAAGCTCGCGAACAACACCGATGTCGCGGTGGTCGAATACAACGCGCTCTACCACCCCGACATGAGCGAGAGCTACAAGATCATCAACGCCCAGGCGGCGTGGGCTGCGGCCGGCGGCCGAGCCAATGCGGGCCAGGGCGTCAAGGTCGGGATGATCGATTGCGGGATTGACTACCGCCACCCGTTCTTCGATCCGTCGGGCTTCAGCTACCCGGCCGGGTTCCCGAAGTGCGACGCCGCCGACATGACCGGCAGCACGTGCGACAACGTCAGCCAGAAGGTCATCGTCGCCAAGGTCTTCTACAACAAGAACAACCAGACCAGCTACGACGCCCTGCCCGTCGCCGGTGAAGGCGATCACGGCAGCCACACGGCCGGCACGGTCGCCGGCGTGACCGGCAAGACGGCCATCGTCAACGGCGTGGCGATTGACGACATGTCGGGCATCGCGCCCGGCGCCTGGCTCGGCAACTACAACGTCTTTCCGGGCAAGGTCCTGAATGCTCGGAGCGAGGACATCC
>JANMCU010000096.1:0-5548 GCA_031361415.1 Chloroflexota bacterium | reverse complement strand
TTCCCTCGTCGCACGCGATGCTCAGCTCGACCGGCTCGGGCGAGGGCCAGAGCCACGGCCAGTAGGAGGTCGAGATCGCGACCCGCAGGCGGTGGCCGGGCGGGACGACGTAGGAGATCGCCTTGAGCGGCACGATCACGTGGTAGGCCCGGCCCGGCTCGAGCGGATCGGAGCGGTCGTGCCCATTGCGGCGGCAGAGATTGAGAGCGCCGCGCGTGACCAAGGTGGAGGTACCGTCGGGACGCACCTCGCAGAGCCGTACCGCGGCGAATGCGACGGGACGATTGGAGCGTACCCGCAGGCTCACGGTCGCTTGGCCGAGCAACTCGATCTCATCCTCGAGCGGCGGCGAGTCGAAGCAGAGCGACCAGGCGTCCTCGCCACGCTGGTCGCCCGGGAGGTCCGCGGGGTTGCCGTAGGGGAGCCACGAGCCGGCGTCGGCGCCGATCGTCAGCGGCGTCGAGCAGCAGCGCTCCCGGCCGTCGCCCGGCTCACGTGAGAGGCTCTCCCCGTTCAGGTGCAGCGTCGTCGTCGTGAGACGCGGCGAGGGCCAGACGTCCTCGGCTGCCCAGCCGCCCGGCCGGATCGCGTAGGCGCTGCGCGGCTCGACGCTCTCCTGCCGCCAGTAGCGCAGCATCGGCCCCGACATCACATCGTTCGGCTCGTCCTTGAGCCAGTGATCCCAGAAGCGCAGCGCCTCCTGCAGGAAGCCGATCGCCGGACCCGGATAGCCCTGCTCCGGCCAGACGTGCTCCCACGGCCCGATCAAGCCCTTACGCGGGCAGGAGAGGCCGTCGAGCAGCCGCAGCGCCGCGTTCGTGTAGCCGTCCGACCAGCCACCGACGACGTAGACCGCCGCTTCGATCGCGGCGTAGTCCTCGCAGACCGACCCCTGGCGCCAGTAGTCGTCTCGGCGCTGGTGTTGCAGCCATGTCTCGGCGAGGTAAGGGCCGCCTTCGAGCCGCTCCAGCCACTGCTCGCGCCAGCCCTCGCCGACGACTGCGGGATCTGGCGGTCGCGCGCCATACGCGAGCATCACCGAGGCCCATGGGAGCAGGTAGAAGGCCAACGGCAGCCCACCGAAGTAATGGACGTCGTCGCCGTAGCGGTCGTCGGTCGAGCAGCAGGTGATGATCGCCTTCAGCTCGGGCGGCCGATGGGCCGCCACCTGCAGGCTGTTGAAGCCGCCCCAGGAGATGCCCATCATGCCGAGGCTGCCCGTGCACCAGGGCTGCGCCGCAAGCCAGCGAAGCACCTCGAGGCAGTCACGCTGCTCCTGCGGGTGGTACTCGTCGATCAGCACTCCCTCGGAGTCGCCGCTGCCGCGGATGTCGACGCGCACGCCGGCGTAGCCGTGGCCGGCATACCAGGGGTGACGGAGGCTGTCGTCGACGGCGTTCGAGTCGCCCTTGCGGTAGGGCAGGTACTCGAGGATCGCCGGCACCGGCCGCGCGAGCGCGTCTTCCGGCAGCCAGATGCGGACGCTCAGGCGGACTCCGTCGGCGAGCGGGATCCAGTCGTCGATGATCCGGATCGCGTGCGGGAACTCGGTCCGTATCTGGGGTCCACCGGGATCGCTCAACGCCGCTGCCCCTCGAGGAGAGCGGCTGTCGCGCTCCCGGGCCGGCCCTCGGCGCGGTCGGGGTCGAGCGCGCGCAGGCGCAGGTCGTCGACCCAGGGCCGATAGGCGTCCCAGAGGCGTCGGAGCGCCATGACGGGCGCCGGGTCGTCGTCGACGCGCAGGTCGACGAGGTGCATCGCGGGGTCGAGTGCGACGAGCACGACGGCAGAGCGGGTGGCGCCTGTCTCGCCGCCTGCGCGGGCGCCGGCCTCGAGCGCGCGCACGAGCCGCTCGGCAAGCGGCGCCCCGCCGTCTGCGGTGAAGGCCTGCACCATCGCCGCGCCGACCCCGGCCGAGGCGAGCATGTTGCCGATCGCGACGCATCCCGCGCCGTGCTGTTCTGCGCTTGTCGTGACGATCTCGTCGCCGTTGAAGGCCGCGGTGGCGGCGTCTCGGTCGACGACCGCGAGTTGCCGCCAACGCGCCTCGGGGGTGGAGGCGACGAGTGCCTCGATCGTCTCGGCCGCCCCGCAGCCCGAACGCAACAGGCCGAGACCTCGGGGCCCCAGGCGGGGATCGGTGCGGTGCTGGGTGAGCACGGCGCCGACGCCGGCCTCGACATGCGCGACGCGACCGCCGACCGCGAGATCCGCGGTCGCGGCGCAGACACCGAAGGCGCCCGTCACCGAGCAGCGTGCCGCGAGCGAGAACGTCACCGGGTGCCTGCCGGGGTGGAAGCGGCGACCAGCCAGAGGTCGCGCGGCTCCCAGCTGAAGAGCGTTGCCGTCTCGGCCGCATCGGCCCGGCCGGGAGCGACACAGCGCAGTTTGCCAAGAGCGGTCTCGACGGTCAGATGGGCAGCGGGCCCGACGAACGACACATCGCTGACTCGGCCCGCGATGCTGATCTGCCCCGGGCGAGCGGAGCTCGCGCCGGTCTCGGCTCTGACCTGCTCAGGTCGCACGATCGCGACGACCTGCTCGTCTCGTGTCAGCCCGGTCACGCCTGCCACGGTGCAGCTCCCGAGCGGGCCGAGATCGGCGCGATAGAGACCGTCGCCCTCCACCGCCTCGACGCGAGCCGGGATGTGGTTCGCGTCACCGACGAACTTGGCGACGAAGAGCGTGCTCGGCCGCGGGTAGACCTCGCGTGGGCTGCCTATCTGTTCGATCAGGCCGAGGTTCATGACGGCGACGCGGTCGGACATCGAGAACGCCTCTTCCTGGTCGTGCGTGACGTAGATGAAGGTGATCCCGACCTCGCGCTGGACGGCCTTGAGCAGCACCTGGAGCTGCTTTCTCAGTCTCAGGTCGAGGGCACCGAGCGGCTCGTCGAGCAGCAGCACCTCGGGGTTGAGGACGAGCGAGCGTGCGAGCGCGACGCGCTGCTGCTGGCCGCCGGAGAGCTCGCGCGGCCGTGCTCTGTCGCGCCCCGAGAGGTCGACCAGCTCGAGCATCCGCGCGACGCGGGCGCGTATCTCGTCCTGCCCGATGCGGCGCTCGCGCAGGCCGAAGGCGACGTTCTCGAAGACGTCGAGGTGCGGGAAGAGCGCATAGTTCTGGAACACCGTCGTGACGGGGCGGCGGTGGGGCGGGACGTGCGTCATGTCCTCTCCCCGCACCTCGACCCGTCCGACCGTGGGCTGCTCGAGGCCCGAGATCATGCGCAGCGTGGTGGTCTTGCCGCAGCCGCTCGGACCGAGCAGGGAGAAGAACTCGCGCGAGCCGATCTCGAGGTCGACGCCGCGCACGGCGACGATCTCGCCGTAGCGCTTCTCGATGCCGACGAGTCGCACCGCCGGCGCGCCGGCGAGGGAGCCGCTCACGCCTCGGCCTCCGTCGCCTCGACGACGCGCGCGCCGACCGCGCCGCGGATCGTCGTGAGCGTCGCCGCGAGCGCGAGCAGCCCGGTCGTCGTCAGCATCACGAGCACGCCGATCGCGTTCACCTCGGGCGTGACGTGCAGGCGGATCAGCCCCAGCAGGAGCACGGGCAGCGTCTCGACCTCGGAGCCGCCGAGGAACAGCGAGGTGACGACATCGTCGAACGAGAACGAGAAGACGAGCAGGCCCGCGACCAGCACGGCCGGCAGGATCAGCGGCAGCGTGACCCGGCGGAAGACGCGCCACGGTGTCGCGCCGAGATCTGCCGCGGCTTGCTCGAGCGTGTCGGTCAGCGTTGCCAGGCGCGATTGGATCACGATCGTCGCGTACGCCGAGTTGAAGACGACGTGCCCGATCACGATCGTCGCGATGCCGAGCTTGACGTCCTCCCGTCGCAGCAGCAGGAACAGGCCGATCGCGATCACGGTCTCGGGCAGGATGATCCGCATGTAGGTCGTCGCATCGAGCAGGCCGCGCGCGCGAGCCGAAGCCTTGCGCGCCAAGAGCGCCGCGGTTACGGCCAGGACGAGCGAGATCACGGTCGAGAGCGCGGCCACCTCGGTGCTTGCGACGAGAGCGTCGCGGACCCGGCCGTCGTGGATCGCCTCGCCGAACCAGCGGGTCGTCAGGCCGCCCCAGCCGACCAGCGACTCGTCGGCGTTGAAGCTGTTGATCACGACCATCACTATCGGGGCGTAGAGCAGCAGGAGCACGCCGACGGAGATCGCGGCGAGGGCCGACGGACGCGCCCGCAAGCCCACCTACGCCTGCTCGTATCGGCGCAGGCGTCCGCGGGCGACCACGAGGATCACGGTCAGGGCGACCATCAGCGTCATCGCCAGCGCGGAGCCGAACGGGTAGTCCCCGACCTTGAGGAACTCGTCGGCGATCACGTTGCCCACCATCAGGCTCTTGCCGCCGCCGAGGATCGCCGGGATCGTGTACTCGCCGGTCGCGGGAACGCCGACGAGGATGCAGCCCGCGATGATGCCGGGCGCCGCGAGCGGCAGCACGACGCGGCGGAACGTGCGGTGGCCGGCCGCGCCGAGGTCGGCAGCGGCCTGCAGGAGCGACGGGTCGATCCGCTCGAGGGCGACGAAGAGCGGCAGGATCATCAGCGGCAGGTAGCTGTAGACGATCCCGATCGCGATCGCGAGGGGCGTGTAGAGCACCCCGGGCGCGTCGCTCGTCAGGTGCAGCGCACTGAGGACGTCGGCGAGCGGTCCGCCATCCTCGAGCAGGTTCACGAGGGCGTAGGTGCGCACCACGAACGACGACCAGAAGGGGATCATCACCGCGACCAGCGCGAGCGTCTGCCGCCGGCCCGAGAGCCGGCTGATCCAGAGCGCCACGGGGAAGCCGATCAGCAGGCAGAGGATCGTCGCCGCACCGCTCAGCAGGATGCTGCGGAGGATCGGCTCGAGGTACAGGCGGTCGCCCATCCGGCGATAGCTCTCGAGCGTCCAGCCCCAGCTGACGTTGAAGGTGATCACGTCGATCTGGCCGAGCGAGTAGACGAGCAGCAGCGCGAGGGGCGCCAGGAAGAAGAGCGACGTCCAGGCGAACCCCGGCAGCGCGAGTAGCGCGCGAGGCCGCAGCCGCGAGCGTCGGCCGCGCCCTCCGTGTTGTCGCATCGTCAACAACCCATGGCGATTCGTACCATTCCCGCTGGCGCGGCGCAAATCGCTTGCCGGGGCCGGGGCAGGAGCCTAGGATGCACGTGTGATTGGGAATACGGCAACGGCTCTGTACGTCGATACCCTCGCGATCGACGGCGGAGACGGGCCGGAGCTGCTGCGAGCGAACGGGTTCTCGGTGGGCTCGGCGGTCGCCTCGACGCCCGCCGAGGTGCTCGCTGCCGGCGCCGGCGTCGAGGCGCTCCTGGTCGGTGACAGCCCCGTCTCGGCCGAGGTGATCTCAGGGCTCGCGGACCGGTTGCGGATCGTCTCGGCGGTCACGGTCGGCGTCGACCACATCGATCTCGAGGCCGCGCGCGCGGGCGGCATCTGGGTCACGAACGTGCCGGACGCGACGACCGAGGAGGTGGCGGTGACGGCCCTCGCGATCGCGCTCTCGCTGATCCGTCACGTGCCCTTCCTCGACCG
>JANMCU010000055.1:0-20991 GCA_031361415.1 Chloroflexota bacterium | reverse complement strand
GCCACGCCCATGCTCGACGCGAGAGTGGACAGGAGCCGCTCGTCGGCCTCGTCGAACGCGTCCCGCTCCAGTCGCTCAAGCGCGATCACGCCGATCACGCGATCGCTGCTGAGGATCGGTGCGCCAAGGAATGACTCCGTGTCCGAGCCGCCGATCTGGATCGCCCCGAGGGCGTTCGCCTCGTCGTCCGTGCCGACCCGCACCGGCCGTCGTGTCTCGATGATCAGGGACGTCAGGCCCGGGCCAATCTCAACGTCCGGCCGCTGTGCTTCGGCGCGCTCGCCCGCGTCGACCGCGTACGGAAACCGCACCCGGCGGGTCGTCGCGTCGTACAAGGCGACGAACATCGACTGCGGGCCGAAGATCGACCGAACCCGCTCACCGACGAGGTCGACGATCGCCTGGTAGTCGAGCTGCTGGGCGAGGGCCGATCCGATCTCGTTGATCACGGCCAGCTCGGCGGCGCGCTCGTTCGTCTCGCCGAGCAGGCGCTTGGTCTCGTCGAACAGCCGGGCGTTCTCGAGCGCGACGCCCATGCTCGCGGCAAGCGTCGACAACAGCCGCAGATCGGACTCGTCATATGCGCCCCGTTCCTCGGACTCGACCGCGATGACGCCGAGGACGTGCTCGCCGGTCAGGATCGGGACGCCGAGCCACGACTCTGCGGCGAGCCCGTCCTCGATCGTGCCGAGCCGGCGGGCCTCCTCGAAGCTCCGGATCAGGAGCGGTTCAGCTCGCGTGATCACGAGCGACGTGAGCCCGGGTCCGAGGGCAAACGGCTCGGTGTGGATCGCTTCGCCGTTCATGAGGTCATACGGGAACGACACGAGGCCCGTGGCCTGATCCAGGATTCCGATGTAGATCGTGCGGGCAGTGAACATCGCCCGGATCCGTTCACCAACCAGCTGGATGATCGCCTCGAAGTCGAGCTGGCTCGCGAGCGCCTGACCGATCTCGTTGATGACCGCGAGCTCGGCGGCTCGGGCGTCGGTTTCGGCCAGCAGACGCTTTGTCTCGTCGAACAGCCGGGCGTTCTCGAGGGCGACCCCCATGCTCGTCGCGAGGGTCACCAGCAATCGCTCGTCGGCCTCGCTGAAGGCGTTGGTCAGGAGGCTCTCGAGGCCGACGACGCCGATGACCCGATTCCCGGCCGGGATCGGCGCCCCAAGCCACGACTGCGTGTCGGAGCCGCCGATCTGGAGGGCGCCGGCCGCCACCTGTTCGTCCAGCGTGCCGATCCGGAGCGACCGGCCGGTCCGGATCACGGTCGAGGTCAGCCCGGGTCCGAGCTTGATCAGGCCGCGATCGAAGCGCTCGCCCTCGTCGAGGTCGTACGGGAACGACAGGATGTCTGTCGCCGGGTCGTGAAGCGCGATGAAGATCGATCGGCTGTTGAAGATCCCTCGGATCCGCTCGCCGACGAGCTCGATGATCGCGCCGAACTCGAGTTGCTCGGCGAGGGCCTGGCCGATCTCGTTGACAAGGGCGAGCTCGGCGTTGCGCTGGCGGGTCTCCTCGATCGCTCGGACGCGGGTCAGGGCGGAGCCGACGTGCTGGCCGACGAACGCGAGCAGGTCGCGGTCCGCGTCGGTATATCGCTGATCGGCGGTGTAGGACTGAACAACGAGGACGCCGAGCGCCCGGCCCTCGGTCGCGAGCGGCACGCCGAGCCAGGTGGCCTCCTCGGTGACCACGCCGAGCTGCTCGACCTCGCCGTGCGCCAGGAGCTCGCGGAACAGGTCGGCATCCACGAGGAGCGGCCGGCCGTACCGGAGGGCGTACGCGGTGATCCCGCGCGCCTGACCCTCGCCGAAGGGCTCCCAGGCATGCGGATCCGGAATGTCGTCGTCGAGCTCATCGACGAAGTACGGGTAGTTCATCAACTCCCGGTCGGAGTCGTACAGCGCCACGTAGAGATTCTCGGCGACCATCAGCTCGCCGACGATGGCATGGATCCTCCGGTAGAACGCGGGGAGGTCCGTCGCGGCGCTGGCAGCCTCGGCGATCCGATACAGCGCGGCCTGGATCCGCTCCGCCCGCTCGTGCTCGTCCTCGCGCGCCTCGAGCGCGGCGATGCGCGCGCGAAACGCGTCCAGCTCACTCCCGGCCGGCGCGTCGACTGGCGGCTGTCCCTTCGGCGGCACCGTGCTCCCATGCTGATGCGCGGGCCGGCGCGGCCGAACCCGGCGCGCTGGTGCACGCGAGGATAACGCGCGAGCGCGACTGCGACCGGCTGCATCCTGCGGAGCTCGCCGCCCGCCACTCGAACTGAGCCCGAGGGTGGACTGAGCACCGGCTGCTCGTTGCATCGTCCGGAGGACGGCACTGATGCATTTCAAGCCGATTTCGGACTCTCAAACGACATCCTGAGCCGGTAGTGCTCGGAGCGTCGTCCGGAGGGCGGGTCCACGCGACGTAACGAGCACCGGTTGCTCGTCGGCTGGACGTCGACCGCCCCGTCATGTGGGCCGCCGAAAACTTGCTATGCGCGAGTATCACGATATACTGCGGGCATGTCCGCGCATCGCCTGTCGGCCAGCCAGTTCGTCGCCTGCCCGCTCGAGGAAGTCTTCGCGTTCTTTGGGCGGCCCGAGAACCTCCTCCGAATCACGCCGACCTCGATGGGCTTCGAGCTCCTGACCGACGATCTGGAGATGCGCGACGGCCTCGAGATCCGATACCGGATCCGCCCGCTGCTCGGGATCCCGCTCCGGTGGACCGCGCGGATCGTCGACCTGGAGCCATTGAGGCGTTATCGCGACGTCCAGGTCCACGGCCCGTACGCGCGCTGGGAGCACACGCATGCGTTCGAGGCGACGGACGGCGGCACGATCGTCCGCGACGAGATCGTCTACGCGTTGCCGTTCGGGCCGCTCGGCGACATCGTCAACCGGCTCGCCGTACGCGGCGCGCTGAAGCGGATGTTCCGCCACCGAGCCGCGGTGACCCGGACGCTGCTCGCCGCGCCCAACGCCCCGCCGACCGGGCTGACCGTTGCCGTGGCAGGCGGCACGGGCTTCGTTGGCGGGGGGATCGCGACCGAGCTGTACCGACGTGGCCACGCTGTCCGGGTCCTGTCGCACCACGGCGAGACGGCGCGCGGCGGCCTTCCGGACGCGGTCGAGCTTCGCCATGCGGACGTCCAGACCGGCGAGGGCCTCGTCGACGCGCTGCGCGGCGCAGACGCCCTGGCGATCGCCCTTGCCTTCAGGAACTCGCCGATCGAGGCGCCCAGAAAGCACCAGACCTTCGCGGAGGTCGACGCCGCGGGCACCGAGCGGCTCATTGCCGCGGCTCGAAAAGCGGGTGTCACGCGGGTCATCTACATGTCGGGGGCCGGCGCCGCGCCCGACGCCAAGCGCCACTGGTTCCGGGCCAAGTGGCGCGCCGAGGAGGCCGTCCGCGGCTCCGGCATGACCTGGACGATCATCCGCCCGACGTGGATCTTCGGACCGCGGGACGTGTCGCTCAACCGGTTCCTCGGCTTCGCTCGGCGCCTGTTCATGGTCCCGATGACGAACACCGGCTCGCAGCTCCTCGCCCCGGTCTTCATCGACGATGCGGCCGCGCTCGCGGCGGATTCGCTCGTCGCCGAAGCGGCGGCCGGCCAGGTGTTCGAGCTCGGTGGCCCGGCGACGATGACCATGCGCGAGATCATCGCCATCGCCCTGCGGGTGGCCGGGCTGCGCCGACCGATCGTCCCCGGGCCGACGCCCCTGATCAAGCTGCTTGCTGTGCCGCTGTCGTGGCTGCCGACGCCGATCCTGACGCCGGACGCGGTGGACTTCATCAACCAGCCCGCGACGGTCGATCTCGCGCCGCTGCTCGAGCGGATGCCGCGCCGCCTGACAACGCTCGAGGAGGGCCTCGCGACCTATCTCGCGCCGCAGCCCCCCGACGCGATTCTCGTCTTCGACGGACCCGCCGCGGTTCGGGGTGCGGCTCCGGATCGCGACTGAGCGTCAGATGCCGTACTTCATTGTCCTGTTGCCGATGCTCGCCTTCAGCGGTGTCGTCGGGGCGGTGGTATCCCTGATCCGTGGCCGACGCCGTTCGGCTCTCGCCTTCGGCGTGATTGGGGTGGGTGCCGCGGTCCTCGCGATCGCGTTGTACTACACCGCCCTGTGAGCGGGCTGCGCGCTGTTTCGGTCATATGAATCCCACCCGGTCGTTAGCCGGCATTGTGGCCGCCCGTTCGACTCCGCCGAGCGTGGAACCTGCACCAATTCCTGCCAACCGACCGCATGGCGAGCGCTAGACAACTTCTGGCCGGCTAACGACCGCCTCAGATCCGTTTGGCAAATTCGGGCACCGGACCTGCGGCCGCGACCCGCCCGCCGGACCGGCTCCGAGGGCGTGGCGTCAGCTCCGCTCGAGATACCGCTCGCGCTCCCAGTTGTGGACCATCGCGTCGTAGGTCTGCTGTTCGACCCGGGCCGCGTTGAGGTAGTGATCGACCACGTCCTGGCCGAAGATCGCCGGGGCTGCCGTCGATCGCTCGAGCTCGGCGATCGCCTCGTACAGCGCGCGCGGCATCCGCGCCACGCCCTTGGCGATGTAGCCGTTGCCCTTGAACTCGTCGACGAGCTCGAGCTTCTGATCGATCCCGTGAAGTCCCGCTCCGATCATGGCCGCGTAGGTCAAATAGGCGTTCATGTCGCCGCCCGGGAAGCGGTCCTCGACGTGCAATGCCGGCCCGTGCCCGACCAGGCGGAACCCGGTCGTCCGGTTGTCACGGCCCCAGACGATGTTGACCGGCGCCCACGACAGCGACGCGTAGCGCTTGTACGAGTTGATGTTCGGGGCGATGAAGATCGCCAGCTCGCGGGACAGGGCCATCATCCCGGCCACGAAATGCGAGAACGTCTTCGACATGCCGTACGGCAGCCCAGCGTCGGGATCATGGGTCAGCGAGGTCGAGCCGTCCTCGTTCCAGATGCTCATGTGGAGATGGCCAGACGAGCCCGTCCAGGTGTGGTCGGGCTTGGCCATGAACGTGATGCCCCAGCCGTTGAGGTACGCGATCTCCTTCGCGCCATGCTTGAAGATCACGCTCCGGTCGGCCGATTCGAGGACATCGTCGTAGCGGATATTGACCTCGTGCTGACCGGGCGCGGCCTCGCCCTTGCTGAACTCGATCGGGACCCGGGCCTCCGTCATCTGGTTGCGGAGGAGCCGGTGGAGCGGCTCCGCCTTGGTCGCCTGGAGGAGGTGGTAGTCCTCGTTGTAGTAGCCGAACCGCTGAGGGATCCCCCAGCCGAGCTTCGCGGACTCCTCCCACGACTCCTTGAGGACGTAGTACTCGAACTCGGAGCCGGCCTTGATCACGAGGCCATGCTCGGCGGCCCGGGCGACCTGGCGCTTGAGGATCGTCCGGGGCGAGACGGCGATCTCGGCGTGGTCCTCGTCGGTGAACGTGTCCGACAGGACCATGGCCGTCTTGTCGAGCCAGGGCAGGACGCGGAGCGTGTCCCAGACCGGCTCGGCGATCCAGTCGCCGTAGCCCGTCTCCCAGTTCATCAGGGCGAAGCCCTCGGGCGTGTTCATCTCCATGTCGGTGCCGAGGAGGTACGTGCAGAAGTGGGCGCCGTGGTCGATGACCCCGGCCAGGAACGCCTGGGCCTGGACGCGCTTGCCCATCAGCCGGCCCTGCATGTCGGTGATCGCAACGATGAGCGTGTCGATCCGGCCGTCCCGGACCATCGCCTGGAGCTCCTCGAGGCGGGGATGGCTGGGGTCGGCGTGGGACGCCCGATCGTCGTCGTGCTTCGCCGGGGACATGGAACCCTCCGCGCCGCGCTCGCGGCCTGTCTCGATTGGTGACGGTCTTTGCGGACGCTACTTCGCGGTCATCCCGCCGTCCGCAACCATGACGGTCCCGGTCACGAACGACGATTCGTCCGAGGCGAGGAACAGTGCGACATTTGCGATCTCGCGCGGCTCGCCCGGTCGGCCGATCGGCTGGAACGAGTCGATCGTCGCATAGACCTCGCTCAGGCCGCCGAGCATCTCCGCATGGGCGTAGTTGATCGGCGTGTCCACCCAGCCGGGGGCGATCGCGTTGCAGCGGATGCCCTGCTTGGCGTAGTCGAGGGCGATCCCCTTGCTGAGCATCACGATCGCGCCCTTCGACGTCGCGTAGATCGCGAGGAACGGCTCGGCGACGAGGCCGTTGACCGAGCTCGTGTTGATCAGTGAACCGCCGCCGCCGCGAAGCATGTGCGGGATGGCATAGCGGCAGCCGTAGATGCACCCCTTGACGTTCACGTCGAGGGTCCGGTCGACGACCGCGTCGGGGACCTCGTGGAAGACGCCCGGGATGTTGATGCCGGCATTGTTGAAGACGACGTGGAGTCCGCCCCAGCGCTCGACCGTCGCGTCCGTCCAGGCCTGGACATCCTGCGGCCGCGCAACATCGCCGGCGACCGCGAACGCCGAATCGCCGATCCCGGCGACGGTCTCGCGGACGGCGTCCCCGTCGATGTCGACGCAGGTGACCCGGGCTCCTTCCTCGGCGAATCTGATCGCAGTCGCCCGCCCGATCCCGCACCCGGCCCCGGTCACGATCGTCACCTTGCCGGCCAGCCGATCACCCATCGTCCACCTCCAGCATGGCGCGCCTGACGGGCCCGAGGTTCGCGGAGCGCCGAGATCGCTTGAAACTGGCGATCTCCGACGCCTATTGTTGCGGCGGGGGAGTCCTCGCGTCCCGGCGAACCGTCACGTGCATCGCATGGAGGTTGGCATGGCAGGATCGGATACCGAACGACTCCACCAATTGGGGTACGCCCAGGAGCTACGCCGCGGCATGCGGACGTTCTCCAACTTCGCCGTCTCGTTCACGATCATCTCGATCCTGTCGGGCTGCCTCACGCTCTTCGCATTCGCGATGTTCACCGGCGGCCCGGCCGTGATGACGCTCGGCTGGCTGGTCGTCGGGTTCTTCGTGACCCTCGTGGCGCTCGGCATGGCCGAGGTCGCGTCGAGCTATCCGACGGCCGGCGGCCTGTACTACTGGGCGGCGAAGCTCGCGCCCGAATCGGGAGCCAACGGGGCCGCGTGGAGTTGGTTCGTCGGCTGGTTCAACTTCGTCGGCCAGGTCGCGGTCACCGCCGGCATCGACTTCGGGCTCGCCTTCTTCATCAACGCGTTCCTCAACATCATGTGGGGCGTCTCGACCGCGCCGATCGTCACGATCGTGATCTTCGCGATCGTGCTCGTGCTGCACGCCCTCCTGAACACCTTCGGCATCCGACTGGTGTCACTGCTCAACCAGGTTTCCGTCTGGTGGCACGTGGTTGGCGTGGCGGCGATCGTCCTCGTCACGGTCGTCTTCAACCAGCACAGCCGGACCGACATCGGCACCGTCTTCTCGACCTTCTTCAACGGCACGGGGAGCGGCGGTTCGAACCCTGAATGGCCCGGTCCGTTGTTCTTGGGGATCCCGCTCTATGTGTCGCTGATCGGGTTGCTCAATGCCCAGTACACGCTGACGGGCTACGACGCATCGGCGCACATGTCCGAGGAGACACACAACGCGTCCACATCCGCCCCGCGCGGGATCGTCTTCTCGGTGGTCGTGTCGATCATCTTCGGATTCATCCTCCTCACGGCGATGAACATCGGGATCAGCCCTGACAAGGTCTTCCCGGGACCTGACGGAACGGCCAACGCGGTCGCCGGTTACGACCACGCCCTCAATTCGTATGGGGCGCTCTTCACGGCCGGCCCGCCCGTCACGATCTGGATCGACGCCGTGGGCCAGACCGGTGGCCTGATCGTGCTGCTGTTGGTCATCGGCGCCCAGTTCTACTGCGGGATGTCGTCGGTCACCGCGAACTCGCGGATGATCTACGCGTTCTCGCGAGACGGCGCGATCCCGGGCTCGAGCTTCTGGCATCGGATCAACCCGCGGACGCGCACGCCAACCAACTCGATCTGGCTGGCGGCCGTCGGAGCCTTCATCCTCGGTCTGCCCTATCTGTATAGCGTGACCGCCTACTTCGCGGTCACATCGATCGCCGTCATCGGCCTCTATGTCGCGTATATCGCCCCGGTGTTTCTCCGACTCCGGGCCGGCAACCGCTTCCAGGATGGCCCCTGGACCCTCGGTCGGTGGAGTCGCCCGATCGGCATTGTCGGGACGATCTGGGTCATCTTCATCTCGATCATCTTCATGCTGCCGCAAGCACAGCCGATCAACATCACCACGTTCAACTATGCGCCGGTGGTGTTCCTGGTCGTCATCGGCGGCGTCGGGATCTGGTGGCTCGTCTCGGCGAAGAACTGGTTCAAGGGTCCCAAGGTCCAGGGAACCGCCGAGGAGCTTGCCGCGATCGAGCGCGAGCTCGAGGTGGCCGGCGGCTGACCACCGTCGCGCGATCGACGACGAACGCCCGGCCAATGGCCGGGCGTTCCGATTCGGAGCGGGTCAGGCGAACTCGACCGGCAACCGCGCGTGACCGCCTAGTAGAGCATCGTCGTCCCGGTCGGGAAGGTGAAGTCGAAGGTGTTCGGGGCGAGCGGCGCGTCGGGCTCGTAACGGGTGACGATCGCGTCGCGGGTGACCACGCCGCCGATCGACTCCTCGAGGCGGAGGATCACGCCGTCGGCGCGATCGACGCTGATCCGGATCCGGAAATCCGGCCGGTCGGCGCCCATCTCGATCGTGCGCGGGTGGAGGCACTCGACGACGATCGATTCGCGGCCGCCGACCTCGTCGAGCCCGATGATCCGGCAGTCGCCGGTCGAGAGCACGTTCTGGCAGTAGCCGGCCGGATGGACGAACACCTCGGGCAGCGTTTCCGCCGGCAGCGCCGTGAGCGGCGCATACACCCGGCTGGTCCCCGGCAGGTCCCGCGATGCCGACCCGCTGACGCCGACGACCGCGCGCCGGACCGGTCGTTTCGTTCCGAGCTTGTGCGAGGCGCTGTAGGTCCGGACCATCTCGCCGTCGGAGATCCAGATCTCGTAGTTGACGGTCGTGCCGAGTGCCGGCTGGCTCGTCGTCACCCGGGCGTCGCTCGGGTGACGGAGGGCGACCTCGACGACCGCCAGCTGCTCGCCGGCGACCCCATGACTGCGCTCCTCGATCCGAATCCGGAGCGTGTCGAAGCGGAGCTCCGCGTCGCGCATGAACGTGAACAGCTCGGCCAGGCTGGGCAGCCGCTCAACGGGCATGGCGGCGAGCTCGGGTCGCGGGCGGCGGCCCACGACCATCGGCAGGTCCGCGGCGCCATCCCAGAGCCGTATCGAGGTCATCGGGCCGATTGTAGCGGGGGTCTTGACACGCGCGGCGCCCGAGGCGTATATATCGTGATCGGATATATCGACATGCGGTATATCATCGCACGAGTGCTGGAGGGAGACATGACCGCCATCCGTCGATTCGTCCTGCTGATCGGCCTGTTGGGTGCGGCGCTGGCCGTGACCGGTGCATTGGCGGCCCAATCCCTCGCCGGCGGCGCCAACCAGGCCAGCGCGAACATCGTCGACGCGGCGGGGGCGACCGTGGGGTGGGCACGGCTCGTGGAGGACGGGTCCGGGATCGTCCACGTCAACGTCCATGTCAGCGGTCTGACGCCGGGTCTCCACGGCATCCATATTCACGGCATCGCGGCCTGTGGGCCGACTTTCGCGGCAGCCGGCGGCCACTTCAACCCGCTTGCCAGGACGCACGGGCTCCTCAGCTCGACCGGCGCCCACGCCGGCGACCTGCCCAACCTCAGCGTCAATGCGGACGGCGTCGGACATCTCAACGCGACCACGGACCGGGTGACCCTGCAGAACGGCCCGACGACGCTCTTCGACACGACGGCCGGCGCCGTCGGCAGCTCGTTCATCATCCACGCCAACGAGGACGACCAGGTCACCGACGCGACGAACGGCGGCAGCGGCGGCCGCATCGCGTGCGGTGTGATCGTGGCCGGCTGACGTGTTCGATCGACGCGGATTCGGACGGTTCGCGGAGCCGGCGAGGCTGGTCCTCGTCGCGCTCCGCGACGGTCCGCGCCAGCACGTCCGCCTGTTCGATGCGGTCCGGGCCCTCGACGGGCCTGTCGGGCCGGGGTCGCTCTACGCCGCCGTCGCGCGGCTCGAACGACGGGGCCTCATCGAGGGACGGATCGGCGCCGATGGACGTCGGCTCTATCGTCTGACCAGCCACGGCGCTCCGACCATCATCGATCCACCCGTCCCGTTCCTCTCTCCGGAGGTTTCCGTATGACCCAGCCGTTCGGCGAGCTCGGCCGGTTTGCCGAGCCGTCCCTGTACATCCTCGTCTCGCTCTCGGCCTCTCCGAAACACGGCTACGCAATCATGGCCGACGTCGAGGAGATCTCGGGGTCGCCGCTCGGGCCGGGGACGCTGTACGGCGCCCTCGCCAGGCTCGAGCGACGCGGCCTGATCGAAGCTCTCGAGCCGGAGGATCGACGACGGCCGTACCGCCTCACCGGGCTCGGCGCCTCGACCCTCCGCATCCAGCTCGGCCAGCTCGAGGGATTCCTTCGGACCGGCCTCGAACGTCTCGGAGGCGACGCACGATGAGCCGACTGCTGAACCTGTATCCGGCTGGCTGGCAGGAGCGCTACCGGGCGGAGATGATCGATCTCCTGGCCGAGCACCCGCCGACGTGGCGCGATCGGCTCGACCTTGTCCTTGGGGCGCTGGACGCGCGATTGAACCCGCAAGTCCGTGGCGGGCCGGCCACGTCGGAGCGGGACCTGCCCGGACCGCGGACGATCGCCATCAGCATCGGGGCCCTCGTCGGCGGCGCCCTGTGGATCGCCGGCGGTCTCGCCCTGAACGGGGCTGGGTTCACGTCCCCGGATGGCTACCGCGAGTCGGCCGGCGCGGCCGTGATCTTTGCCGTTGGCGCTCTGGTCTGTGCCCTCGCCGCCGTCGCCCTCGCGGGGAGCTCGCGCACGCGCCGCAGAAGCGGTGTGGCGATGCTCGTCATGGCCCCCCTGATCCTCCTGCCGTGGCCATTCGTCGCGGTGGGGTTGTTCGGCACGGCATTCGCGACATGCGCCTACGGCATTGCCCTTTTCCGCGAGGGTGGCCGGCTGGTAGGTCTCGTCGTGGCGGTGTCGGCCCTGGCCCTGGCCTCGATGAACACGGAGGACGAGCGGGCCCTGTTGTCGATTCCGCTGGGCATTGCCTGGCTGGCGATTGGCGCCATCGCGCTGGTCCGGCGCTGGCCGGCCCCGATCCGGGCGTGAGCGAACGTGATGTCGCCCGGCTTCGCCTGACGGTCATCCGCCGGCCGAGCCGCCACCGAGGCCGGGCTCGGTCATCGACGCCGGATCGAGGAGCTCGTCGAGACGGCCGGACGCGACTCCCCGCTCGGTCGCCAGCTCCCGGATCGTCCGGCCGGTCTAGAGCGCCTCCTTGGCGAGGGCCGTCGCGGCGTCGTAGCCGATCTCCGGGGCGAGGGCGGTCGCGAGCATCAGCCCCTGCTCGACGAGGGCGGGCCCGCGCTCGGTGGCGGTGATCCCGGCGACGGCCCGGTCGGCGAAGTTGCGCGCCGCCGCCGCCAGCAGGCTGATTGATTCGAGGAGCGCGTCGGCGGTCACCGGCAGCATCACGTTGAGCTCCAGGAACGACCCGGTCTGGCCGAATGCGACTGTCGTGTCGTTGCCGAGGACGCGGGCGACGACCATCGTCAGGCTCTCGACGATGACCGGGTTCACCTTGCCGGGCATGATGGAAGACCCCGGCTGCGTCTCGGGCAGGGCGATCTCGGCGATGCCGGCCCGCGGGCCCATCGCCATCAGCCGGATGTCGCTCGCGACCTTCCACAGCGACAGGGCGATCGTCCGCAGAGCGCCGTGGGCGGCAATCGCGACATCGAGCGTGGCCTGTGCGTGAAAGTGATTGCCCGTCTCGCGGACCTCGAGGCCAGTGAGGCCCGACAGACGGCGGCAGGCCGCGGCCGCGTAGTCGGGGTGGGCGTTGATCCCGGTCCCGACGGCGGTCCCGCCGAGTGGCACTGTCAGCAGCTCCGCCTGGGCCACCCGTGCCCGACGGATCGATTCCTCGAGCTGGCCGGCGTAGCCCCGGAACTCCTGGCCGAGGCGGATCGGGGTCGCGTCCTGGAGGTGGGTCCGGCCGGTCTTGACCACGGGCCACAGCTCCTCCGCCTTGGCGGCCAGGGCCGACCGGAGCGTCTCGAGGGCCGGCAGGAGCGCCTCTTCGATCGTCATCGCAGCCGCAATCTGAATGGCGGTCGGGATCACGTCGTTCGAGGATTGGCACTTGTTGACGTGGTCGTTCGGGTGGACCTTCATCGTCGGGCCCGCGCCGCCGGCCCCGGCCAGTCGGGCCGTCGCGAGGTGCGCGACGACCTCGTTCATGTTCGTGTTGGTCGAGGTTCCCGACCCGGTCTGATAGATGTCGATGGGGAACTGGTCGTCGTGACCGCCCTCGGCGACCTCCGCGGCCGCCGCCGTGATCGCCTGCGCCACCGCGGGCTCGAGCAGCCTCAGCTCCGCGTTCGTCTCAGCGGCGGCCTGCTTGATCAGGGCGAGGGCGCGGATGAACGATCGCGGAAAGCGCTGACCGGAGATCGGGAAGTTCAGGACCGCTCGCTGCGTGGACGCGCCGTACAGGGCGTCGGCCGGGACCGACATCTCGCCCATCGAGTCACGCTCGGTCCGGGTCGCGCCATCGACTTCGTTCGCCATGGTGTCGATTGTAGGCGGGCCGCACGCGCCCGTAGACTTCGCGGCCGGGGGAGGGAGGAGGTTCGATCGGGTGCCGACCATCGCGGCCAACGGGCTCGACATCGCCTACGACGTCCACGGCGCCGGTCCGCCGCTCGTGCTGCTGCATGGCGCGACGTCGCTCGGGCGGAGCGATTTCGCGGCCCAGATCCCGCTCTTCTCGCGAGCCTTCCGGCTTTACGTGCCGGACGCGCGGGGTCACGGGCGGACCCGCTGGGACGCCGCGGACGGCTTCCGATACGACTGGCTCGTCGACGATCTCGCCGCCTTCGTCGACGGCATCGGGATCGAGACGTTCCACCTCGTCGGATTCTCGATGGGCGCGATGACCGCGCTCCAGTACGCCGTCCGGCGGCCGGAACGCCTCCGGACGCTGACGGTCGTCGGGATCACGACCCAACGCGAGCCGCGGGCGTCGGTGGCCCGTCGCTTGATGGACCCCGAACGCGCCGATCGCGAGGAGCCCGCCTGGGTCGCCGAGCTCGGCCGGCGGCACGACGCCGGCCAGGGTGAGGGCGCCTGGCGGCGACTCCTGCCGGCGATCGCCGCCGATGTCGTGGTCCAGCCGCTGCTCGGCCCCGGGGACCTCCGCCGGATCGATCCCCCGGCGCTCGTCGCCTGCGGCGATCGCGACCCGTTCGTGCCCGTCGACCACGCGTGGGGGCTCAAGCGCCAGCTGCCGAACGGGCGCCTGTTCGTGGTGCCCGATTGCGGCCACGAGGTGATGTCGCGCAAGCCGAGCTTGTTCAACGAGGCGCTCGCCGGCTTCTTTCGATCGACCGCGGTCGTGGCCGCGAAACGGGCGGAGGCGAACCCGCTCGCCGAAGCGCCACCCGCGGATCCAGGAACCGACAGCGATTGGCTCGCGAAGCCGAGCCCTCGAGCCACCGACCCGGAGGAGTCCAGATGACCACGTTGCTCGCGATGTTCCGCCGACCCGAGGGCGGCGCCGAGGCGCTCGCCACGTTCCTCCGTCGCTACCGTGCCGAGCACCTGCCGCTGATCGCCGGGACGCCGGGCCTCCGCGCGACTCGGGTGCAACGGGTCGTCGAGGCCCTCGGCGGCGAGACCGACGTGGTCCTGATCACCGCGATGGACTTCGACGACCGAGCCGCGCTGGACGCGGGCCTCGCGTCCGATGCGATGCGCCAGGCCGGCCGCAACCTGCGCGAGATCGCGCCGGGGCTTTCGACGCTGCTGGTTCTCGAGGATGACGCCCCGGAGCCCGCGACCCCCTGACTCAGACGGTCAACACGGGGTCGCCGGTCTCGGCGGCGTCCCTTGCGATCGCCTCCGCGCGGTTGCCGCGCGCTGCTACTGTGAGCGCGGACGGAGGACCGCTTGACCCAGACCGCGCCGACCGAGACCCGCCAGCCGGCCGACCGCCGCCTCGTCGGCGTCGCGTTCCCCGCGCCCGGCGTCGATGGCCCGGTCGACGGTGTCGCGCTCCTCACGATCGATCGGCCGGACGTTCTCAACGCGCTGAGCTTCGACCTCCTCGACGAGCTCGCTGACGCCCTCGCCGCCCTCGACGTCGATCCGGGCTGTCGGGCGATCGTCCTCACCGGTTCCGGGACGCGTGCGTTCGCGGCGGGCGCCGACGTCAAGGAACTGGCCGTCCAGACACCGGTCTCGCTCGTCATGGACGACCGGTTCGCCGTCTGGGAGCGCATCGCCGCGACGCGCAAGCCGGTGATCGCCGCGGTGCGCGGGTTCGCCCTCGGCGGTGGCTGCGAGCTCGCCCTCAGCTGCGACCTGATCGTGGCCGGCGACGACGCCCGGTTCGGCCAGCCCGAGATCAATCTCGGGGTGATGCCCGGCGCCGGTGGCACGCAACGCCTGACCCGGGCGATCGGCCGGGCCCGGGCGATGGATCTGGTCCTGACCGGCCGAACGATCAGTGCCGGTGAAGCAGAAGCGTGGGGCATGGTCAGCCGGGTGGTCTCGGCGGATCGGACCCTGGATGAGGCGCTGGCCCTCGCCGCGACGATCGCGTCAATGCCACCGCTCGCGATCCGCGCTGCCAAGGAGGCCGTGCGGCTGGCCGAGGAGCTGCCGCTGTCGGCCGGATTGCGCCACGAGCGCGGCGCGTTCTTCGCTCTCTTCGCGACCGATGATCAGACGGAAGGAATGTCGGCCTTCGTCGAGAAGCGCCGCCCGGAGTGGAAGGGACGCTGACTGATGGAACGTGACCCCTCGGGCGGGAGCGACTACGGCCGCGACGATGCCCGCGACCTCGGCGATGAGCCGCCTGCGACCTTCCGTGACACGGCGCCCGATGTCCTCGCCCCGATCGACATCTCGTCGCCCGTCTCCGGCCACGTCCCGGGCTACGCCCTGCCCACCCCGCCCACATCGGCCGCCCAGTCGCCGGAGCACGACTGGGAGGCCGCCGCGCCGCTGCTGTTCCCGCTCCTCCGCCCGGTTGGGACGCAGGGCCTCGCGGTCACCGAGATCGACGCAACCGTTCTCGCCGCTGAAGGGTCCCGAAACCACTCGCAGCCGCTCCTCGACGAGGGTCCGGCGGGCCTGTCGGTCGTGTACGCGATCCCGGGTGTCGGGTTCGACGTGATCGTCAACGCCGATCACCTGCTGTCCTGGGGCGTCGACGTGGCCGCGATCCAGGACGCGGCCCTCGGCAACCTCGCGGCCTGGTCGGCGACGGCCGCCTGGACAGACGAGGTATCCGGCGAGCGTCGCCTGATCTCGTCCGACACGGGCGAGGGCTGGGACGCCGCGCGGATCCTGCTGACGGACGTCCGGGACAAGCTCGTCACCGAGCTCGGCGGGGCCGGGCGTGTGCTCATCGGACTGCCTGAGCGGCATGTCATGGTTGCCGGTGCGCTGCGGCCGGGCGATGACGAGTTCGCGGCGCTCTTCGGCGAATTCGTGATCGAGCAGTCGGGCGCGGCCGACGAGCCGGTCGACAGGCGCATCTTCGAGCTTGTCGACGGGCGGCTGGTCGAGTTCGCCGGCATCCAAGCGACCGCCTGATCGGCCGACCGTGGCGGACCTCCGCGTCGAGATCAACGACGCCGTCGCGACGATCACCCTCGACCGCCCGGATGCCCTCAATGCCCTGACTGTCGCCCTCAAGGACGCGCTGCTCGCGGCGTTCGCCGGGGTCGCAGACGACGGCGGCGTTCGGGCGGTCGTCCTGACCGGAGCCGGTCGTGCGTTCTGCGCCGGGCAGGACCTGCGCGAGCGCCTGGAGCCGAACGCCGAACCGCTCGAGACCGAGATCCGGCTCCGCTACAACCCGCTGATCCGGGCGATGCGCGCGCTCGACAAGCCGATCGTCGGAGCGATCAACGGGATCGCTGCCGGCGCCGGCGCGTCGCTCGCATTCGCGTGCGACATCCGGATCGCGGCCGACGGCGCGAGCTTCCTGCTCGCGTTCGGGCGGGTCGGCCTGATCCCCGACTCCGGGGCGACATGGCTCCTGCCGCGCCTCATCGGCGGCGCGAAGGCCATCGAGATGGCGTTGACGACCGAGCCGCTCAGCGCTCTCGACGCCGAACGGTTCGGGCTCGTCGCCAGGGTTGTCCCCAGCGAAACGCTCCTCCGCGAGGCGCACGCGCTTGGGGCGCGGCTGGCGGCCGGGGCGCCGCGGGCGATCGCACTCACGAAGCGCGCCTTCGACCTGGGCTGGCCGGTCAGCCTCGACGAGCAGCTCGAGACCGAGGCGGTCTTTCAGGGCGCGGCCGGTGCGACGGCTGATCACGCCGAAGGGATCGCGGCCTTCCTGGAGCGCCGGTCGGCGCGGTTCATCGGGGAGTAACCCGCCGACGCGTTCCGGGATCGGCTCCTGGATGACGCCCGTCTCGGCCACGACCGACACGTCGAGCGGGGCGGGATCTTGAGCGGAACTTGAGTGGCAGGGGGCCCGGGGTGGCTCGGCGCCTCGTCGGGCCGTCGCTACCTTGGAACGATGGACGCAGCCCATCCGATGGACGCAGCCCTTCCGATCCCGTTTCCGCGCGCCCTCATCCAGCCGACCCAGACCGGGAGCGAACGCTGATCGCGATCGACGCGGGCTGCGAGCTCGGAGCGGGGCGCAGAGCTGATCGCGTCCCATGACCAGGCGTGGCCTCGACGAGGGTCCTGGCGAGCCCTCCGGTTCGTTGCAGGGCCGCCGCGCCGGCGACCGCCGGGTCCGTGTCGAACGGCCCCACAGTCCCTACTTCCGGTACGCGGCCCCGGGGATCATGAAGGCCAGGCTGGCAGCCGGCGACCCGACCAGGCCGCGGGAACGCTTCCTCGCCAACGCCAGGCGGGTCGTGTTCGGCCGGCCGCTCGCCACCGACCAGGAGATGGAGGAGCGGCTGCCCAAGGTCAAGGCGCTCGCGACGTTCTCGAGCGACAACCTGAGCTCGGTGGCGTACGCCACCGAGCAGATCATGTTCACCCTGTTCGCCGTCGGGGCAAGCGCGTTCTACCTCGTCATGCCGATCTCGATCCTCATCGTGACGATCTTCGTGATCATCGTGATCTCCTATCGCCAGACGATCCGGGCCTACCCGAGCGGCGGCGGCAGCTACATCGTCGCCAAGGAGAACCTGGGGACAGGACCAGCCCTGCTCGCCGCCGCGGCCCTGCTGACCGATTACGTCCTGACGGTCTCCGTCAGCGTCGCGGCAGGGATTTTCGCGATCACGTCGGCGTTTCCGGAGTTCAAGTGGGCGCAGGTTCCGCTCGGTGTCGGCGCGATCGTCTTCGTCATGCTCATCAACCTGCGCGGCGTCCGCGAGAGCGGCACGCTCTTCGCTCTGCCGACGTACCTCTTCCTCTCGATCACGCTCGGCCTGATCGCGTTCGGCCTGATCCGGACCGTCCTCGGTGATGCGCCGCACGTCACGGGAGTCGTGCCGGCATCGGTGCCGCTGGAATCGTTCAGCGCCATCCTGCTGATGCGAGCGTTTGCAGACGGCTGCAGCGCGATCACCGGGGTCGAGGCCGTCTCGAACGGCGTTCCGGCGTTCCGGCCGCCGGAATGGCGAAATGCCCGAACCACGCTGACGGTGATGGGTGTTCTTGTGGCGGTCATGTTCCTCGGGCTGTCTTTGCTGGCGGGGATCGTCGGGGCGACGCCATCCGTCAATGAGTCGGTCGTGTCGCAGATCGGCCGGGCAGTCTTTGGACTGGGGCCGCTCTACTACATCCTCCAGCTGTCCACGACCGGGATCCTGATCCTGGCGGCGAACACCAGCTTCGCGGACTTCCCCCGACTGTCGTCGATCCTCGCCCACGACGGCTTCATGCCGAGCCGGTTTGCCTTCCGCGGCGAGCGGCTCGCGTTCAGCGCGGGGATCGTGGTCCTCGCGATCATCGCAATCGTCGTCCTGATCGCGTTCGGTGGCGAGGTGACCGCCCTGATCCCGCTCTACGCGATCGGAGTCTTCACGTCCGTGACGCTGTCGCAGTTCGGAATGGTTCGGCACTGGCTTCGAGAACGCGAGCCTGGCTGGCGCCGGAGCGCCGTCATCAACGGGGTCGGAGCGATCGCCACCGGGATCGTGACCCTGATCTTCGCGATCGCGAAGTTCGCCCTGGGTGCGTGGCTGATCATCGTCATCATCCCGATCCTGGTCGGAGCGATGCTGTACATCCACCGGCAATACGCGCGGCGGCAACTGGCGACCCACGTGCGGCCGGAGGCGATCATCGGCGGCCCGCTCCGGTCCCAGCGCGTCATCGTTCTCGTTCCCGATCTGACGCGCGACGTCGTCCAGGCCCTGAAATTCGGCAAGTCGATGTCGCGCGACATCACGGCAGTCCATGTAACCGACGACGTCGACCGGGGCGAGGAGATCCGCCAGCGGTTCCATCGCCAGCTTCCGGATATCCCCTTCGTGATCGTCGAATCGCCATATCGCCAGCTCGTGCGGCCCCTCATCCGCTACCTGGAGTACAACGCCAGCCAGGACCCGGACACGATCCTCGTCGTGTTGCTCCCCGAGTACGTGCCGCGCCACTGGTGGGAGAGATTCCTCTACAACGAGAACGCCCATCGGATCCGGGACGCGCTCCTCGGGCGGAAGAACATCCTGGTCGCGGACGTGCCGTTCCGACGGGAGGTCTGAGCGCCGACCGCGTGCCGCGGCGGCTCGCGCCGGTCATTCGAAATCGTCAGCTGTCGAAACAGGCCCGCCCCCGCCCGCCACGTCCCGCGAATTCGGAATGCGAAATCGAACGGACGACTCGAAAAACGGGTGTGGATGTCGACGGCTGTCGATTTCGCACGACTGTCCAGCGGTGGGGTCTGAGCGCCGACGTCAGAGCACAAGTCGCTCGAACAGGTGCTCCAGCTCGGCAGCCGGGTCGTCGCACAGACCCGTGTGGACCTCGGACGGCTGGATCACCGTCGACGATGGCGCGACGAGCCAGTGGAACCGCTCCCCCTGGCCAAGACGGGCGATCCGGCCGGCCGACGGGTCGCCGCGGGCGATCCGCTCGATCACAGCCAGGTGGGTGGCGATCGTCGCCGGATCCACGCCCGGAGCCAGCGCCCGGAATCGATCGGAGTCCAGCCCGACCCGGGCGGCGAGGAACCGCTTCGGACGGCACAGGAGGACGACGCCGGCGTTCAGGCACTCGCCCCGCTCGACCCGCGGCACGACCCGGACGATCGCGTACTGGAACGGATGATCGGCCACGTCAGGCCGCGTCGCTGCGCAGCTGCTCGGCTGGCTCGACGAACGGCCGGGGTTCCTCCAGCCGCCGCCCGAGATACGCGACATACGCCCGCCGCTGGGCATCGGCGTCGCCGATGATCGGGTCGGGTGCGAGCCAGTCGTCGGGCACGGCGGCGACCAGATCTCGAAGCAGCTCGGCGGTCACGAGCGCCGCCAGGCGGGCGTCGGCGTCGACGATCGAGGACGCGACGGGAAGCAGGACGTGATCGGCGAGGCGCTCGACGTGAGGCCGGCGGGCATGCGCGTCGGGATCGCGCCAGGTGTGGTGGATGTAGAGCGCGGCACCGTGGTCGATCAGCCACGGCCGACCGTGCCAGACGAGCAGGTTCGGGTTCTTCGGCGAGCGGTCAGGGTTCGTCACGAGGCCGTCGAGCCACACGACCGCCGCGGCCCAATCAGGATCCGGCGTCGCGTCGACGACCGGGTTGAGCGTCATCGAGCCCGGCAGGAAGTCGAGTCCGATGTTCCGGCCGACGCTCGCGACGAGCAGGTCGTGGATCTCCTGGTCCGGCTCGCTGTCGGCGATCCCGGCCTCGAGGTCGACCGCGACGAGGTCGGGGACGAGGAGCCCCAGCGCGCGGGCGATCTCGCCGGCGAGCCATTCTGCGACGAGGACGCGCGGGCCCTGGCCGGCGCCGCGGAACTTCACGACGTACAGCCCATCGTCGTCCGCCTCGACCAACCCGGGCAGCGAGCCGCCCTCACGGAACGCGGTCACATAGCGGGTCGCCCGGACGGCGCGCATCACCGGTCTGCCGGCCGTCGCGTTGTCGCGTGTTGAGTCGCCCGTGGCTCGATTCCGCGCGCGCTGGTTCTCATCGGCCCGCCAGCCCCGTCGTCTCGATCGCGTCCGCGGCCTTCGCGACGCCGTCCTTTGCCCGGATCTCCGCCCCGTTCCGGGCCATCCGCCCACGCAGGTCGACATCGCGGAGCAGGCGGTCGATCGCCCCGCGAAGGTCGTCGTCAGCGAAGGCGTAGGTCGGCAGCCGGACCCCGAACCCGGTCTCGTCGACCCGCTGGGCGTTGTCGTACTGGTCCCAGAACAGCGGCAGGAGGACCATCGGCTTGCCGAAGTGGAATGCCTCGGTGGTCGTGTTGTTACCGCCGTGCGTGATCACGAGGTCGACCAGCGGCACGATCTTCGTCTGGGGCAGGAACTCGGCGCCCCACATGTTCGGGGCGAGCTCGTAATCGGCGTGCTGCGGGCCCTTCGAGACAATGTACCGGTGCGGGCTGTCGGCGAGGACCGCGACCAGCCGCCGCATCAGCGCCACGTCGGCGCTTCCGAGAGAACCGAGCGAGAGATAGATGAGACCGCTGTCCGGCGGCCGGTCGGCCAGCTCCGCCGGCAGCTCGAACTCGCCGTCCGTCGCCCTGACCGACGAGTCCAGCCGCCGCCATGTCGCGTCCAGCGGCCGGCGATCCGCGTAGTCGGCGACCGCCGGGTAGACGTACAGGTTCAGGTCGCGCGAGGTGTGCTCGAACTCGAGCTCGGGCAGGGGCGCCGTGCCCTGGTCGCGGCACCAGGCGTCAAAGTCCTCCCAGGTCGGCCGGTGCGTACGGTCGTATTCCTC
>JANMCU010000047.1:0-6606 GCA_031361415.1 Chloroflexota bacterium | reverse complement strand
TCCCCTCGGGGCCGTACATGTGAAGATCGCCGAAGAGCGAGCTCTTCCAGCCGCCGAAGCTATAGTAGGCGACCGGGACCGGGACCGGGACGTTGATCCCGACCATCCCGGCGTTGACCTCGAACTGGAACTGACGAGCCGCTCCGCCGTCACGGGTGAAGATCGCGGTCCCATTGCCGTACGGGTTGGCGTTGACGAGCCCGACCGCGGCCTCGTAGGTCGGGACGCGGACGACTGTCAGCACGGGGCCGAAGATCTCGTCCTTGTAAGCGTCCATCTCGGTCGACACGTAATCGATCAGCGACAGGCCGAGGAAGAATCCGTCGGAATCCTTGAACAGCGGGTGCTCCCGCCCGTCGGCGACCACCGTCGCACCCTGGGCCGAGGAGCTGTCGAGATACGAGGCGACCTTGTCACGGTGCTGCTTCGTGACGAGCGGACCCATCTCGGACTCGGGATCGGATCCCGGCCCGACCTTGACCTTGGGCAGGCGCTTCGTGATCGCCGCGACCAGTGGATCGGCGACGTCGCCGACCGCGACGATCGTCGCGATCGCCATGCAGCGCTCGCCGGCCGAGCCGTAGCCCGCCGAGATCGCGGCGTCGGCGGCCATCTCGATATCGGCGTCCGGCAGCACGATCATGTGGTTCTTCGCCCCGCCGAGGGCCTGGACGCGCTTGCCGTTCTTTGTGCCGGTCTCGTAGATGTATCGGGCGATCGGGGTGGAGCCGACGAACGAGACCGCGGCGATGTCGGGGTGCTCGAGCAGGGCGTCGACCGCGACCTTGTCGCCGTGGACGACGTTGAAGATGCCGTCCGGGACGCCGGCCTCGTGGAGGAGCTCGGCGATGAACATCGATGCCGACGGATCCTTCTCGGACGGCTTGAGGATGAACGCGTTGCCGGTCGCGATCGCCGTGGCGAACATCCACATCGGGACCATCGCCGGGAAGTTGAACGGCGTGATCCCCGCCACGACGCCGAGGGGCTGGCGGATCTGGAAGACATCGACGCCGGTCGAGACCTGCTCGCTGAATCCGCCCTTCAGGAGGGTCGGGATCGAGCAAGCGAACTCGAGGTTCTCGATTCCGCGGGCGATCTCGCCGAGGGCGTCGGACGGGACCTTGCCGTGCTCGGCCGTCAGGTGCGCAGCGAGCTCATTGCGATGGGTCTCGACCAGGTTGCGGATCTTGAAAAGGATGTCGCTCCGCTTCGAGATCGACGTGGCCCGCCAGGCCGGGTACGCCGCCTTCGCCGCGGCGACGGCAGCCGCGACCTCGTCGATCGAGGCGAAGTCGACCTCGCGCGCGATCCGGCCGGTCGCCGGGTCATAGACCGGGCCGCGCCGGCCGGACGTCCCGACCACGACCCGGCCGCCGATCCAGTGATGGACCGCGCCGATCGCGGCTGCGTTGCCCTCGATCAGGGCTGCGCCCCGAGCGCTACCGGGTTCGGCGACCTGCGTCATCGTCTCGACCTTGTCCTTTCGTCGCGCCCGCGACACGGACGCCATCCCGCACACCTTACCGCCACCGCCGGACGGACGGCCAGCGGCCGGGCGCCGGGCGTCTCGCCGCGCACCGGCGCGAGCCCGATGCCGGGCCGCGGCCGCGCCACTCGCCGGCGGTCTCTTCACACGTCGTTGACACACGGGAACCGCGTTTGTACGCTCCGTGGGTCCCGCTGTAAACGATTCCATCGTATCGCCCTGGAGCACCCGTGAGCGACTCCGACAGCGAGGTCAGCCGGCTGACCGGCGCCCAGATCCTGGTCGAGTACCTCGTCCGCCAGGGCGTCCCGTTCGCCGCTGGCATCCCGGGCCACGGTTGCTGGGCGATCACCGATGCCCTGCTCGATCGGCAGGATGCCATCCGGACCATCCAGGTGATGCACGAGCAGTCGGCCGTCCACCTCGCCGACGGCTACTTCCGGGCAACCGGCCGGCCGATGCTCGCCTTCACAAGCATTGGCCCTGGCGCGATGAACACGGTCATTGGAATGGCCACCGCATACGTCGATTCGACCGCGGTCGCGCTCGCCATCGGCTCGCCCCACACGTACATGCGCGGCCATGGCCTCTTCCAGGAGTTCGAGCGACGGCACCACGCCGACAACCCGCGGGTCTTCGAACCGGTCGTCAAGGAGTGGTGGCAGCCGTCGCGAGTCGACGACCTGCCGTTCGTCCTGCACCGGGCGTGGAACGCGATGACGAGCGGGCGCCCGGGTCCGATCCTGCTCGACCTGCCGATGGACATCCAGGCCGAGGCCGCGGACGTGCGCCTGCCGAAGCCCGAGCAGCGCGAGGCACGCGGCCGCGTCCGGCCCGCGGCGGACGACGTCGAGCGGGCAGCCGCGTCGCTCCGGGATGCCCGCCGGCCGGTGATCGTCGCCGGCGGCGGCGTCCTGCTCGCCGAGGCGTGGGCGGAGGTCCGGGCCCTTGCCGAGCGGCTCGGCGCGCCGGTCGTCACGACGTGGAACGGCAAGGGCGCGATCGACGAGACCCACGAGCTGAGTGCCCAGACGATCGGCGATACGGCCTCGACGTGCGGCAATATCCTGGCCGCGTCGGCCGACGTCGTGATCTCCGTCGGGCAGCGCTTCACAGACTGGTCCGCGTCTTCATATCGGAAGGGCGTGACGTTCGCGATCCCGCCGTCGCGGCTGATCCAGGTCGACATCGACCCGCGCGAGATCGGCAAGAACTATCCGGTCGAGGTCGCCCTCGTCGGTGATGCGCAGGCGGCCCTCGCCGATCTGCTCGCCGGGCTCGGCCCGGGCGGCGGGCCGGCGGTCTACCGCGAGACACCGTACTTCGCCGAGATCCAGCGGCTCAAGGCGGACTGGTCCGCCCAGATCGAGATCAAGTCGGCCTCGCCGGCGACGCCGATGACGATGGCCCGGGCCGTCCGCGAGATCCAGCGCGCCACCCGCGAGGACGCCGTCGTCGTCACCGGTGCCGGCCTCCCGCAGGGCCTGGTCAAGCAGCGCTGGGTGACCCGCCATCCGCGGACGCATCTCACGAGCGGCGGCTTCTCCACGATGGGCTTCACGCTGCCGGCCGCGATCGGCGCCCAGCTCGCCCTGCCCGGTCGCGAGGTCGTCGCGGTGTGCGGCGACGGCGACTTCCTGCAGACGATGCAGGAGCTCCAGGCGGCGGTCCTTGCGGGGACTCCCGTGTGCACGGTCGTTCTCGACAACTCGGGCTGGATCAGCATCAAGGGCGGCCAGGAGAATTTCTTCGGGCGATCGGCCTGGACGGACTTCATCACGCCCGACGGCTCGATCTACTCCCCGGACTTCGCCGCGATCGGGGCGGCGTTCGGGATCCACAGCGAGGCCGCCACCCATCCCGACGAGGTCGAGCCGGCGGTCCGTCGCGCGCTGGCATCGGGCGGTCCGTCGCTCGTCCACGTCAAGGTCGATCGGGACCTCGCCGTCGCAGGCCCGGACAAGACTGGCTGGTGGGATGCGCCGAGCCCGCCCAATCACCCCGAGCAGCATGCCCGCTGGCTGGCCGGCCGGGCCGAGGAGCAGCACCAGTGACGGCAGGGTCGGGCGCGATGGCCGGCGCGATCCGGGGCCCGTCAGCCGGCGGCAGCTCGCTCGTCTGAGTCGCGGCGACTATCAGGCGCCAGCCGGTGCGGACGATCGCCGGCCGGCATCGGCCAGGCCTTGGCGGGCCTCGGACATCCGCTGGCGGACCGCGTCCCGGAGCGGGACGCCGAGCATTCCCGCGCCCTCGAGTACCAGCGAGGCGGCGGCGGCGGCAAGGAGCAGGTCGAACCCCTGGCCGATCCGGCCGCCAACGAGGCGCGGCTCGATCCGCGCGGCGGCCAGGGCAGCCAAAAAGACGTCGCCGGCACCGGTCGGATCGACGGCGCTGTGGCTCGGGATCGCGGGGTAGTGGCGCAGTTCGAGATGCGCGTCCTGACCGCCGTGCGCGCCATGGATGATCAGGCCGCCTCGATCGCCCTGGGTCACGGCGAGCGACGACCCATTGCGTAGGAGGGCATAGACCTCGGCCAGGGGCACGCCCCGATCGACGTCGTCGCGCGACAGGCCGGCGAGATCGGCCCGGCGGATGATCGGGTCGGGATGCGGAGCGATCTGGCGAACGGGCTGACCCGCCTCGAGCTCGCGCAGGAGACCCTGCCAGCCGACGGCGACGAGCGCGTCGGGCGGCGGGACGCCGGCCCATTCGGGCGGGAGCTCGGCCGCGACCGGGGCGAGGATCCAACCGGGGGCGGCCCGCCAGGCATCCGGGACGGCGACGACGGGGACCGGGTCCGAGTGGTCGCGGCAGAGCTGCAGGCGGCCCTCCGGCCGCTCGATGTTGACGAAGACCGGGCCGTGCTCGAGCGGAACCAGGTGGACGTCCACGCCCGCCTCCCGGAGGAGGTCGAGCTCCGAGGCCGCCGCGGCCTCGGCGTCGACGCCGACGATCGCCGCGGTCGGGATCCCGAGGCGAGCGGTCGTCAGCGCACTGTACGAGACGCCGCCACCGAGCCGCCAGCCGCGCGGATCGTCCTCGGCCAGGTCGCGCGACGCCGAGCCAACGACGACGACGGTCGGTATCGGTCCACTGCGCTGGCCCAGGCTCCGAGCAGGCGCCCTGCCTGGGTCGGTCATCCCGCGCCCAGACGGCGGCGGGAGGGAGAACCGGGCCCCGTGCGATACTGCGCGTCCATCCCATCCCCTTTCCGACCGAGGCCGGCGTGTTTTTCTTCGAACTCCATGAAGGCGACGAGGACGTCTTCTCCGACGTGCTCCTCGTCCGCGACGACGAGATGGACCCTGACGAGTTCTTCGAGCTGGTCGAGTCCGTCCGTCGCCAGGTCCAGGACACCTACACGGACGATACGCTGATCGAGGCGATCGCAGGCGAGCTGGAGCGCGAGCACGGGTTCATCTTCGTCTCGGACAGCCGGATCGTCGCTGCGATCAACGTGTCGCCGATCGACGAGGAGAACTTCATCGTCGCAATCGACACCGACGAGGAGGCCGCCGAGGACGAGCGCGGGGCCGACTATCGGGCGGTCCTCGCCGAGTTCGATCCGACCGGCGAGGCCGTCCGGGGCGAGGACGAGCGCAACACCTGAGGCACGCTCGGCAGGCAGGCGGCGCGGTACCGGCGCGGCGCCGGATAGGGGCGCGGCGCCGGATACTGGCGCGGCGCCGGATATTCCGACAAGGCTGATTCGCAGGCCAGGCGGCCGCTCGACGTCCTGATTCCGTCCTGTATCGGCGTCAACGCGCTCGAGAGATGGCGATCCATTCCGTGGAGGCATGAACCGCGCCCGCGTCTGGCGTTTCCGGTGCCGGATAAGCCTTCACGGCATACGGCCGAGCCCCCGGGACCGCAGCCACCGCCGCTACTTGCTGAAGAGGATCTCGACGACGTCGCCGTCGTGGACGCGGTACGTCTTGCCCTCGGAGCGGAGCTTGCCGACCTTGCGCGCGGCCGCCATCGAGCCGAGCACGAGGAGATCCTCGCAGGCGACCGTCTCGGCCCGGATGAACCCCTTGGCGAGATCGGTGTGGATGGCTCCGGCGGCGTCGACCGCGTTCGAGCCGTCGCGGATCGGCCAGGCACGGACCTCGTCGGGGCCGGCGGTCAGGAACGAGATCAGCCCGAGCAAGCGATAGCTGAGCTCGATGACCCGGTCCAGGCCCGACGCTGCGATTCCGAGCTCCTCCATGAACACGCTGGCCTCGTCGGGCTCGAGCTCGCCGAGTTCCATCTCGATCTTCGCCGACAACGCGTCGACGAGCGCGTTCCGATGGTCGTAGCCGGCGGCCAACGAGGTGACCCGCTCCCCCGCTCCCCCGATGTCACCCTCGCCGACGTTGAGCAGGACGAGGACCGGCTTCTGGGTCAGGAATCGGAAGCCGCGGATCGCCTTCTCCTCGTCGGCGTCGAGGGCCGTATCGCGGATCGGCGCGCCCGCTTCGAGGGCGGCCTTCAGACGGACGATCACCGCCTCCTCGCGCTCGTTGGCCTCCTTCTCGGCCGGTGACCCGTGGCGCCCGCTCTGCTTGAGTCGCTCGAGCCGGCGGTCGACGAGAGCCAGGTCGGCGAGGATGAACTCGACGTCGAGCCGGTCGATGTCGCGGGCGGGCTCGACCGAGCCCTCCGGGTGCGGGTTGTTCGGGTCCTCGAAGGCGCGGACGACATGGAGCAGGGCATTCGAGTCACGCAGTCGGGCGAGATGCTCGGCCGGCAGGTCCTCGGTCCCGACATGACCGTCGGACGAGGCCGGCGGCGCCGGCAGGTCGACGTACGTGACGTCGGCCTGGATGATCTTCTTCGGCTTGAAGATCGCGGCCAGCCTGTCGAGCCGCTCGTCTGGCACCTTGACGACCCCGACGTGGAGCTCCATGCCGCCGAACCCGCCGGTCTCGGCGTGGCCCCGGGTGAGCGTGTTGAAGACGGTCGTCTTGCCCGATCCGGCAAGACCGACGATGGCGATCTGCATGGGAGGAAGTATCGCCGATGCGCCGGCCGAGTCAGGAACTGATGCGGTCGACCCCGTCGATCCGGTCGAGGTCCCGGTCGAACGACACGACCGTCGCCGGCCCGACGATCAGGTCCGACGTACCGCCACA
>JANMCU010000010.1:0-14253 GCA_031361415.1 Chloroflexota bacterium | reverse complement strand
CACCCTCGAGCCAGCCGGCGCCCTGGTAGAGCAGGTTGACACCGCCCATGACCGCGCCCCAGACGGCCATCTCGGACTCATAGGCCGCCTGGGCATCGACAACCGGTGAGGCCGTCGCGTTCGACGAGCGCCACGGCAGCCCGTAGCGACGCGCCATCTGACCCGACGCGATCGCGCCCTTGACGTACTCGGGCGTGCCGAACGCCGGCGATCCTGTCCGCATGTCGACATTCGAGGTGAACGCGCCGTAGACCACCGGCGCGCCGGGCCGGACGATCTGGGTCAGGGCGACGCAGAACAGCGCCTCGGCGTTCTGCTGCGCGATCGCGGCCGCAAGGGTGACCGGGGTCATGGCCCCGGCCAGCGTGAACGGGGTCGCGACGACCGCCTGGCCGGCCTCGGCCATCGCGATCAGTCCATCGCTCATGGGCCCGTCGAGGCGAAGCGGCGAGTTCGTGTTGATGATCGTGATCAGGGACGGTTCGGCCGCGAGCTCGTCCCGCGTGACCCCGCGCGCCAGCCCCACGATCTCGAGCGCGTCCGCGACGACGCTCGAGCCGAAGCCCAGGCAGTGCCACGTCTTGTCGAGGGTCGTCGCCAGGCAGGCGTACATGTCGAGGTGGCGGGTCGCGACCGGCAGGTCGGTCGGCTCGAGGGGACCGCCGGCCTCCTGGTGGATCACGTTGAGCGTGCTGATCAGCGCGACGTAATCCTGGAAGTCCTGCCAGGTGCCGGCGCGTCGGCCGCGGTCGAGATCGCTGACGAAGGCCGGACCGCCGACCGACGAGAACACGAGCCCACGACCGCCGAGGCTGACGTTCCGCTCGGGATTCCGTGCGTGGAGGGTGAACGCGGCAGGCGCCGTCGAGATCAGCTGCTCCACGAGAGCGCCGTCCATCCGGACCCGCCGGTTCGATCGGTCTACGGTCGCGCCGGCCCCGACCAGGTCGTCGATCGCTCGGTCGCCGAGCACCTCCACGCCGATCTCGGCGAGGATCCGGAGCGACGTTCGGTGGATCTCCTCGACGTGGTCGGCCGACAGGACCTCGAGCGGCGTGAAGGGGTTCGCGAGAGTCCGGAACGGGAGCTGGGGGATCCCGCCACCCATCCGGCGGACGTGCCGCCGATGCGCGACGGGCTCCTCGGTCACGCTCCGGGACGCTCGCCGGCGCCGGGCGTGGGGAACATCGGCCGGATCGTGGCGCGCATCTGGCGGATATTCGCCCCGACCATCCGGAGCTGAATGCCGAGCACGAGCGCAAACCCGAGAACCGCAACCACGATCGTCGGGACGAGACCGGCCGAGAGCAGGCGGCCGGCAACGATCGCGACGATCGCGCCACCCACGACACCGTTGAGGACATTGACAACGAACGGCGTCGCCGAGATCAGGTGGAGGGCAGTCGGGATCCCGGGCGGGACCGCCATCGTCAGCGCGACGCCAGGCTCATCGTCGTGGACGCCCATGACGAAATACGGCTCGAGCTCCGGAGCGATCTCGAGATAAGCGCCGCGGATCCGGTTCATCCCGACGACGGCGATCGCGTCGTGGTAGTTGGCCGCGCCCATGCGGAGAAATGTGGCGATCCCGACGAAGAGGACAACGGGCAGGATCACGAGGGCGAATACAACGAAGGCGTCGCCGAACTTGTCGATGCCGCCGATCAGGCCGAGCGCGACCATGGCGCCCGACAGGGTCGAGAGGAACATCGACGCGCGGGTGAACGACTCGTTCCAGGCGAGCCCGCGCGAGGACAGCAGCGACCAATGCTCCGTCGAGAGAATCTGGAGGCGAATCTGGATGGGCGTCGGAGCGCCGGCCGGGGTCGCCGTGCCGACGATCGGATCGGCCGCTGCTGGCGGCTGGTGGGCCTCGGCGGCCAGCCCGGAATTGCGCTCGAACGTCATCGATGGCTCCTCGTGCCGCCCATGTCGACGTTGCGTAGTATCTTGCCCGGGCGGTCAGGCGGGAACGGCCGACTCGGCCGCCGCGACGATCCGCTCCGCCGCCTCGGCGACCTGGTCACGGGTCACGTCGAGATGGGTGACCGCCCGGATCGTTCGGGCGCTGAAGGCGACGATGAGAACGCCGGCCTCGCGCGCGGCAGCGACGACGGTCGGGGCGTCGGGCGCGCCCTCGGCGAGGCGAAAGACGACGATGTTCGTCTGGACCGCCAACGGGTCGAGCAGGACCGCCGGACTGGCGGCCAACCGATCGGCGAGGAGACGGGCATTCGCGTGGTCGTCGGCAAGGCGCTCGAGATGGTGGTCGAGCGCGTAGTCGGCGGCGGCTGCGAAGATCCCGACCTGGCGCATCGCGCCGCCGGCCATCCGCCGGTAGCGGGTCGCGGCCGTGACGAACGCGCGCGCGCCTGCGAGCATCGAGCCGCCTGGAGCGCCGAGGCCCTTCGAGAAGGACACCGCGACCACGTCGAACGGACGGGCGAGGGCCGCCGCCGGGACACCAAGCGCGATCGCTGCATTCCAGAGCCGGGCGCCGTCGAGGAACGTCGACATGCCCTGGGCACGGGCCGCGCCGGCGAGAGCCGAGCCCTCCTCGACGCCGGTGACGACGCCGCCTGCGCGGTTGTGCGTGTTCTCGACCGAAACGAGGGTCGCCGCCGGGTACATCGCGGCGACCGGCTTGCGCGCGGCAAGGAGGTCATCGACGGTGAACCGGCCGCCGCCCGCGCCGATCTCGACGACCTGGACTCCGCTCGTCGCGCTCGTGCCGCCGGCCTCGTGCCACAGGATGTGTGCCTCGCGGGCCGCCAGCACCTCGTCGCCCGGCCGAGTCAACGTCCGAATCGCGACCTGGTCTGCCATCGTCCCGGTCGGGAACCAGAGCGCGGCTTCGTGGCCGAGCATCGCCGCGACCCGATCCTGGAGCCGGTTGATCGACGGATCCTCGCCATACTGGTCGTCGCCGACGTCGGCTCGGGCCATCGCCTCGCGCATCGCCGGCGTCGGGCGGGTGACGGTGTCGGAACGCAGGTCGATCGGTGGGCGGGCTGGCATCAGCGAACACTAGCGCGACGTCGGGTGTCGTAGGCTCTCGTCGATGCCCGACGACCACCCGATCTTCGGCCGCGACGTGCCGGACGTGGCCTGGCGCCCGACGCCCGACCTGCTCGCCGACTCCCGACTCGCACGATTCCTGCGAGGCACCGGCGAGCGCGACCTCGAGGCGCTCCAGGCCCGGGCCGTCGCCGATCCGGGCTGGTTCTGGGGCGCCGCCGTCGACGACCTCGGGCTGGCCTGGGAGCGCCCACCCGACCAGGTGATGGATGCCAGCGGCGGCCCCGAATGGACCCGCTGGTGGCGCGGCGGCGCGTTCAACCACGCCGAGGCGTCCACGGCGCCGCGCGCTGAACGCGACCCTGGCGGCGGCGCGATCGCCTGGGAGGGCGAGGACGGCGAGGTCCGTCGGCTGACCAACCGACAGCTCCGCGACGCCGTGGTTGCCGCCGGGCGGATGTTCGTCGCCCAGGGCGTCCGGCCGGGCGATCGGGTCGGGATCTTCCTGCCAATGCTCGTCGAGACGGTGATCGCGACCCTCGCCCTCGGACGGCTCGGGGCGATCTTCACCCCGATCTTCTCGGTCTTCGGGGCGCCTGCCGTCGCTGCCCGCCTCCAGTACTGCGAGGCGAGCGTCCTCGTGACCGCCGTCGGGTTCCTGCGGGGTGGCTCGGTCGTCCCGCTGAAGGCGATCGCGGATGAGGCGGTCGCGCTTGCGCCGACCGTCCGGCGCACGATCGTCGTCCGCCGGATCGGTGACCGGGCGCCGGCCGTTCCCTGGAATCGAGAGCGCGATCGCTGGTGGGACGAGGCGCTCGATGCCGCAGCCGCGGCCCTGATCGACGAAGACGGCGAGGGGCCGGCCGCCGAGACGGATCCCGAGACGCCGTACATGCTGATCTACACGTCGGGGACCACCGGCCGGCCGAAGGGCGCAGTCCACGTCCACGGCGGGTTCCCGATCAAGGCCGCCCAGGATCTCGCCCACACGTTCGACCTCCGGTCGGGCGACGCCCTGTTCTGGTTCACCGACCTCGGCTGGATGATGGGCCCGTGGGCGATCACCGGTTCGCTTCTGCTCGGTGCCCGGCTCGTCCTGTTCGAGGGTGCGCCGGACTTCCCCGGCCCGGATCGGCTGTGGGAGCTGGCCGCCCGTCACGGGGTGACTCACCTCGGCCTGTCGCCGACCGTCGTCCGGGCGCTCATCCCGCACGGGACGGATCCGGTCCGCGCCCACGACCTGTCGGCCCTGCGCGTCCTGGGTTCGACCGGCGAGCCGTGGGATCCCGAGAGCTGGTGGTGGTTCTTCCGCGAGGTCGGCGGCGGCCGCTGCCCCGTCGTGAACTATTCCGGCGGGACCGAGGTCAGCGGCGGGATCGTCGGATGCAACCTCCTGACCCCGATCAAGCCGGCCTCGTTCAACGGCCCGTGTGTCGGGACCGCGGCGGACGTCGTCGACGCGACCGGCCGCTCCCTTCGCGGCGAGGTCGGCGAGCTCGTGATCCGGGCCCCGCAGCCCGGCATGACGCGCGGCTTCTGGCTCGACCCGGACCGCTACGTGGAGACGTACTGGAGCCGCCTGCCCGGGACCTGGATCCATGGCGACTGGGCGGTCGTCGACGGCGATGGCCACTGGTACATCCGCGGCCGGTCCGACGATACGCTCAAGGTCGCGGGCAAGCGGGTCGGGCCGGCCGAGGTCGAGGCCGCCGCGACCGCCCATCCGAGCGTGGTCGAGGCCGCCGCGATCGGCGTCCCGCATGCGATCAAGGGCGAGGCGATCGTCGTCGTCTGCACGCTCCGTCCGGGCGAGACCGACGACGAGGCGTTGCGCGGCGCGATCTCGCAGCGTGTCGTCGAGGATCTCGGCAAGACCCTCAGGCCGGAGGCGATCGCGATCGTCGCCGCCTTGCCGAAGACGCGATCGGGGAAGATCATGCGACGGGTCGTTCGGGCGGCGTGGCTCGGGCTCGATCCGGGCGATCTGTCGGCGCTCGACGACCCGACGACGATCGAGGCGATCCGGCGGTCGGGTCCGACCGGCGGATCGGACGCCTGACCGGGATCGGCCGGGCGGACGGCAGGGATGAGGAGCGGGATCGACCGATGAGCGTCGCGATCGACAAGGACATCGTCACCTGGGACGGACTCGCGGACATGGTGGCCGCGCTCGCCGACAAGGTCCGCGGCGACTACGACGTCATGCTCGCGATCACCAGCGGCGGCCTCGTCCCGGCCGGGATGCTGGCCTACCGGCTCAGAATCCGGAACATCCGCGTTGCTGCGGTCGAGTACTACGACAGCGAGGGCAGGCCGGGCCCGAAGCCGACCTTCCTCCAGTTCCCGGCGGATCCGCAGCTCCGCGGACAGCGGGTCCTTGTCGTCGACGAGGTGTGGGACAGCGGGACGACGATCCACGCGGTCACGGAACGGGTCCGCCAGGCCGGCGGCCTTCCGACGACCGCGGTCCTCCACTACAAGCCTGCGAGGTCGAAGGTGCCGGGGGCCCCGGATCATCACGTCGAGACGACCGATCGCTGGGTCGTCTATCCGTTCAAGGCCGGCCAATGACGAAACCCCGAGCCGGACGGCCGATGAGTCCTCGGCTTCATCGCCGTCTGACTGGAGAATGGCAACAGCTCGTGGAGGAACACGCATGACCAGGACCCTGCTCCTCGTCGGCACCCGCAAGGGCGCCTTCATCCTCGACGGCGGGGCCGATCGCACCAGCTGGACGGTGTCCGAGCCGATGTGCGAGGGCTGGCCGATCCACGATCTCCAGTGGGACCCCTCGACCGGCTCGATCTATGCCGGCGGCGGCTCGCCGTGGTTCGGTGCGGCGGTGTTCCGGAGCGACGACCTCGGGGCGACCTGGACGCATTCGTCGGAGGGCCTGACGTACGGCGATGACGGCCCGAAGATCCCGGCCGTCTGGAATGTCACGCCGGCCCACGGATCGATCTACGCCGGAGTGGAGCCGGCAGGCCTCTTCCGGAGCGACGACGGCGGCGCAACGTGGTCGCATGTCTCGGCCCTGCGCGACCATCCGAGCCGCCAGTCGCCGGGCTGGTCGCCCGGCGCCGGCGGCCTGATCTGCCACACGATCGTCCCTCATCCGACCGATCCCGCCCGGATGTGGATCGCGATCAGCGCGGTCGGGACGTTCGCGACCGAGGACGGCGGGGCGTCCTGGGAGGCCCGCAACAACGGGGTGGTCGCCTGCTTTCAGCCCGATCCCCACCCCGAGTCCGGCCAGTGCGTCCACAAGCTCGTCATGGCTGCGGGCGAGCCCGACAGCCTCTACCAGCAGAACCATTGCGGGGTCTACCGCTCGCGGGACGCAGGTCGGAGCTGGGACGACATCAGCGCCGGGTTGTCATCGGAGTTCGGGTTCGTGATGGGAACGCATCCGCGCGATGCGGCGACGGCCTGGGTTGTCCCGCTCAGCCATCCCGAGGAAGGCCGATACGCTCCGGGCGGGGCGCTGGCGGTGTGGCGCACACGCGACCGCGGCGACAACTGGATGCGGCAGGGCGACGGACTTCCCCAGGAGGATGCCTACGTGGGCGTCCTGCGCGAGGCGCTCTCGGTCGACCGCAGCGATCCGGCCGGGGTCTACTTCGGGACGAGCACGGGCCAGCTCTACGGCTCGCGTGACGAGGGCGCGAGCTGGCAACGGATCGCGGACAACCTGCCCTCGATCTGGGGCGTGCAGGCGATCGAGGTCGACTGAGCCCGTGCCGGTCGTCGTCATCCTGCCCCGCTCGCTCGTGTCGCTGATCCGGGGGACGGCCCGATCGACCGAGGTCGAGGCAACGACGGTCCGCTAAGCGATCGACCGGCTCGACGAGCGGACGCCCGGGGTCCGCAACCGACTCGTCGACAGCGGCCCGGTCCTGCGCGAGCACATCAACGTGTTCGTCGATGGGACGCAGGCATCGCTCGACTCGCCCGTGACAGCAGATTCGACGATCCACGTCATCCCGGCCGTGTCCGGCGGCTGACCGACTCAGGCCCCGCGCCCACGGTTCCACTACCTGATCCGTCCACGGCATCAGATTCGGATGAATGAGCGTGGCCAATACGCCCAGACGACCGAATCCTGTCGTGTCGACGCGTTGGGTACGCTCGTTCGTGGGGATTTGATGTGGCGGGTGGATCGGCAGCGGGACCGGGAAGGGCGGCTGAGCTAGCCCGCGAGCGGGACGACCCGGCCCAGCTCCCGGCCCAGCTCCCGGCCGAGTGGATCGAACGGATCGGAGCGCTCGGCAACCGCGTCGGCGCCGAGGCGGACGTCGATCGCGTCGGCCGGCCCGTCGCCGATCACGGCCCGCCAGCCGTCCTCGGCGAGCCGGTCGAGCGTCTGGAGGGCGGCCGCGGCCGTCGCCCGGGCATGCTCCAGCGCCACCCCGACGAGCGGAGGTCGCTCGGTCGATGCGGCCACGCCAGCTGCAATCGACGCCGCGATCCGGGTTGCCCGGATGTCCGCCGCGGACGGCGCGCGCCGAAGGATCGCCGCGGTCCCGCCACTCGGCTGAACCGCCGCCACGAGGGCAGGCCACAGGTCGCCGGTCGCCCGACCCTCCGCCCGCGGCTCCTCGAGGATGAGCCTGATCGACGGCAGGAGGGCCCGCCGGAGCGCGATCTCACCGACCGCGAAGGCTACCGGGTTGGTCTCGCCGGCCAGCCACGACGTGAGCCCGCCGATGACGATCTGGTCGTCGGGCAGGCCGTTGCCGCGAGCGATCGCGACCGCGAGGAGCTGCAGGGCGAGGGCCCGGCCGGCACGCGACGACGGGTTCGACGGAATGCCTCTGGCGAGGTCCGGTCCGACGACGAGTGGCCCGGCACCGAGCTCGACGACGACGCCGGCACGGGCCAGGAGGGCCTGGCCGAACGCATGGTCGGCGAGCGCCCGATCGGGAGCGACGTGCCCGTCGATGATCTCGGCGAGTGGATCGGAGACCGCGATGTCGATCCGTTCGAACGCCGCGACGATCGCGCTCTCCGGGGTCCCGAGGGCCGGCGGCACGATCCCGAGCCGGACGTACCCGCGGCGCTGGGCGGCGACCACGTCGAGATCGCGACGGAGGCTGCTCAAGGCTCGCTGGCTGCCGCTCGGAGCGCCGTCGAGCTGACCGGGATCGGCCGGTGGCGTGCCGTCGCGCGGTCGCCAGGTTGGAACATCCCGACCGGCCCGTCGGAGCCGATCGCTCAGCTCACGTCCGATCGGGACGTCGATCTGGAGCAGGTCCGCGCCGGCCTCCACCGCGGTCTGCGCCTCGCTCAGTGCGCCCGCCAGATCGGACTCGCCGACGGCCGCCCCGATCCATGGCTGTTGCGGCTCGCCAAGCAGGTCGATCAGCTCGGTTCGGGCAGTCCTGTTGGCGTCGATCCGCTCGAGCGCGCCAGCGACGAGCCGGCTCGCCTCTTCCTCGGCGATCGCCCGCCGGTCCGGCTCGCGCAGGAGGGCCGCCTCGAGGCCCAGGTCGACCGCACCCGAGGCTACGTCGAGGGCGAGCCGCTGCGGGTCGAGGTCGTACTCCGCGAGGGCCATCGCGAACGGCAGGACGATCCCGCCGCCGAGACGACCCGGGCCGGCGCCGAAATACCGATCGACGACCGACCAGGCCAGCGGCCGACCGGCCGCATCGAGCCCGCTGACGCCGAACATCCGGAGCATCGCGCGTTCGCGACCGACCGTCGTCGAGGCCCGGGCGCGGCCCGCCCAGGCTCCGGCGAGCGTGTCCGCGCGCTCGACGATCCGGTCGAGCGGTCCGAGGTCGGTCGTCATCGACCGCAGTATGGGGTCAGCGCGGTCGGCGTTGCGCCGATCAGCTCGTTTCCGGGCCGCTCCGGGCGGGCGATCCGATCCAGACGTGGCCGTCGGCGAAGTGCTCGGCCTTCCAGATCGGCGCTCGGGCCTTGGTCTCATCGATCGCGTAGCGGGCCGCGCGAAAGGCGGCGTCGCGGTGCGCTGACGCGGCGACGACGACGATGCTCGCCTGGCCCAGTGGGACCTCGCCGGTGCGGTGGACGATCGCGAGGCGCTCGACGCCGAACCGCTCGGCGATCTCGTCGGCGATCGTGGTCAGGACCCGGATCGCCATCGTCTCGTGCACCTCGTACCCGAGCGACTCGACCGATCGTCCGGCGTGGCGGGCGGCCTCCGATTCCTGGCCGGGTGCCGGCGTCCCCGGCGAGACCCGGGTCCGTCCGACGAACCCGACCACGGCGCCGTCGGCGTCGGTCGCAAGCCGGGCCTCGAGATCGGCCAGAATCGTCGAGGCGAAGGGTGCCTCCTGGAGCTCGAGGATCCGGCGCGGGCCGCCGCTGTCCGCCTGGCTCGCCCCACCCGTCTCGCCGGATCCGCCGCTGACCGGCGGGATGAAGGCCACCTCGTCGCCGTCGTGGAGCACCGTGGACGCGTCCGCATAGTCGCCGTTTCGGGCGAACCGAACCGACGGACGGCCCGGGGCAAGGAGCGGGACTCGAGCGATGATCGCGGTCCAGGCGTCCTCGACGGTCGCGTCGTCGCCGAGCTCGATCGGGACCTCGCGCGCGCCGGCCAGCTCCCGCTGGATGGCGAACAGCCGGACGCGAACCTTCACTTCGGACGCCTCAGCCGCTCGACCGTTCGACGCTCTGCCGCTCGGCCGGTCAGCCGCGCAGGCCGGCGATGAGCAGGCCGTCGCCGACGGGCAGGATCGTTGCCGTGAAGCGCGGATCGCCGAGGACGACGGCGTCGAAGTCGCGCAGCGCCGACGTGTTCGCATCGGTGATCGCCGCGTCGGTCACGCGCCCGCTCCACAGGACGTTGTCGGCGACGACGAGCGCGCCCGGCGCCAGGCGCGGGACGAGGGCGTCGAAGTAGGCCTGGTACTCCGGCTTGAGCGCGTCGATGAACGCGAGGTCGAAGGGCCCGGCGAGGGCCGGATCGTCGTGAGCGAACGCGTCGAGCGCCTTGGCAGTGACCACGGTGATCCGCTCGTCCGCGATGCCTGCGTCGCGCCACCAGGCTCGGGCGAGATCGGTCCGAGCGCGATCCGGGTCGATCGTCACGATCGTCCCGTCCGATGGCTGGCCGAGGGCCATCCAGAGCGTCGAGTAGCCGTAGGCCGTGCCGACCTCGACGATCCGCCGGCGACCAGCCGCGAGGGCGGCGAGGACACGGCCGCTGTCCCGGTCGAGAATCGGGATGCCGCCCGGTTCGGCGGCGGCTTCGATCGCCTCGAGCGCCGGCAGGAGGGGCATCGTGAGACCTTCGATCCAGCGCATCTCCCGCGCGCCCGGCACCCAGCCCTGGTCGTTCTTCATCGTTCCTCCCCGGCCGTCCGGGCCGGTGCGCAATTCTCGATCCGGGTGATCGTCATACGAGAAGACCCGCCCCGAAATAGAGACCGGCCGCGAGGATGGTCCCCGCCGCGATCGTCCCGACATTGATGTAGAGGAGGCCCGTCGCCGATTCCATCGACCGGCTGCGAGCCGTCTGGACCGCCGCCCAGGACACGATCAGCGGGAAGATCAACCCGACGATCAGGCGCAACCAGACGAACATCGCCCACTGCCCGACGAGGACCGCGAACGGCCCGCCGGCGCCGGGCCCGGCGCCCGTCGCGACCCAGACCGCGAACAGCACGACCTGCAGGGCGACAACAGCGAGCAGGATCCGCGAGATCAGGATGAGCGGCGCCTCGGGCAACTTCGGCGTGACCAGATACCAATGGCCGAGGATCATCGCGGCGAAGACTCCGCCCGTCGCGATCGTCAGGACGGCCAGCTGGAGCAAGAGGGGGATCGCCATGAGCATCGAGCCGCCCCAGCCGAGGGCGCCCGACACGAGCGTCGTCGCGGACGCGGCCAGCGCGGCAGCCGCGAGGAGCGGTGCCCGGCGACGCTGGATGAGCGCGACGGCGTAGCCCGCCGCAAGCACGCAGAACAGGCCGAGGGCGACCCGGCGCGGCTGGTCGAACGCGGGATCGATCCGGAACGGCGCGTCGGCCATCGCCGCCGGCAGCGCCTGGTCGGACAGGAAGGCGAGGATCCCGATCGCCACGGCGCAGGCCGCGGTGAACGCCAGGAAGCCGCGCGTCGCGTCGGTTCGGAGGCGGGCCAGGACGACTGCCGCGAACGAGCCGAACGCGAGACCGGACAGGACGGTCCAGTTGATGAACGCCAGATTCTCGGCGATTCGCTCGGCAGGCACGACCCGAGTGTAGCCGAGGCACCTCCGTATTCCGGTCGCGCGGCCGAACCGGCGGGTGCGATCACCGGCCTGCATTCCCTGCAGGCCTCGATCGAAGGCGCCAAGATCGACGGCGACAGTTCCCGCAGCGCCCCGCCCCCACGTGAGGATCGAAGCCATGGCTCTCAACCCGAACGCCACCTTCACCTGGTACGGCCATTCCTGCTGGGAGGTCATGACGCCTGGCGGCAAGACGATCCTGCTCGATCCGTGGTTCGGCAATCCGCTCAGCCCCCGCCCGCCGGCGGCGGTCGACCGCTGCGACGTCCTCCTCGTGACCCATGGCCACGACGACCATTTCCACGACGCCGTATCCATCGCCAGCCGGACGCGGCCGATCTGGCCGTGCATCCACGAGATGAGCCTGTGGCTCGGCCGCAACTATGCCCACAAGGACGGCTTGATCGGGATGAACAAGGGCGGCACGGTCGAGGCTGCCGGGCTCAAGATCACGATGGTCCGGGCCGACCATTCGTCGGGCGACTACTACGGCGGCTCCGAGACACCGCTCTATCTCGGCGAGCCGGTCGGGTTCGTCGTGGAGCTCGAGGACGGGTACCGGTTCTACTTCGCCGGCGACACCGATGTGTTCTCGGACATGCGCCTGATCGCCGAGCGGTTCCGGCCGAGCCTGGCCTTCCTGCCGATCGGCGGCCACTTCACGATGGACCCGACCGCTGCGGCCATGGCGGTCGAGATGCTCGGCGTGACCGATGTCGCGCCGATGCATTACGGCACGTTCGGGCTGCTGGCCGGCACGCCCGACCAGCTTCGGGCGGCGCTGGCTGCCCGCGGGCTCGACGGCGTCGAGGTCCACGTGACGACGCCCGGCGGCAACCTCGGCTGAGCTGAAGTCACGCGACCGCGCGCGGCTGTCGCGTACGCGACGCTGCCAGCGTGCCGCGCGAGACCGCGAACGGGACATCTGCGATGCATGGTTGGGCCGGTGGCCCGGCGGTCCAGCATCGTTCCCCCGGCGGTGTGATTTGCCGGGCCACTTTGCGCCCGGCGCGGGTACCGCTGGCCCTTCATCGCATCCCCGGCGCGCCGACTGACAGGTGGGCGCAACGGCGGCCGGCGCAGCCTTGAGGGTCCCGGCACGCGTTGCGGCGCACCATGCCCCGCATGGCGATCAACGTCCAGCGCCCGCGCGACATCAAGGTCCGGATCGGGCATCCGCCGCCGGAGTTCGCGGAGCGCGGGCCCTCACGCTCGCTGGCCTTCGCCTTGGTCGGTCGGGCGCTGCTGATCGGCGTCGCCATCGGAATCCTCACGATGACCGGCTCCGGCATCGCGTCGATCGCGTTCGTCGGCGTGATTGCGCTCGGTGCTGCGCTCGTCAGCTGGGAGCCATGAGACCGGTCGTCGGCGGGCCGATCGCTGTCCACCTCGCGGACGGCGGCCACGTCATCGTCGACTTCGAGGACCCGGGCGCCGGCGACAGTCCGGCCGGCGACGGGATCATTTCGGCCCTCATCCACGCCGAAGGATCGGAGCGCGACCTGGAGCAGGCGATCGTCGCGCAGGCTCGCGCCGGAGGCTTCGTCGCCTCGGTCTCGGCGGCCCACCATCCGACGACCGTGGTGATCGAATCGGGCGGGTCGAAGGCGGAATTCTGAGGGCGTCTCCGGCCCGGGAGATTTCCGTCGAGTCGCCGGTGCTCGCGGACACCGGATCGCCCGCAGATCCGGCCGGTTTCGAGCGGTCCCGTGGGGTCCGGAGCAGACCTCTGGATCACGGTCCGTGACCAACCGCCCATTGGCGCGCCGTAGTCGGCAGCACACGATCCACATTCATCCGGGTCTCCGGATGCCGGCCGATCAGCCAGGGGGTTTGTGAATGCGATCAAGTGCGGGCGGGGCGATGACAATGCGCCACGTTGGCCTGGTCGCGCTCGAGGCCCTGCTCGTCGCGGTGATCGCGTGGGTCGCCGCCATGACTCTCGCCGGGGCGACCCAGAACGGCGGCATCATCGGAGCCGCCGAGGCCGGCCAGGACGCCGCGTCGCTGACCGTGGCGCCCGCCACGCTCGGCGGGGCCGCCGTCTTCACCGCAAATCCGGGTGACGAGGGGATGTGGGTCCACGCCACCTGTAATCGGTCGACCACGAACCTCTTCAGCCAGTGGATCCGGGTCGACGCGTCCCGCCACGCAACCCTGACCCTCGCGCCGTCGACGCGCTGGTCATCGGGCGCCGCTGCGTGCACGGCTGAGGAAGGCTACTTCTCCTCGAATGGTCGCTGGCGGGTGATCGCCACGACCAAATTCAACGTGGCCCACTGAGGCCGTTCACCCTCTCGAAACTCCGTCATTCGGAGCAGAAGCAGGCAGGACCAGCGCCGTCGCGAAAGGAGCCTATCCGCTCGATGCAAAGCAAGCCGACCCCCATCTAGGGTAGGGTGGTCGGGAACTCCATCGCCCGACGCCACCTCGATTCAGGGTCGTGATGGCATCGATCAAGGCAAACGCGGGGCGACCCGGGGACGCAAAGCCACGGGGCTGGAAACGCCAGTCAGCCGGGCTGCCGATGTGCCGGAACCCCTCTCCGGCCGCTAGCAGGAGCGTGAATCGACATGCACAAGATCCTCAGGCACAGCGCAGGTGCCATCCTCGAAGGTGGCCTGATCGCCGTCATCGCAATCGGCCTCGTCGCCGGCTCAGCCCTCGCGGCCAAGCCCGCCGCGGGCGGCTCCACCGGCGGCAAGCACGGCGGCGGCGGAACGACCACCGGCTCGATTAGTCTCGTCATGGTGACCGACAACAACGGCAACGGCGCCGCGAACTGGAATGACCAGGTCACCTACGACGTGTCGAAGGTCGGGGTGACGAATCCGTTCATCACGACGACCTGCACGCAGAACGGGGCCAATGTGCTGACGACCTATGCGGGCTACTACCCCGGTTATATCTGGTCCGGCGCGCAGACGATCTCGCTGACCACGGAGCTCTGGACTGCCGGTGCGGCGTCCTGCAAGGCCGTTGTCCAGAAC
>JANMCU010000009.1:0-5495 GCA_031361415.1 Chloroflexota bacterium | reverse complement strand
GAGGCGCTTCCCCAGCGGCTGCGCGGATCGCGCACGGCGACGGCGGCCGGGTCGACGCCGAGCGCCGCGCCATGGTCGGCGATCGTCGCGTCGATCGCGAACCGGGCCTGCTCGCGGAACCACGCCTCGAGGACGCGATCGGCCCGATCGGCGTCGCGGGCCAACAGGCCGAGATGGAGCTCCGGTCCGGCCGGGCTGACGACCCGGGCGACCGATGACCGGCGGCCGGCGGTCGCGGCCGACACGTGCAGGCGGTGGAGGTCGCCCCGGTACCGGATCGACGCCCCGTCGACGAGGCCGCCGCGGGCGCTGAGCTCGGCGCGCTGGTGGGCCCGGCGGTCGAGGTGGCGCCGGATCCACGGCTCGCGCTCGCGCAGGAAGTCGTCGATCAGCCGCTCGGGGTGGGCCCAGCCCCGGCGGGTCGCGACCGGGACCGTGACGACCAGCCCATGCTCGGGATCGATCGTGATCCGCAGTCGCCGCGACCGGGCCGAGCGGCGGAGGAGGTAGGGCGGGACGGTCACGGCTCGATTGTCGTCCACGACGAACCGGCATGCGCGTCGGGTGCGACCCGTCGGTCGACCGCGTATCGTCCGCGTTGCGTCATCGTCGGAAGGAATCCGCTTGACGCCGGACTACGCAAACCTTGTCGGTTACGCGATCGCCTTTCCGGCGATCCTCGCTGCATTCCACATCGCGAGCCGGCTCCTCTTCGGCAAGGTCCACGTCCAGGGCATCACGAAAGGTGTCGACTCGGCCCTCGGCGCGATCCTGGGCGGCGCCGAGGCGATTCTCATCCTGTCGGCGGCGATCGTCGTCCTCGACGCCTACTTCGGGACGAGCGCAACGCCCAGCGGCTTCAGCCACGCGGGCACGCTCAAGGACCTCACGAAGGCCTTCAACGCCTCGACGACGGTCCACCTGTTGCGCGACACGACGGTGCCCGTCGTCCTCGCGGTCCTCGGGCCGATCCTGCCGACCGATGTGAAGACCCTGTTGCCGAACGGCCTGCCGATCCCGAGCGGGCTGCCGCGAACCTGACTCGTTACGCCTGGGCGATGACCCCGATCGAGACGCGGAAGCCGGCCCGCCGCTGGAGCGGGGTCATGAGCGTCGACTGGCCGACCGGGCCGTCGCCCGGGAACCAGCGAATCCATTCCTCGTTGAACAGGTCGAACTCGGTCGGATCGCGCAGGGACCAGTTCGCCCAGACGACCTTGTCGAGGGAGCTTCCGACGCTCTCCAGCTTGGCCTGGAGATTGGCGAGCGACTGACGAACCTGGATCGTGATCGTGGTGCCGCTGAGCTGGCCCGTCTCGGGGACGATCGGGCCGATCGCCGAGACGTAGACCATGCCGCCGGCCTTGACCGCCTTGCCGTAGCCGAGGGGCAGAATCGGCGCGACCGGTCCCTCGGCCGAATCGCCGACGCCCCAGCGGCCTTTCGTCGAGCTGACCCGGCTCGGCTTGGCCTTGTCCTCGGCCGGGATGCCGTACTCGCCCTCGGGGAGCTTGATCCCCGCCTTCCGGAACTGGTCCATGAAGGTGGGTCGGATGCCGGTCGGCTTGAGCTCGCCGACGATCTTCCCGTCGACGATGCCGGTCTGCTCGAACGTGAAGATGTCCTGGGTGAGGATCTCGTCGTCCTCGATCCCATAGACCTCGGTGATGTTGACGACCTTGCGCTGGCCATCCTTGAGGCGGGCCGTATGGACGATCAGGTCGACCGCCGACGCCATCTGCTCGCGGATCGCCCGCAGCGGCAGCTCGTAGCCGGTCATCAGGACCATCGTCTCGAGTCGACGGAGCATGTCCTTCGGCGTGTTGGCGTGGCCGGTCGAGAGCGAGCCGTCGTGGCCGGTCGTCATCGCCTGGAGCATGTCGAGGGCCTCGCCGGCGCGGCACTCGCCGACGATCAACCGGTCGGCCCGCATGTGCATCGCGTTGCGCAGGAGCTGGCGGATCGTGATCTCGCCTTCGCCCTCGAGGTTCGGCGGGCGCGACTCGAGGGTGATGACGTGGTCCTGGCGGAGCTGCAGCTCGGCCGCATCCTCGATGGTCACGATCCGTTCGTCGTTCGGGATGAACGAGGAGAGGACGTTGAGGGTCGTGGTCTTGCCCGAGCCGGTCCCGCCCGATACGAACAGGTTGAGCCGGGCCTCGATGCAGACCCGGAGGAACTCGAACATCTCCGGGGTGGCGGTCCCGAAGCGGATCAGGTCGTCGACGGTGTAGGGCTTGGCGGCGAACTTCCGGACGGTGATGACAGGCCCGACGAGCGAGAGCGGCTCGACGATCGCGTTGACCCGCGAGCCGTCCGGCAGCCGGGCATCGACGCGCGGGCTCATCTCGTCGATGCGCCTGCCCATCGGCGTGATGATCCGGTCGATGATCCTCATCACGTGCTCGTTGTTCAGGAACGAGCTGTCGACGCGCTCGATCTTTCCGCCCCGCTCGATGTAGACGTGGCTCGGCCCGTTGACCATCACCTCGGTGATCGTGTCGTCATGGAGCAGGGGCTCGAGCGGCCCGAAGCCGGTGACATCGTCGGCCATGTCGTCGACGAGGCGGAGGCGCTCGTCGCGGGTCACGGCGAACCCGTTGGCCGAGATCATCCGGTCGACGATCCCCTCGATCTTCGTGCGGACGTCGGTCGCCTTGTCGTCGAGGAGCGTGTCGAAGGCGTTGATCACCTCGCCGACGAGTCGATGTCGGATGTCGAGGAGCAGCGCGTCGCGGGCGGGAGTCCGAGGCTGTGGCGGCAGCACGGGCGGCGGCGTCGGGTCCATGACCGGGACCAACTGGCCGGACCCCGAGGCGGCGAGCGCCTGCTGCGCCCGTTCTACGCGTCGGAGCAGCGACATGAGCGGGATCTCCCCTGAACAGTGCGGTCGATCGAGAGAGTGCCGTACCCGGGGAGTCGATTCCAGCGATGCGACCGGCGGCCCCGAGCCCAACGGTCCAGGTCAGCATAGCCCGATCGTCCTGGTACCTCGTTGCACCGACGCACCCTTTCGCGACGGCGCGCTGACGGGGTTCAGGGTGGTTGGCCGTGGTGGGGCGTGGATCAGCGTGGTCGGGCCGGTCGGACTCTCGGCGCCGAACGCCAAGGATGCGCCGCCCGCCACACTAGCCCGAACCGCCTCGCCCGGGCATCTGATTGGCGAGAGCAGGATCGTCACCCGCTGACGACCGCCGGAATCCGAGGGGGACGATGACCGTCGAGGCGCTCCGCCGCCGCAGACCGCAGACCCTGGCCGAGCTGCTCGCTGTGCACGGTCGCGAGATCCAGGCAGTCGCCTTCCTGATCCTGCGCGACCGCCTCGCTGCCGAGGACGTCACGATCGAGACGCTCCTCACCGCGTTCGAGAAGGGCGGCTCCATCCGCGACGACAGCGCGGTCCGGGCATGGCTCCTCAAGGTCGCGACGAACAAGGCACTCGCGCTCCGGCGGCGCGGCTCCCGGCTCGTCGGCCTCGACCTGGTCCCTGACCGCGCCGCACCCGGCGACCTGGCCGGCGATGCGGCCAGTCGCGTTGCCCTGCTGGCCAGCGTTGCCGACCTGCCGCCGGCGATGCGGGCCGCGGTCGTCCTCCGCTATTACAGCGACCTGCCGGTCGAGGCCGTGGCCGCGGCGCTTGGGAAGAGCCCGAACACGATCAAGGCCCAGCTTCAGACCGCTCTCGATCGGCTCCGCCGGTCCGTCGGCGACACGACCCTCGACCCTGCCAGCAGCGCGGAGGCCCGTCATGCATGACCACTCGCTCGAGCAGAAGCTCCGGGCCGCGCTCCAGGCCGAAGGCGATGGCCTCGCCTTCACGATCACGGCCGCCGAGCTCGAACGGCGCCGTGCACTGAGCCGGCGTCGCGGCATCGGGCCCCTGGCGGGCCTCGGCCTGGCGGCCGCGGCGGGTGTCGCGCTGCTCGGCCTCGTCGGCCTCGCGGGTGGCTGGTTCGAGCAGCGAACGGCGGTCACGCCGCCTGGCTCGCCGCCGCCGTCCGGCCCGGTGTCCTCGGCCGCGCCCTCGAGCGGGATCGCCCGGGACACGCTGTCGACGCTCGATGAGCTCATCGGGTCGCGCGACCCGGCGACGATCGTCCGGGCCCAATCGGTCGGCCCGGAGCAGGGACCGGACGCCGGCACCACGCCGGATCCCCGCTCGGTCCACTTCGCCCCGGTCAGCGCGACCGGGACGTACGCCGTCGATGTCGCCTGCATCGGGAGCGTCGACCTGCAGCTCCAGGTCATCATGGGCAATCCCGACGTCCCCGGTCGCAGCGAGCCGTTCTCGTGCGACGGGGCGCCGTCCAGTCGCCTGGTCGACCTCGTGGCCGGCGATTCTCTCGGGATCAAGACCTCGGGCTCGCCGAGCTGGCGGATCGTCGTCGCCGCGCCGGTCGGACCGCCATCGGATGCGACCACGATCGACACGTCCTTCGGGCCGCCTGCGGGCGACGAGCAGCTGACCGAGGGGGCGAGCAACACGGTCGAACCGACCTGGGCGGGATCGCCTGCCCCGATCGAAACGATCGCCCCGATCGAGGTCGGGTCCGTCGCGCCGCGCCGGTCCTATCGGGTCCTGACCTCGTGCGCCGGACCGGGTCCCGTTCGCTTCCTGTTCGGGAGCCGAGCCCAGGACGGGTCGCTCGCGATCGACGCGACCTCGACAACGGCGGTCGCCTGCGACGGAGCCGTCCACGCCGACGACATCGGACTGGTCGAGCGGAATGGAGCCCAGATCTTCGTCGTGGCCGATCCCCGGGTCGTCTGGCGGGTCATGGTGGCGTCCGAGATCCCGCCGTTCTCGACGACCGCGGATGACGCGACGTGGGGCCAGCACGAGGCGATCGGGCCGACGTTGGACCTCGCCGCCACCTCGTACTCGATGTCGTCGGCCCTCGAGGGCACGGAGCGCGACATCCGGATCGTGATCAGCTGCCTCGGCGGGACCGGCGTCGACGTAACGGTCCATGATCTCGACACGACCCTGCCGCCTGTCGGATCGTTCCACGTCGACTGCGGCGGCTCCAATCCGACGACGGCCGCGAAGATCTTCAAGCTGCGCCATCCCGAGTACATCGTCGAAGTCGCTCCGACGGGCGAGATGTGGCTCGCCGCGACCGTCCAGGGGCGGATTCCGGCGAGTCCGACCCCCTGATCGGACATGGCGATCCGGAAGGACCGTGTGCTATCGTTCGCGCTCCGGCGCGGGGCTATAGCTCAGCTGGAAGAGCGTCTGAATGGCATTCAGAAGGTCAGGGGTTCGAGCCCCCTTAGCTCCACCAACATTCCGCGCCGGCGAACACCGACAATCCACGACCCCCTGCCGGAGCGGCCGGGGGTCGTTCTCCACCCGGAGCCGTGAGCCGCACGTGACGACCGACACCGAGCAGACCCGGATCGAGCGCTACGATCCAACCGCGATCGAGCCCCGCTGGCAGCAGCGCTGGGCCGAGACGGGGCTGTACCGGACGGATCTCCACGACGATTCGCGG
>JANMCU010000003.1:0-5161 GCA_031361415.1 Chloroflexota bacterium | reverse complement strand
ATAACTTGCTAGCAAATGGTAGCACGGAGGCACCCGTCGTGGTGATGACAACGGTACACATCGTGATCGCTCCGTCGACGTCCCACCCGGGCCTCGCGCGCGAATTGCCATGAGGATCGCGATCACCGGCGGCACCGGGTTCGTCGGCCGACACGTTGCCGATCGGCTTCGGCGCGCCGGTCACGAGGTCGTCGCGATCGGCCGAGACGACGACGTCGACCGGGCGCTCGTCGGCTGCGCTGCCGTGGTCCATTGCGCCGGCATCAACCGCGAGCTCGGCGACCAGACCTACCGCTCGGTTCATGTCGAGTATACGCAGCACGTCGTCCAGGCCGCCCGGGCGTCAGGCGTGGAGCGGATCGCGATGCTCAGCTTCCTGCGGGCTCGGCCCGCCTGCGGGTCCGGCTATCACGAGAGCAAGTGGGCGGCCGAGGAGATCATCCGCGGCTCCAGCCTGGACTGGACCGTGCTGAAGGCCGGCGTGATCCACGGCCGGGGCGATCACATGCTCGACCATCTGAGTCACGCATTCCACACCTTCCCGGTATTCGGGCTGGTCGGGATGCGGAGCCGGCCGGTTCGCCCAGTGGCCGTCGACGATGTGGCTCGAATCCTCGGCGCGGCGGCGATCGGGGACCCGCGCATGTCGGGCCGGACCTTCGCAGTCGTCGGCCCCGACGAGCTCCTCCTGTCCGATGCCGTGCGACTGGTCGCCAGGGTCGTCGGTCGCCGGCCCGTGCTCGTGCCGCTGCCAATCGCCGTCCAAAGACTCGTTGCGGCTGCCGCCGAGGCGGTCATGACCGTTCCGCTCATCTCCGTTGCCCAGGTCCGGATCCTCGCCGAGGGGATCGTCGAACCGCTGCCGGCCGCCGACAGCCTGCCTGTCGACCTGCTGCCGGTGACACGGTTCGACGAGGCGTCGATCCGGGCCGGGCTCCCGCCGAGCGGCGGATTCGGTCGGGCCGACCTGCGCTGGTGTGCCCGGCCGTGAATCCACGTGGGGACTGGCTGGCGGGCTGTGTCCTCGGGACCTGGGCGGGCTTCTCGGTCTACGTTCCGGTCTTCGGTGTGATCCTGTTCGTGGTGTTCGCGGTCCCGGCTCTGATCCTTCGATCGGTGCCGGCCATCACGGGTCTCCTCGTGGGGACCGGGGCCAGGATGCTCCTCGTCATCGCGCTGGCGAACCGGAGCTGCGCGCAGGACAACGCGCGGGCCGGCGAGAGCTGCACCCCGCCCGACCTGACGGCATGGCTGGTCGCGGGCTCGACGATGGGGATCGCCGGAGGCGTTCTGACCATCCGCGCGATCGTCGGGTCGAAGCGGAGCTAGGGTCGCCGGTCGAGCTCCTCGCGCAACGCGCCGAGAATCTCGAGCTCGATCCGGACCTTCGGCCGGCCAGCGGCGCGCTTCATCGCCATCAGGTCGTCGAGGCTGGCGACAAGCAACGGGATCCCGTAGACGGTCGCCCTGACCGCGTGCGAGGAGAGTTGCTCGAAGTCGAAACCCGGATCCGGGTCAGCGAGGAGGTCGAAATCGCCAAACCGGGTTGAAAGCGTGAACAACCCGCCTGCCCGAAGCGTTCGAGCATCGAGAGGCGGCATCGCCGGAGCGTCCGGCGGAAGCCCTCGTCGGATGGCGGCAACATCGTCGAGGACCGCGGCGAGCGCTCGCAGGTTCGTCACATCGCGGGCGTAACAGATATCGAGGTCGTCGGTGCTGGACGGAGAGCCGTGGGATTGGGCGGCAAGTCCGCCGACGATGACGAACCGGACATCGGCTGCCGCAAGGCGGCGAAGCAGCTCAGCCGGGTCGAAACGGGGCAGCTCGCTCATTCGGCAACCTTTTTGAACTCGCGCCAGAACTCGACCATCGCCCGGTCGTTCGCGATCCCGAGCTCGAGTCGCTCGCTCGGCGTCAGCTCGATCAGACGGCGGATCACGGACCGATCGATCCCGATCCCGAGCCGGGGCATGTGCTCGAGGCCGAAGCCGCAGCCCTCGAGCAGGCGATCGAGGGTGCCGACCCGTGGGTCGACCCGGCCTGTCTCGATCCGGGCGATCGTCTCCTGTGGGATCCCGACCTTCGCTGCGAGCTCCCGTTGGGTCAGGCCCGCCCGTTTCCGCGCATGCCGGAGCATCCGGCTCGCCATCGACATCGATCGGTCCTCCTGATGACACAAACATCATCACTGTCGCTCGGCCCGCGGTCAAGAGCGTCGTTGACGGGGAGTTCCGACCTATCCTTCTGACCATGCGCGTCCTGCGGAGCCGCCTCGATCCGGCCAGCCCGGAGACCCGGGCCAACGACGACGCGATGGCCACGCTCGTCGCGGACCTCCGCGCCAGGCAGGCGGCCGTTGCGGACCGTGGCGCAGGCGGCGACGACCGCTCCATTGCCCGACACCGCGAACGGGGCAAGATCCCGGTCCGGGAGCGGATCGATCGGCTCCTCGACCCGGGCGCGCCGTTCCTCGAGCTGAGCCCGCTCGCCGCCACCGGCATGTACGACGACGATGCCCCGAGTGCCGGCATCGTGACCGGCATCGGCCGGATCGAGGGCTCGACCTGCGTGATCGTCGCCAACGACGCGACGGTCAAGGGCGGAACCTACTACCCGATGACCGTGAAGAAACACCTCCGAGCCCAGGAGATCGCGCTCGAGAACCGCCTGCCGTGCGTGTATCTCGTCGACAGCGGCGGCGCATTCCTGCCGCTCCAGGCCGACGTCTTTCCGGACCGCGACCACTTCGGGCGGATCTTCTACAACCAGGCCCGGATGTCGGGCGCCGGGATCCCCCAGATCGCGCTCGTCATGGGCTCATCCACGGCCGGGGGCGCATATGTGCCCGCGATGAGCGACGAGACCGTGATCGTGAAAGGGACCGGCACGATCTTCCTGGGCGGTCCGCCCTTGGTGAAGGCCGCCACCGGCGAGGAGGTCAGCGCCGAGGACCTCGGCGGCGCCGACGTCCACACCGCGATCTCGGGCGTGGCCGATCACCTCGCCCTCGACGATGAGCACGCGATCGCACTCGGTCGCTCGATCGTCGCCAACCTCAACCGCCGCCCGCCGCCGGCGCCCTGGGATCGGCTGGCACCGGAGCCGCCGGCCGTCGACCCGTGCGGCGGCCTGACGTCGGCCGGGCTGTATGCCGCCGTGTCGATCGACGCCCGCCGGCCCGTCGAGGTCCGCGAGATCATCGCCCGCCTCGTCGACGGGTCGAGATTCCACGACTTCAAGGCGCGCTACGGCGAGACGCTCGTCACCGGCTTCGCCCACATCGACGGCTGGCCGGTCGGGATCGTCGCCAACAACGGGATCCTGTTCAGCGAATCGGCTCTGAAGGGCGCCCACTTCGTCGAGCTGTGCGCCCAGCGCAAGATCCCGCTCGTCTTCCTCCAGAACATCACGGGCTTCATGGTCGGCCGCGAGTACGAGGCCGGCGGCATCGCCAAGGACGGGGCGAAGATGGTGACCGCGGTCGCCTGCGCCGAGGTCCCGAAGTTCACGATCCTGATCGGCGGCTCGTTCGGCGCCGGCAATTACGCGATGGCCGGCCGGGCGTACCAGCCGCGGTTCCTGTGGACCTGGCCGAATTCGCGGATTTCGGTCATGGGCGGCACCCAGGCGGCCCGCGTCCTCTCGACGGTCGGCGGGCCGTTCGCCGACGACGCGGCGCGGGACGCGTTCGAGGCGCCGATCCTCGAGACCTACGAGCGCGAGGGATCGCCGTACTTCGCGACCGCGCGCCTGTGGGACGACGGGGTCATCGACCCGCTCGACACTCGGCGGGTCCTGAGCCTCGGGATCGAGGCAGCGCTCCACGCGCCGATCTCCGACACGCGGTTCGGCGTGTTCCGGATGTAGCCCACGCAAGCGGCGCTTGCGGGTATTCATCGGTCGACCACGCGTCGACCCGGGGCACAGACTTGTGTCATGCACGGTCGTCGACTGAATCTGAGCGCCGTGGTCGGGCTGCTCGTCGTCGCGGCCGCGTCCGTTGGCAGCGGTTCTGGATTGGATCGCGCGGCTGGGGATGGCCGCCCGGTCGCTTCTCAGCTGGTCCGTCAATTCCCGACCGGCTGCATCGACTTCGGCTTCAGCCCGAGGCGCTGCGCGGCGATCGTCGAAATGGCGCGGCAGCGGCTCGCGGTCGACGATCCGGCGGCCACGGTCGAACTCCTGACAGAGCCGCCCCTGGTCTGCCCGACTGATCCGAACGGCCGGACCGTCCTGTGCATACGCTCCCGCTCCGGCGGCGGCGCGGCCGTCATCATCCGAATCACCACTCCCGATGGGGTGTCCCGGGACACTGCCTTCAACTGCGGAGTTGGGAGCCAGGGATCGATCGCCTGCACCGACCATCCCGTCATCACTGTCCGAACGCCGATCGACGGCTATCGCGATATCTCCTGCGGCGGCGAGGACGCCGCCGGCAATCCGACCAACTGCGCAACGCCGTTGCCAGCGATCGACGCGAGCGCGACCAAGGCGGCGCGACCGTTGAACGTCGCCGCCATGGACATCCCGATCGATCACGACGGGCGATATGAAGTTCGGATCGGGACGGCCGGGATCGCCAATGGCGTGCTCGCCGCAGCCAGCGTCACGCTCGGTCAGCTGCCCCTCGAAACGCTCATCCTCGATGACGAGGGCGTCTCGATGCGGATCCGTCCGGCAGATCCGACCGATCGCCCCTTCGAAAACTACTACCAGCACGGCTGGTATCCGGGCGTCGAAGAGGCCGATGTCTTCCTCGACTTCGACGTGGTCAGCCATGACCCGGGCGCGGTCCTCCAGGTCCGCGATCTCATCGTCCAGTAGGCCCACGGGTGACCGGCGGGCCAATTCGCTGAGTAGACTGGCGCCTCCCACAGGAGGCTCCGATGGTCACGTTCTGGAGTGAGACTCCCGGTCGGCGCCGGCGGGAGGTGCTGGCGGATGTCGCGACATGGGGATGGGTCGCGCTCTGGTCGGTCGTCGCCTACCGGATCCACGCGACGATCGCCGGGTTCGCGGAGGCGGGCCATGCCCTCTCACGGGGCGGCGACGCGATCCGCGACGCCGGAACCCAGGTCGGGTCGTCGCTCGAGGGTCTGCCCCTCGTCGGAGCGGGCGCCGGCGACATCGCCCGCCGGGCGTTCACTGGCGCCGGCGAACC
>JANMCU010000255.1:0-15864 GCA_031361415.1 Chloroflexota bacterium | reverse complement strand
GTTTCGACGGCGGCGTGCGTCGCGCTCTCGATCGGGTCCTCGAGCATGCCGCCAGACGCCGAGCGACCGACGCCAAGGTGACGTGCCGGGTGGATGGCCGCGACCGCGACCTCGGTCAGCACCTCGGCAAGGCGCCGATGGGACTCGTCGTCACGCACGCGCATCCTCACCTTGCGCTCGAGGGTCTCGCACGGATCAGCCGTGATGGCCACGCCACGCCTCCTCCTCAACAGTCAGGCCAACCATGGTCAGGATCGTCAAGCCCGCACGATCCCTCGCCGTAGCGAGTCGGTCAGCGCACAGACGAGTCTGCGCTCGAGGGGTGAGGCAGGGGAAGTGACGAACGGCCCGTTGTCCTTGGGCCATCCAACGGATCGGAGACCTCGAAGCCGGCCGGCCGAAAAGGACCCTGACGTCGGTTCGGGACCTCCGTTGTCCTGCGCGATGACCTATGGCCCTGTGCCCGACCGAGTCGCAGTTCCAGAGTGAGGTCCATGAACAGGCGTCAACCAGGACGAGTCGCGCCCCGCCGCCTCTCGGTCCGCCACATTGGAGGCCAGCCATGACCCTCGTTGCCGAGACTCCGCGACCCGCGATCCGCGGGACGGACAACATGCGCGCAACCGTGTTCCATGGCCCGAATGACATCCGTGTCGAGTCCGTGCGGAAGCCACGAGCCGGCGTCGGCGAGGCCGTCATCCGCGTCACCACGACGACGATCTGCGGCACCGACATCCACATCCTCAAGGGCGAGTACCCCGTCCGACCCGGGCTGGTCATCGGCCACGAGCCGGTCGGCGTGATCGACGAGCTCGGCGCCGGCGTGACCGGCTATGAGGTCGGCCAGCGCGTGCTTGTCGGCGCGATCACGCCGTGCGGCCAGTGCCGCGCATGCCTGTCCGGCAACCTGAGCCAGTGCGGCCACGGCGACGGCTTCGAGGCACTCGGCGGCTGGCGCTTCGGCAACACGATCGACGGCGCGCAGGCGGAGTACCTCCTCGTCCCGTCGGCCCAGGCAAACCTCACGCTCATCCCCGACAACGTCACCGATGAGCAGGTCGTTCTCCTCTCGGACATCGCTTCGACCGGCTTCAGCGGGCCGGAGTCCGGCGGCGTGAAGATCGGCGACGCGGTCGTGGTCTTCGCCCAGGGCCCGATCGGCCTGTGCGCAACAGCCGGCGCCAGGCTCATGGGTGCGTCGCTTGTCATCGGGGTCGACAGTGACCCGGTCCGACTCGAGATGTCCAGGCGGATGGGGGCCGACGTCGCGCTCGACTTCACCCAGGTCGACGTCGTCGCCGAAGTCAAGCGCCTGACCGACGGCGGGGCCGACGTGACCGTCGAGGCCCTCGGCACCCAGGGAACGTTCGAGAACGCCCTGCGCTGCCTGCGGCCGGGCGGCACGCTGTCGAGCCTCGGCGTCTACTCGGGCAAGCTCGAGATGCCGTACGACGCGTTCGCGGCCGGGCTGGGCGGGCACCGGGTCGTGACCACGCTCTGCCCGGGCGGCAAGGAGCGGATGCGGCGGCTCATCGCCACCGTCGAGTCAGGTCGCTTCGACCCGCTGCCGCTCATCACCCACCGGTTCGCGCTTGACGACATCGTCGAGGCGTACGACCTGTTCAGCAATCGTCGCGACGGCGTGCTGAAGGTGGCGATCCGGCCGTAGCTGGCAGATCGACGTCGCGGGCGCTTCGCGGAGGAGCGCCTCGCGACGCGATCGAGCCTCGTCGTCGGCCCCTACGCAGAGCCGCGCAGTGCCAGCGCCAGGTGCGTCAGGCCGACGACGACCACCGCGCCGAACAGGGCGAGCCCGGTGACCGCGACCGGGGCGCCGAGCTGGACGAGCAGCCAGACGACGCCGAGACCGACGATCGGCCCGACGAACAGCTCCCATGCGTCTCCGACGAGGAAGTCGTAGAGGAAGCGGAAGAACTGGTTGACGTACCTCATCGGGCCGGGCCGCCAAACCCGGCCGGAATGGTCCGGCTTCGACGCGTCTCGAGAACGCGCCGGGCAACCGAGATCGCGACCATGGCCGTTGCCGCATACAGCACGAGGAGGAGCACGATCGTCAGGTCGCCGGCGGGCCATTCGATCCCGATCCCCTCCCCCGCCCAGAACGTCCCGAACGTGATGAGCATCAGGCCGACAGCGAGCTTGAGGCCGTTCTCGGGCACGCGGCTCAGCGGCCGGTGGACGATGAGACCGACCGCGACGACGAGCAGGATCGCCAGGATCGCACCCACCGCCGAGGCACCGATGTGGCCCGAGTTCGAGCCGAAGGTGATGACGATGAAGGCGACCTCCAGGCCCTCGAGGAGGACGCCCTTGAACGAGACCGCGAACGAGATGCCGTCGATTCCCTCGGCCGGCACGGGCGCTTCCTCACGGAGGCGCTTGACCTCGCGGGCGTAGATCATCTCCTCGTCGTGCTTGGCCTTCGCGCCCGACGCGCGCAGGATCGCCTTGGTCGTCCATTGCAGGCCGTAGATGAGAAGCAGACCACCGATCACGATCCGCAGGCCGTTGATCGGGACGAACAGGACGATCGCGGTGCCGAAGATCGCGATCAGGATCGTGAGGACCATCAGCCCGACGAGCGCCCCGTAGAGCGACGATCGCCACTGGCGAGTGACGCCGACGGCGAGGATGATCGTCAGGGCTTCGACGGCCTCGACGAGCGACGCCAGGAACGTCGGCAGCGCGGCAACGAGCAGATCCATGTGGTCCTCGCTGGACGAGTGATCAGGGCGGCCTCAGCCCGCCGGCCGAGTATCACCGATGACGCCCATCGGGGCACGCTGGACCACATGGGCGCCGAACGTCATCGTGGATTCCTCTTCGAGGCGATCGGCGGATATCTACCGCGCGGGATCCCGGTTGTACATCCTTCGCGCCCACAGATACCCGACCAGGGTGATCACGACGCACCAGACGACGGCGATCAATCCCCTGCCGCCAACCTCGCCGCCGAGGAGCAATCGACGCACGGTCTCGATGATCGGCGTGAACGGCTGATTGTCGGCGAACCAGCGCAACGGATCCGGCATCGAAGCGGTCGGAACGAACCCGCTCCCGAAGAACGGCAGGAGCATCAAGGGCATGGGCAGATTGCTCGCGGTCTCGACACTCCTGCTTACGAGGGCCAGGGCGACGGACATCCAGGTGATTGCCAGGGCGGTGAGGGCGAGCAGGCCGGCTGCCGCGACCCACTCGACGGGTCCGGTCGTCGCCCGGAACCCGATCAGGACCGCAACGCCGACGACGATCGCGACGCCCAGCATCGTCTGGGCCACGTTCGCGAGCACGTGGCCGGTCAGGAACGACGCCCGTGAGATCGGCATGGTGCGGAATCGGGCGATGATCCCTTCCTTCATGTCCATCGCGACTGCGATCGCCGTTGCCTGCGCGGCGCCGGCGACGGTGAACAGGAGAATCCCGGGTGTCACGTAGGCGACATATTCGACGCGACCGCCGGTCAGGCCGCCGAGCCCCGCGCCGAGCGTGCCGCCGAAGACAAAGACAAAGAGCAGCAGCAAGACGACAGGGATCCCCGCGATGAAGAACAACATCGGGTAGCGACGCATGTGGCGGACGTTGCGGCGGACCATCGTGGCTGAGTCGGTCACGTAAGCCGAGAACGCGGTCATCGTGCGACTGCCGGTCGGTCGTCATGGCTGGTGAGGGACAGGAAGACGTCGTCGAGATCGGGCGTCTGAACCGACAGCCCATCGACCTCGATCGACGCTGAATCGAGTCGGTCGAGCAGGCTCCGCAACGAGCCCACGCCACCGTCACTCGGCACCTGGAGGGTCAGCGCCTCGTCGTCACGCGCGGCGCCCTCGAACGTGCCGGCGGCCCTGTCGAGCTCGGCGAGATCGGCAAATTCGAGCCGGATGTGGCCGCCTGGGACGAGCCGCTTGAGCTCGTCCGGGGTCCCCTCGGCAACCACCTTGCCTTCGTCGAGGACCGCGATCCGGCTGGCGAGCCGGTCAGCCTCCTCGAGGTATTGCGTCGTCAGGAAGATCGTGACGCCAGTCGCGACAAGGTCCCGGACGATCTGCCACATGGCTCGCCGACTGCGCGGGTCGAGGCCGGCGGTCGGCTCATCAAGGAAGATGATCCGCGGTTGAGCGACGAGGGTCATCGCGAGGTCGAGCCGGCGGCGCATCCCGCCCGAAAAGGTGGCGAGGGGCGTTCGCGCCGCCTCGACCAGGTCAAACGTCTCGAGCAACTCGGCGGCACGTTTTCGGCCCTGGCGCCTGCCGAGGTGGAGGAGATCCGCCATCAGGATCAGGTTCTCCTCACCGGTCAGGAGCCCGTCCACGGCCGAAAACTGACCCGTCATGCCGATCGCAGCGCGCACGGCGTCAGGCTCGCGCCGGACGTCGTGGCCGGCAACGTGGATCTCTCCGCCGTCGGCAGCGAGCAGGGTGGAAAGGATCTGCACGGTGGTCGTCTTGCCCGCTCCGTTCGGGCCCAGGAGGGCGAATACCGTTCCGGCGGCGACCGCGAGGTCGATGCCGTCGAGCACGGTGTGCGTCCCGTACGACCGGCGCAGCCCGACGGCGTGGATCGCGAGCGGGGTCCCGAGCCCGGTCATCGTCCCGGCTCCTGGCGATCGGCGCGCCTAGATGTCGAGGTCTTCGACCGCCGGCTGCCTGGCCGCAGCCGCGACCAGGTCGAAGAGCTCAGGCGGGAGCTTCTCGCGAAGCTCGTCGACCGTTGCGACGACCTCGAGCGTGGAATCGCCTGTCGAGCCCACCCAGCTGAAATCGCCAAGCCCGAGCCAGCTCCGCCACCCGCCGGGCTTGCCTTCCGCGTCACGGCTCGTCCAGTCCGCGGTCCGCTGGGTGTGGACGACAAACTTGCCGGAGCGGCTTCGATAGACATTGACGGCGGTCGTGTTGTTGCCCCACGTGCCGAGAAGAACGCCGGTGAAGCGGACCTTGCGACCGGCCTTCGGGCCGACGCGGACGGTGATCTCGTCGAAGCCCTCGCGGCGTCCGTCCTCGACATCGACAAACCGGCGGAGGGCCTTCGCAATCGCGGCGGAGAGATTGCCCCCGGCCAGCTCCTGGGCCCGTTCGTAAAGGGAGAGGTCCCCGTCGGAGACGTAGATGGTCTTGTTCGGCACCAGGACATCGTAACTCCCTGTCGCGTCGGTGTGACTATACGTGGGAGTATACGTATATTCCGCCAGATGGCAAGCCGAAACGACGGCAGCGTCAGGCAGAAGATGAATCGAACTCGGGCGATCGGGTCGAGGAGCTCATTCGGGTAACCCGGCGCGCCGACCGCGCGTTGCTTCCCGCAATGTGCGTAGGATTGGAGCGCCGATGAACCGCCGCCAGTTCCTCAGCGCAACACTGGGCGCCGGTTTGTCCGCTGCGGCGGCCGCCATCCTTGCGGCGTGCGCTGGCCCACCCGCCCCTGCGCCCTCGAATCGGCGCGCGCCGGAGGCGTCCGAACCTGGCACGTCGGCTTCGCCTCGGACAGGACCGGAGTCGTCGGCCGTTCCGGCGCAGAGGCGCGAGACCGCAATTGCCACGGAGAACCGCCGGCCTGGCCATCGTGGCTGGGACCTGCGCGGGACGGGCGATCACCCGGCGGCGGAGGTCTTCCTCGACGCGGCATCGGCAGCTCCCGGGTCCGTGCTGACCGTTCACCTCGCGAGCGCGGCTGTCGTGGATCTCGAGTGGTACCGGCTCGGCTGGTACGGCGGCGACGGTGGTCGCCAGGTCCGGATCGACCGCGCCGTCAGGGCCTCTGCTCCCGGACCGACCCGGATCGACCCGGATACGGGGATGACCGAGGCGGACAGTCGGGCGGCGCTGAGCTTCGTCATCCCGCCGGATTGGCCGACCGGCGTCTACCTGCTCGTCGCGCGCCCGGACATCGGCACGCCCGGCGGCGCGACGTTCACGATCCGGGCCAGTCCCGAAGGCCCGCCGGCGCCGGTCCTGTTCGTGAGCGCGGCGACAACCTGGCAGGCCTACAACATGTGGGGCGGAGCGGACCTGTACGACGCATCGACGGCCGATACCCCGGTCGATGCCGGCGGCCGGCGTGCCACGCAGGTCAGCTTCGATCGCCCGCAGGTCCAGTTCCAGGGAGTCGGCTACATGCCCCGCTGGGAGCTGCCGTTCATCCGTTGGCAGGAGCGCGAGGGACGGGCCGTCGAGTACGTCGTGGACGTCGACCTCGAGCTTCATCCCGAGGTCATCGCAGGCCGCCGCCTGCTCGTGTTCGCCGGCCACCACGAATACTGGTCGCGACCGATGCGGACGACGCTCGAGACGGCGATCGCGAGCGGCGTCAACGTCGCGTTCCTGTCGGCCAACGAGGTGTACTGGCAGGTCCGCTTCGAGCCGTCTCCGCTCGGGCCGGCCCGTCGAGTCGTCTGTTTCAAATCGGCGGCGCTCGACCCACTGGCGACGAGCCAGCCGGACCTCGCGACGTGCCGTTGGCGGGAGCCGCCGGTCAACGACCCCGAGGCCGCCGTCGTCGGCCAGATGTACGGCCACATCGTCGAGCGTGTCGCGGACTGGGTCGTCGCCGGCGCCGACCACTGGCTGTACGCGGGCACGGGACTCCGAAACGGCGACCGCATCGTCAATCTCGTGGGCCAGGAGTACGACACGTTCTACCCCCAGTACGCGCCGCCCGGGACGCGGATCCTCGCCGCGAGCTCTGTGGTCCCGGCGATCCGCGCTGAGCCGCAGGGTGGTCAGCCGAGCAACCCGTCCGTCCACAACGCGACGATCTACACCGCCGAATCGGGCGCTACGGTTTTCGCGGCGGGTACGTTCCAGTGGTCGTGGGCCCTTGACGAGTATGGGGATCGCGCCTATCGCGGCGTGGCCACTCCGCTCGATGAGCGTGTGGCGCGGATGACGAAGAACCTGTTCGATCGGCTGGGCGACGGACCCTCATGAATCCCCGTCTGCGGTCGACGAACTGAGCTCGCCCGGGCGCGTCTCCCGCATCCGGAACTGGACGATCAAGCCGGAGGCAGCGGTCAGCCCGGCGATCGCGCCGATCGCGAACGGCATGCCCGCCCGGTCGGCGAGGACACCGGCGACGATCGCGCCGGCCGCGAAACCGAGATCTCGCCACAGTCGGTACACCCCGATCGCCGCGCCTCGCCACGCCGGGGCGGCGACGTCGGCGACCGCGGCCAGGAGGGTCGGATAAACCATCGCGGTGCCAAGGCCGAGGAAGACCGCGCCGAGGAGCCAGCGGTCGAACGACGTCGAAATGCCGATCAACCCGAGCGCCGCACCCTGGACGAGCATCCCACCGACGATCAGGCCCTTCCGTCCGATCCGATCGGACAGTGCGCCGGTCCCGACCTGGGCCAGCCCCCAGACGGCCGGGTAGGTCGCCGCCAGGGCACCGATCTCGCCGATCGCGAGACCATGCGAGGCATAGAACAGCGGCAGCAGGCCCCAGGCCAGTCCGTCGTTGAGGTTGTTGACGAGGCCGGCCTGGGCGGCCGCGGACAGCGACCGATCTCGAATCGTCGTCCGGACGAAGACGGTCCTCCACGACAGGGCCGGCTGGATCGATGGCTCGAGTCGGGCATGACCCCGCGTCTCGCCGACGAACACAACCGAGATCCCGAGGCCGAGGCCGGCATAGGCCAGGCCGAGGAAGAACGGTGCCGGCCGGAGCCCGGCTTCGGCGGCGATGGCCCCGCTGGCGAGTGCGGTGACCGCGACCGCGAGGTAGCCGGCGGCCTCGTTCAGCCCCATGGCCAGGCCGCGCCGGGCAGGACCGACCAGGTCGATCTTCATGATGACCGTGCTCGACCAGGCCAGGCCCTGGTTCAGCCCGAGAAGCACATTGGCGAAGATGACCCAGCGCCAGTCGGGCGCCCAGATCAGGAGCAGGGGCACGGGCAGCCCGAGCAGCCAACCGGCGACGAGCACCGGCTTGCGACCGAACCGGTCGGCCAGGGCGCCGGCGGCGAGATTGGCGAACGCCTTGGTCACGCCGAAGGCGAGGACGAACGTCAGGATCGCGGTGAGTCCGGTCAGCCCGAAGATCCGATCGGCGATCAAGGGAAGGACGGTCCGCTCCTGGCCGACCATCCCGCCGACCAGGGCGTTGACTCCGACCAGCAGCGCAAACTGCCCGGCATTGGCGCGCAGGCCAAGTCGCGCGGTCGAGTCCTGAGCGGTCGACGTCATCGCCGGAGTATGAGCACGCGCCCACCGCGACGGAGCGAGCCGCGGGCCGGCGTCGGCGGGCCAGCGGGCCGGCGACGGGCGTCAGCGGGTCGTCGGCTCCGGCACCGCGCGGCTGCCCAGCATCGTCTCCCGTGCCGCGGCCGCGAGGGCGGCGACCAGTCCCGGATCCGCGTTCAGCGACTCGATCCGACGGAACGCCACACCGCAGGCCTCGGCCTGCTCACGGGCGCCGACGTCAACGTCGTACAGGATCTCGAGGTGGTCCGCCAGGAACTGGACGGGGCAGACGATCACCGAGCGCGCCGGGGTGTCGGCGATGAGCGGCATCAGGTCCGCGAAATCGGGCTTCATCCATTCGCCCGGCTCGTGACCCGCGCTCTGCCAGCAGAAGGTCCAGCGATCCGGCCCGAGACCAGCTGCCGCGGCCACGGCCTCGGCCGTCGCGCTGAGCTGCCGGAGGTAGTCCGGCTCCATCGTGGCGACGCGCTGGGGCAGGCTGTGCGCCGTCATGAGGATGCGAACGCCGTCCCGCTCGGCGGGCGGCAGCCGATCGAGGGCCTGTTGCACCCGGCCGGCAAGCGCCCCGACGAACGCCGGTTCCTCGTGCCAGGCACCGGCAATCGTCGTTGCCGGCGCCCGCGAGCCGAGAGCGGACGATGCGGCCTCGATCGCGCCGGCGTATCCGTCCATCAGCAATGGCGAGTACTGCGGCGACAGCACGATGGCGACCGCGCGATCGACACCCCGGTCCGCGAGGGCGGCCAGGCCCGCCTCGATCGACGGCTCCGAGAAGCGCATGCCGACCTCGACCGGCCAGTCGAGGACCGCCGCGAGTGCGGCCGCCTGATCGCGGGTGATGCCGATCAGCGGTGAGCCGCCGATCACGGTGTAGCGCCGGGTGAACTCGTCGACGAGCCCGGCGTCAGGCTCGCGGCCGCCGCGGACGCGAGCGAGGTAGGCGCGGACATCCTCCCGACCGAGCGAGGCGGGCGAGCCGTACGTCATCAGCAGCACGCCTTGCCCGTCCCACCCGGTCATCGAGCCGCCTCGGCGTCGACGGCCTCGGCGACGTCAGGTTCCTGGGTGGTCCGCTCGTGAACGAGATCGACCAGCCGCCGAAGGAGGACCGTGTCGGTCTGGGGCAGGACGCCATGGCCCAGGTTGAAGACGTGACCCGGGCGCCCGCCGGCTTCGTCGAGAATCGTCAGCGCGCCGGCCCGTGTTGCTTCCCAGCCGGCGAGGAGTCGGGCCGAGTCGAGGTTGCCCTGGACGCCCCGGTCGAAGCCGACCCGCCGCCACCCGTCGGCCAATGACACCCGGTGGTCGAGCCCGATGACATCCCCGCCGGTGGCGGCCATCAGCTCGAGCAGGGCGGCCGTGCCCGTCCCGAAGTGGATCGTCGGAACGTGCCCCTCGAGCGCCGCGAAGATCTGCCGCACATGGGGCTGGACGAACTCGCGATAGTCGCGCGGCCCGAGGCCGCCGACCCAGCTGTCGAAGAGCTGGACGACGTCGGCTCCGGCCTCGACCTGTGCCAGCAGATACGCCACGATCATCGTGGACAGCCGCTCCATCAGGTCGTGCCAGGCCGCCGGCTCGCGGTACATGAACGCCTTGGCGGTCGCGAAGTCGCGCGACGGGCGGCCTTCGATCAGGTAGCAGGCCAGCGTGAACGGCGCGCCGGAGAAGCCGATCACTCCGGCCCGACCGTCGAGCTCGCGGCGGACCAGCCGGATCGCGTCGAGGGTGAACGACACCTCCGCCGGGTCGAACGGCCGGAGGGCAGCCACGTCGGCCGCCGAGCGGATCGGCTGGTCGATGATCGGCCCGACGTCGGGTTCGATCCTGACACCCACCCCCATCGGCTCGAGCGGCAGCATGATGTCGGCGAAGAGGACGGCCGCGTCCACGCCCAGCTCGCGAACCGGCATCAAGGTGACCTCGGCGCACAGGTCCGGCGTCTTCGCCAGCTCGAGGATCCCGTAGCGCTCGCGCAGCGTGCGATAGGCCGCGAACGATCGGCCGGCCTGGCGCATGAACCAGACCGGGGTGGCGTCAACGGGCTCGCGCCGGCAGGCACGGAGAAATCGGTCGTTCACGCGGCGGTCTCCTCGAACGCGATGGCGGCCGCCCGGAGCGTCGCCTGGATCTCCTCGGGCCCATGGGCCATGGATGGGAACCACGCCTCGAATGGCGACGGCGGGAGCAGCACGCCCTGGTCGAGCATCGCGCCGAAGAAGCGGGTGAAGGCGCCGCGATCCGACGCCAGCGCCTCCGCCGCATTGACCGGCACGCTGGACCGGAAGAAGACCGTGAGCAACGGGCCGACCCGGGCGATTGACACGCTGCAATCAGCGGCAGACGCCGCCGCCGCCAGCCCGACGGCGAGATCAGCGACCGTCTCCTCGAGGCGGACGTAACCGTCGGCTGTCAGCTCGGCGAGGGTGGCGATCCCGGCCGCCATCGACAGTGGATGCCCGGACAGCGTGCCGGCCTGGTAGACCGGGCCCGCTGGGGCAATCAGGGCCATCAGGTCGGCCCGTCCGCCATACGCGCCGATCGGCATGCCCCCGCCGATGATCTTGCCGAGGGTGGTCAGGTCGGGGCGAACCCCGAACCGCGCCTGCGCCCCTCCCCGACCGACGCGGAACCCGGTGATGACCTCGTCGAAGATCAGGAGGGCGCCGTCTGCATTGGTGAGCTCGTGCAGGAGGTCGAGGAAGCCCGGGATCGGGACGATGACCCCGGTGTTGGCCGCGACCGGCTCGACGATGACCGCGGCGATCCGGCCGGCATGCTCGGCGAATGCCAGGGTGGCCGACGCCAGGTCGTTGTACGGCAGAATGACGGTGGTCGCCGCGACGGCGGCCGGGACGCCCGGGCTGCCGGCGATCGCCTGGGTCGCAATGCCGGAGCCCGCATCCACGAGCATGCCGTCGGCGTGGCCGTGGTAGGCGCCCGCGAACTTGACGATCAGGTCGCGGCCGGTCGCGGCCCGCGCCAGGCGCACGGCGCTCATCACGGCCTCGGTTCCGGACGACGTGAACCGGATTCGCTCGATCGATGGCATTGCCGCGCGGATTGCCTCGCCGAGCTCGATCTCGGACGGATGGGTCGCACCGAGGGCGAGGCCGTTGCCGATCGCCCGGGCAATCGCCGCGGAGACCGCGGGATGGGCGTGACCGAGGATCGCCGGACCCCAGCCTCCGATGTAGTCGATGTAGCGCCGCCCGTCGGCATCCCGGACGTATGCGCCGTCCCCGCTCTCGAGAACGAGCGGCGGGCGCCCGACCGACCGGAAGGCGCGGACGGGGCTGTTGACGCCGCCCGGGAAGAGACCCCCAGCGCGCTCGACGAGGGCGGCGCTCCGCGACGCCGTCCCGGTGCCGCCCATCACGCCGCCCCGAGGAGGGTGAGGATCTCGTCCATCGGGCGATGGATCCCGAGCAGGATCGGGGTGTCTGTCACGGTCGAGCGCCGGCTCTCGGTCGAGCGAAGCGCCCGGACGAGGTCGCCGAACGCGACGAGATCGTCGGTCTCGTAGGCGACGACGAACTCCTGCGAGTCCAGCCCGAACGAGTACGCCAGCGCCTGGCGGATCGTCGGGTACTCATGACCGACCCGCATGTGCTCGTTCATCACGCCCTGGCGGGCCTCCTTCGACAGGAGATACCAGTCGGTCGACTTCGTGAACGGATAGACGACGAGGTAGCGCAACCGCTCGCCGGAGAAGAGCGACTGCTCCTGTTCGGTCGGCTTGCGGACGTACTGGGAGGGACCGATCCGCCCGATCAGGGAGTGGGTGACGGTCAGCCATCGCCCGAGACCGGCGCGGAACAAGGCGGCGGCCGACTCCTCCAGGGCGTCGACGGTCGGCGCCATGCGCCAGAGGAGGACGTCGACGCCGGCCTCCAGACCGACCGATGAGTAGCTGATCGTCCGGCCACCGCGCATTTCGATGTCGGCGTAGGCGGCGCCGAAGTCGCAGCCATCTCGATGCCGCTCGTCGTCCGATCGGCGGCGCCAGGACGGGTCGAGGGCGAGCCCGAGCGCCTGGATGTAGATCTGCTCGTCCGTGCTCATCGCTCGTCCCGGATCCAGGTGGCGAGGTCGGCCGCCGCGTAGGTGATCACGATCCCGGCGCCCGCCCGGACGATCCCGGTGACGGCCTCGGTCATCGCCCTCCGGCCGTCGATCCAGCCGCGCTCCGCGGCTGCGGCGATCATCGCGAACTCGCCGGACACCTGATAGGCGGCGATCGGGATGTCGAACCGGGCGCGGGCCGCCGCAATCAGGTCGAGCCCAGGAAGGGCCGGCTTGACGAGCAGGATATCGGCGCCCTCGGAGACATCCAGGGCCATCTCGTGGACGGCTTCACGACCGTTGGCGGGATCCATCTGGTAGGCCCGCCGATCCCCGAACGACGGAGCGCTGTCGGCGGCCTCGCGGAAGGGACCGTAGAAGGCCGAGGCGTGCTTCGAGGCATAGGCCATGATGGCGGTGTCGGCGAACCCCGCCGAGTCGAGCGCCCGGCGAACGGCGGCGACCTGGCCATCCATCATCGCGCTCGGGGCGACGATGTCGGCCCCAGCTCGCGCCTGGCTGACGGCGACTGCGGCGAGACGTGCGACCGCAGCGTCGTTGTCGACGCTTCCGTCCGGAGCCAGCGGGCCGCAGTGGCCGTGATCGGTGTACTCGCACAGGCAGGTGTCGGCGATCGTCACGATCGACAGGTCGAGCTGGCGGATGCGCCGGAACGCCTCCTGCACGACGCCGTCGTCGGCATCGGCGTCCGACCCGATGGCGTCCTTGGTTTCGGGCAGGCCGAACAGGATCACGCCACCGACTCCCAGGTCGGCCAGACGGGCGGCTTCCTCCGCGGCCACGTCGGGCGACACTCGGAACACGCCGGGCATCGAGCCGATCGGGCTGTGGACGCCGTTGCCCGGCTGGACGAACAGCGGCCCGATGAGTATCGCCGGGTGGAGGCGGGTCTCGCGAACCAGCGATCGAAGCGCCGGGGTGCGACGCAGGCGTCGGGGGCGGTCGGGCCCCGTCGGATCGGGAGCGCCAGTCGCGCTCATCGGGGGCGACGGCATGTCGAGCATCACGAGATCTCCTGGAACTGACGGGCGAGGACATCGGCGGTGGTCCGGGCGAGCGCCATGGCGTCATGGGCGGGCGAGATGGCGATCACCCGGAACCCCGCGCTCGCCGCCACGCGGGCCGTCTCTGGTCCGATGCACACAGCCGGGATCGAGGCAACGTCCAGGTGATCCGATTCGGCCAGCGCCACAAGGCCGCGTACGGTCGAGCCGCTCGTGAAGACCACGGCGTGGATCGGACCCTCGGCGATCGCCTCTCGAAGCAGGTGTCTTGACGTCGGAGGCGCCTCGTGGGTCCGGTAGGCGACAACGTCGTCGACGCCGGCACCGCGCGCACGGAGGCCGTCGACGAGCTCGCCGTCGGCGAGATCTCCGCTGACGACGAGGACCCGGTCGCCGGCCTGCAACGGCAGCTCGGCGGCCATCGAGCGGCCGGTGCTTCGACTCGGTCGAAAGGCCACCTCGACCCCCTCGTGTTCGAGGGTCGAGCTCGTCGCCGACCCGATTGCGGCCCACCGAGGGCTGCCAAGCTCGGTCAGGATCCGCTCCGCGGCTCGAAGGACGGCCCGCGCTCCGTTGGCGCTCGAGACGACGACCCAGGTGTACGCATGGAGCGATCCAGCGGCTCGATCGAGTCCGCCATGCGCTGAATCGAGCTCGATCGAGATCGCGGGCACCGGGATCGGCGCGACGCCGGCGTCCCGAAGAGCTTCGACGAGCTCGGCCGACTGGTCGAGGGCGCGCGTGACGACGACACGAGGACTCGGGCGGGCGGGCTCCGATTCCGCGTTCGGCGCGCGCGAGGCAGGGAGAAGCTCCATCGCCAGATCGATCGCCAGCGCGCGACCGTCGCCGACCCGCCCGCGCCGGCGTCCCACGGTCATCGTCGACCCATTCGGATTCGCGTGGCCCGCGAGGAGCTCGAGCTCGGATCCGTGGATCGTGGCGAGGGCACCGATCGGCGCGCGACAGCCGCCGCCCGACGTCTCGAGGAACGCCCGCTCGGCCTCGACGGCGACCCGCGTGCGTCGGTCGTCGATCGCAGCGGTCAGCCCCAGCATCCGGGCGTCGTTGCGCCGGATCTGGAGCGCGATCGCGCCCTGACCCGGGGCCGGCGGGATGATGTCGGCCGCGAAGCGTTCCGAGATCCGCGCCCCGAGGCCCAGGCGGTCAAGACCGGCGCAGGCGAGCACGAGGGCATCGGTTTCGCCCGCTTCCAGACGTCGCAGGCGCGTGTCGACGTTGCCGTGGAGCGGGCGCACGACGAGGTCTGGCCGCTGGGCGAGGATGAACCCCGTCCGGCGCGGGCTGTCGGTGCCGACCCGCGTCCCGGGCTGGAGATCCGCGAGCCGCCGGTCGACGCTGTCGGTTCGCACCACGAGCGCGTCGCGCGGGTCTGCACGGGGCAGGTACACGGCGATCCGGAGGCGGACATCCTGGTCGATCGGGACGTCCTTTGCGCTGTGAACCGCGACGTCGATCCGGCCGTCGATGAGGGCCTGTTCGATGGCCGCCACGAACGCGCCCTCGCCCCACGCCGTATCGGGGGCCCGGCGGTCGCCATCGGTCTCGACAATCACGAGGCGGGTCGTTCGGCCCTCTCGCTCGAGAGCCGCGATCACGAGCCGCGCCTGGACCAGGGCGAGCGCGCTGCCGCGTGAGCCGATCGCGATCCGCGCGCCGATCACAGGGCGAACAGGTCCCGCACGACGCGTTCGTCGACGCCATCGGAGTCCCGACCGAGGCGCTCGAGGGGCTCCCGCAGCAGGCGCGCCGCCAGGTGCCGAGTCATGCCCTCGATGGCGTCGCGCGCCTCGGGCTCGAGGGTCGGGAGCTTCCGCCAGAGCGCCGCGAGCTCGGCCTCGCGCTCGCGGTCGGCGCGCCTGTTCAATGCGTCGGCGGCAGCCCGGGAGTCGCCGCGCGCCAGCCAGTCGCTGAACTCCCGGACCGCCGCCTCGATCAGCGCGTCGGATCGGCGATCCGGAGCGCGATCCCCACGCCGGTCCTCGTTCGTCCGGAGGGCGAGGTCGTCGGCCGTCACCAGCCGGTCGGCGAGCTGCTTCGCGAGGAGCGCCGAAATGGCCGACGGGACGGAGAGCTCGACCACGAAGGCAGTGCCATTTGCAAGGCCATCGACGGTTGACGGTGCGATCAACCACGGCCCTCCGAGGGCCACGATGACGGCCGCAAACGGGGCCACGGCCGGGCCGGGGTCGAGCTCGATGACGTGCCCGCCGACCGCCACCGCGAGCGCGTGGGCCCGTTCGATCGAGCGGTTCGCGACCGTCAGACGGGCGCCCGCATGAGCCGCCGCCCGGGCCGCAAGTTCGCCCATCCGGCCGGCACCGACGACGAGGATGTCCCGATCCCGAATCGATCCGATTGCTCCCTCGATGACCTCCACCGCGACGTCCCCCAGGGAGCGGCGGCGGCCACGCTGCCATGATCGTGCCCGGCGACCGGTCCGGAGCGCCACGATGAACAGCCGCTCGATCGTCGCCTCGAGCGCGGCCGCGGTCCGGGCGGCCTCGATCGCTTCGCGAAGCTGGTGGAGGATCTGG
>JANMCU010000099.1:0-4299 GCA_031361415.1 Chloroflexota bacterium | reverse complement strand
ACGCGTACAGCCCCGTCGTCCACAGACCGTTCAGCGACGTGGTTGGCGACTGGAAGAGCACGACTTCCGACGGCAGGCCGCCCCGCAAGACCATCAGCACGTCGCCGGGGACCTGGCCCTTGCCGTCCTGTCCGCGGAGGTCGTCGTAGCGCTCGTTGAAGAACTCGCCGCCGAACTTGAAGTTGTGGCTGCCCCCCCAGCCTTCCTTGAAGTAGTTGAGCGATCCGAGCACCTGGTTGCGCGTGATGTCGCGGAACCAGCCATCCTGGTTGCCGCCGCTCACGATGTTGGTGGTGAGGTCCTGATAGGCCGGACCGCTGGAGTTGCGCGTGTTCGGCCACAGGTAGTGGAACTGGCCGCCGTGGACCTCGAAGAACATTCTGTCGTTGACGACGCTGTCCCAGCCCAGTTTGTATGTGTGCGCCCAGTACGACTGGTTCCAGGTCGAGTCGGCGCTGTTGTGGATAGCAACCGTCGGCGCAACCAGGAAGGTATCGAGCCGGTTCGGCTGCTGCTTCTGGCCCCACTGCGCAAACGCCACAACCTTGTTGTTGGTCGACACCGCCAGCGTGCCCTTGCCGGTGATGTTGCGCAGGCGCGTCTCGAACGGCTTCACCGGGAAGTTCGGCAGCAGACTCTGCGCATCCTGATCGCGCAGCGAGCTGTACCACCAGAGTTTGTCGATTTTCACGTACCCGCCGACGTCGCCGTTGAGGTCGTGGTAGCTCTCGAGGCGGTTGAGGTCGGAGGGCTGCAGCTGTCCGCAGCGTCCGCCCGGGCAGAGAATGGTCAGCGAGTCGTCGATGTTGCTGCGCTGAATTCCCTTGTTCTGGTAGTCCGCGTAGAACTTGGCGTGGTAGGTGTTGCCGCCCGACTTCGCGACGAAGTTGGACCACACGCCGGGCCAGGGCATTTCAGCCGTATGCCCCTTGGTCTCGATGGCGACCTCGTCGATCGACCCGTAGTCGTAGTAGAAGCCCGAGCCGCCCGTGCCCTCGGTGTTGACGATGCCTTCCACCATCGGCCGGTGCTGATCTTCCTTCGTGTCGTAGACCGCGTAGCCCGTCTGCGTGCCGGCCGCACTGCCGCCCACGTCGATACGGGTCATGACGATGGCCGGTGCCGCCGCGAGCACGCTCCAGAAGTCGCGCGCGTTCGGCAACGCCGCCAATCGCTGCTCGCCGAAGCTCGCTGCGGTGGTCGTGGACGATACGTCAACGATTGGGGAGGCGCCACTGACGGTGACGGTCTCCTGAAGACTGGCGACGCCAAGTTCGGTGTTCACTGTGGCCGTGAACCCGAGGCCGACTCGCACCCCTTCGCGGTTGACGGTGCCGAAGCCGGCGAGTTCGTAAACGAGTTTGTAGTCTCCTGGGGGAACGGCCGGGAAGCGATAATCACCGGTCTCGCTCGTCACATCCGTGCGGGTACCCTGCATGCTGGGGCTCGACGCGGTGACGGTGACGCCGGGCAGCACGCCACCCGAGTTGTCCGTCACCTTGCCGTTGATTGATCCAGATGTTGCAGAAACCTGCGCAGACACCGACGACGCGGCCAGAAGAACGCTGAGGCCAAGTGCGCAGACGCGAACCATGCCGTACTCCTCCATCTTTGTCTTACGTGGTGCTGTTGCACCGTGATCGCGGTGCCGGACCGACGCCGAGACCCGCCGACGTACTCGGGTGTATCCGTGGAGCCAGCCGTAGCGCCCGGCCGGACCAGGGATGGCGCGTATCATAGGCAGGTCATGCACCTGACACAAGCGTGAAACGCGCCTGTTACCGATGCGCCTGACGGATTCAGACTACTGTCCATGATTTTGGATTCCAGGACGGTCACAGTGGGAGGAACGATGCGTAAGCCGGTGGTGCTCATCACGGGCGCCGGAGGAGAGATCGGTCACGGTCTCATCGCGAAGATCACCGAGGACGGCCGCCAGTCGGTCGTGACACTCGACGTGAATCCGCTCGAGCCGTCGCTCGCTCGTCTGGTGCAGCGCGAGTTCACCGGGTCGATTCTCGACACGGCGCTGCTCGAGCGCATCCTCGCCGAGTTCGAAGTCGACACCATCTATCATCTGGCGGCGCTGCTCTCGACCCGTTCCGAGTTCACGCCGACCACGGCCCATCAGGTCAACGTCGAAGGCACGCTGCACCTGCTCGAGTTCGCCCAGCACGAAGCAGAGTCGCATGGCCGTCCGGTGGTCTTCATCTACCCGTCGTCGATTGCCGCCTTCGGCCTGCCCGATCTGGCCACCAAGGCACGCGCGGGCCGCGTCGGCGAAGACGAGTACAACGGCCCGACCACGATGTACGGCTGCAACAAGCTGTACTGCGAGCACCTTGGCACGTACTACGCGCGCTACTACAAGCAGCTTGCCGCCGAACGCCCGCATGGCCGCGTCGACTTCCGGTCGGTGCGTTTCCCTGGGTTGATCTCGGCGATGACGATGCCGTCCGGAGGCACGTCGGATTACGCGCCGGAAATGATTCACGCCGCGGCGAAAGGGGAGCCGTACGACTGCTTCGTGCGCCCCGACACGCGCATCCCGTTCATGGCGATGCCGGACGGCGTTGACGCCCTGATGACGTTTGCGTCGGCGCCACGCGAACGGCTCACGCGAACCGCCTACAACGTTGCGGCGTTCAATCCGTCGGCGGCGGAGATCCGTGACGTCGTGCTCGAGGCCTTTCCCGCGGCCCGGATTGACTGGGATGTCGACGACAAGCGCCAGGGCATCGTGGACTCGTGGCCGGCCGACGTGGACGATTCGGCCGCGCGACGCGACTGGGGATTCGCGCCGCGCTACGACTTCGAGCGTGCGTTTCACGAGTATCTCGTGCCGACGATTCGCAAGCGCTACAGGAAGCGCTAGTTATCCTGAGCCCTGAGCCCTGAGCCCTGAGCCCCTGAGCCCCTGAGCCTTGAGTCCTGCCCCATGAGCCCTTTTACGTCCACACCGGCGGTGGGGTGATCTCGGAGGCAGGCGTGGGACCGGGATCGGGACGGCCGCTTCCTTCGAGACGGCTGATGGCGCGTATGCGCATATCGTGATCGCAGACGGTTTGGCACGACAGCCGAGCGTTGGTCACGCCCTTCGCGGCAAGCACCGCGCGCTCGGCCGCGGTCATCTTCGTTGGCTCTCCCTCGATGAACTCGACGCGGCACGTCGTGCAACGCGCGTTGCCGCCGCACGCGTGCAGAATATCGACCTTCGCGTCCTGCTCGACCGCAAGCACGAGTCGTTTGCCATTTTCAACGTCAACCGTTCCAAATCCTTCAACTGTAAGCTTCGGCAATCTGGCTTCTCCTTTGTGTGCGAACGCGCCATCATACAGAATAGGGAGTGGTTCCGCCATTGCCATCGGAGGCGGACGAGAGCCACCAGCGACGCAAAGCGGGAGTGCCGATGATGATTCGCGGGAAGATCAGAGTGATTCTACTGCACGGCAGTTCGGACGAGGCCTTCGATCCGGCCGTGGCATTCGCGCGTCAGCTTGCCGAGTCGTTCGCGGCGCGTCTCCACGTCGTCTACACGGTCGAGGAACCGTTGTCGGCAGGATGGACGGCGGAGGTGAGCGCGGACCGGTTGCCGGAGATCCACCAGGCGATGGAGGCCGAAGCCCGGCAGTGGCTCGAGCGGACCATTTCCATGGAGGATCAGGAGCGACTGGGCGTCGAGATCGCGCTATGCACCGGGCCCACCGAGGCTGAGCTGGTGCGATACACCAACGAGCATGCCGTCGATCTCGCGATCGTCGTGGCGCCCGCCTCGCATGGAGGGGACACGGAGACGGCGCGGGCGTTGCTCGATCGCGGCCGTTGTGCCGTGCTCGTGCTGCGTTGACGCCGGGTAATGATCCCTCCCGACCTGCTGATATCGGCGTATAGCAGCGGATGGTTTCCGATGGCGGTCGAGAGCGGCGAAATCCGGTGGTATTCGCCTGACCCCCGCGGGATCATTCCTCTCGATCAATTCCATGTGCCCGCGCGACTGGCCAGGGTCGTGCGGTCGGGCGAATTCCTGATCGATGTGAACCGCGCGTTCGACGAGGTCATCCACGCGTGCGCCGAGATCGATCGACGCGACCTCGACCCCGGCACGTGGATCGACGCCGACATCATCGAGAGCTACAGGGAACTGCACCGGCTCGGGTTCGCGCACTCAGTTGAGGTGTGGCAGGGCGATCGGCTGGCCGGCGGGCTGTACGGAGTGGCGCTCGGCGGCGCCTTTTTCGGTGAGTCGATGTTTCACCGCGTGACCGACGCGTCGAAGGTCGCCCTCACCGGGCTGGTCGC
>JANMCU010000094.1:0-7714 GCA_031361415.1 Chloroflexota bacterium | reverse complement strand
CACCGACCAGTGATGCCACGAGTGCCGCCGCGTAACCCACTCCCAGGCGGCGCACCCAACGCGCCTGCCGCCGCGCCGGCAACACGCGATCGAGCACGCGTTCGGTGAGCGCGAGTGAGGGCGCTTCGAGCGGCATGGCGTCGAACGCTTCGAACAACCGCTCGAACCGTACGCGCTCGACGGTGCAGTGTGTGCAGCCGCCGATATGCGTACGCAGCGAACTCATCTGCGCCTCGGGCAGCAGCCCCTCGAGGAAATCCTGCAGCGTGCCCAGATCCGGACATTCAGGGGTGCGGGGCGCGGGAGTCTTGCGATCCTGGTGTGTCACGAAGGTTGCCCTCCGATACGTTGCGCGAGCAACGCACGTGCGCGATGAATACGAGCCTTGACGGTGCCCAGGGGCAAACCGAGCGCTTCGGCGATTTCTTCGTACGCCATGTCCTGCTGGTGGCGCATCACGACGACGATCCGGTAATGCGGCGGCAGCGCTTCGATCAGGTCCGTCACGCGCCGCTCCTCTTCGTTGTGCTGCGCCAACACTTCTGGCCCCGGGCTCATGTCCGGGATGTCGATGATTTCTTCTTCGCTCGAACCGACTTCCTGCCGCACCAGCGCCACCGGCCGGTTCTTGCGCCGCCGGATCACGTCGATGCACAACCGCGATGTGATCGTGAACAGCCAGGCGGCAAACGGTCTTGCCTGGTCGTACCGTTCGAGCGCCTTGAACATCCGCACGAACGTTTCCTGCGTGACGTCCTCAGCGTCTTCCCGCTGCCGCAGCATGCGCAGCGCCACCGAGAAGACCGGGCGTTCGTAGCGGGCCATCAACTCGCGATGCGCCCGCTCCTCCCCCTTGAGACATCGGCGGATGACCTCGGTCTCGTCGATCTCTGGCGCGCCCGGGACCATCACTGCCGCCTACGGCTGAGGGTGCGCGAAGGTTGCATGGAAGGGACGATAGGGGCCCCCTGTGACAAGGGTCAAGCCTGTGTCCAATCTGCACTTGGGCGGATTTCCAGGGCCAAACGGGTTGACTGGACGGGGGCCTGCCTCCTAGCCTCCCGCGCCATGCACACTACTATTGAAGATGTACACGCCCGAGAAATCCTCGACTCACGCGGAAACCCGACCCTTGAAGTGGACGTCCTGATCGAGGGCGGCGCCCTCGGACGGGCCGCCGTGCCCTCCGGCGCCTCGACCGGCGAGCACGAAGCCCTCGAACTCCGTGACGGCGACCCCAAGCGCTACCGTGGCAAGGGCGTCCAGAAGGCCGTCCGCAACGTCAACGAGCAGATCGCGCCGCGCATCCGCGGCCGCAGCGCGTTCGACCAGAACGGGCTCGACGCCGCCATGCTGGAACTGGACGGCACGCCCAACAAGAGCAAGCTCGGCGCGAACGCCATCCTGGGCGTCTCGCTCGCCGCCGCCAAGGGGGCGGCCAACGCCACGGGCCAGCCGCTCTACCGTTACTTGGGCGGTGTCCACGCGCGCACGCTGCCGGTGCCGCTGATGAACGTCCTGAATGGCGGCAAGCACGCGACGGACTCGGCGGATATGCAGGAATACATGCTCGCCCCGATCGGCGCCCCGACGTTCAAGGAGGCGATCCGCATGGGCTCCGAGATCTTCCACGCGCTGAGGAAGCTCCTCCATGACACGGGCATGGGCACGGGCGTCGGCGACGAAGGGGGCTTCGCGCCCGCCGGCCTCACGACCAACGAACAGCCGATCGAGCTCATCCTCGAAGCGATCGCCGCCGCCGGCTACCGCCCGGGCGCCGATTGCGCCATCGCGCTCGACCCGGCCGCGACCGAGTTCTTCGCCGATGGCCGGTACACGCTCGCGCGCGAGGGAACGACGCTCGATAGCGCCGGCATGGTGAAGAAGTACGCGCAGTGGCGCGACAAGTACCCGCTCGTCTCGATCGAGGACGGCCTGGCCGAGGACGACTGGGACGGCTGGAAGGCCCTGACCAAAGCGTTGGGCGACCGGCTGCAGCTCGTGGGCGACGATCTGTTCGTCACGAACGTCGAGCGGATCCGCCGCGGCGTGACCGAGGGCTGCGCGAACGCGGTCCTCATCAAGCTCAACCAGATCGGGACGCTCACCGAGACGATCGAGGCGGTCGAGCTGGCGCACCGATCCGGCTTCGCGGCGGTGATCTCGCACCGCTCCGGCGAGACCGAGGACACGACCATCGCGGATCTCTGCGTCGCGCTGAATACCGGACAGATCAAGACGGGTTCGCTGTCCCGCAGCGAGCGGGTCGCCAAATACAACCGGCTGATGGAGATCGAGCTCGAGCTGGGTGACGCGGCGCGCTATCCGGGAACGGACACGTTCCCGCGCTTCGCGCGTGGTTCGGCCTAGCCGGCGCTCGCCTTCGCCGTGCGCTTCGCGAGCCGGCTCTTGCGCCGGGCGGCGGCGTTCTTGTGGATCCCACCGCGCTTCACGGCCTTGTCGAGGGCACTGGCCGCGGCCTTCACCGCGTCGGCCGCGCCGTCGGACTTCGCGTCGATGGCGGCGCGAGCGGTCTTCACCGCGGTACGCGACGTCGAGCGGGCGAGGGTCTTGATCTCGGCGCGGCGGGGTGCCTGACGGATCCGCTTGAGGGCTGAGCGCTTCTTCTTTGCCATATGCGTCAGTGTATTCATACTTCGACGCACATGCTGATGAGCGTCGGCCGGGCCTCGCTCTTCATGATCGTGACGCTCGTCGCGAGCCGGCTCCTGGGATGGCTGCGCCTCTCGGTCATCGGCGCGAAGTTCGGCCAGTCTCCCGAGCTCGACGCGTTCTGGGCCGCCTTCCGGATCCCCGACACGCTCTTCAATCTGCTGGTCGCCGGCGCGTTGGCCAGCGCCTTCATTCCGGTCTTCACCGGATATCTCGCGAAGGAGCGCGAGGACGAGGCCTGGCGGGTCGCGTCCAGCGTGATGAACGCGATCGTGCTCCTCCTGGTGGGCGTCTCGGCCATCATGTGGCTCCTCGCGCCATGGATCGTGCCGGTCTTGGCTCCGTTCCCGGATCCCCGTCAGGTCGAGACCGCGATCCACCTCTCGCGGATCATGCTCTTGAGCCCGATCTTCATGGGTCTCTCGGCGCTGTTCACCGGCATCCTGAACTCGTATCGCCAGTTCCTCTCGGGGGCCACCGCGCCGCTCGTCTACAACTTCGTGATCATCCTGTTCGCGTTCTTCCTCTCCCCGTTCCTCGGGATCGAGGCACTCGCGTGGGGGACCGTCGTCGGCGCGCTCATGATGTGGCTGGTCCAGGTCCCCGAGCTCACGTTCCGGCGCACGCGCTACAAGCTCGCGCTCGACCTGGATCACCCCGGCGTGCGTGAGATCGTCCGGCTGACGCTGCCCCGGACGCTCGCGCTCGGAGCGGTGCAGCTCATCTTCATCGTCGACACCTTCCTCGCGGCGAAGATGCCGGAGGGATCGCTCACCGCATTGAACTACGCATTCCAGCTCATGCAGCTGCCGCTCGGGGTGTTCTCCATCGCGATCAGCGCGGCGGTGTTCCCGACGCTGTCGCACTACGCCGCCCAGGGCCAGCAGTCACGGATGCGCGACATCCTCCAGCAGGCGATCCGCTGGATCCTGTTCCTGACGTTGCCGACGGTCGTGATGATGATCGTGCTCCGCCGGCCGATCGTGAACCTGCTGTTCCAGTACGGGCAGTTCGGGCCCGCCGCGCGGGAGTCGACCCAGGAGGCATTCCTGTTCTACTCGCTCGGCCTCGCCGGACACGCGCTCATCCAGATCCTGGCCCGCGCGTACTACGCATCCAAGGACACCCGCACCCCGCTCGCGCTGACCCTCGTGTCGATCGGGACCAACATCGTCCTTTCGGTAACGTTCGCGCCGCTTTACGGGATCAACGGCCTGGCCCTGGCGAACTCCATCGCGACGCTGGCCGAGGCAGCGCTGTTCCTCGCCCTCCTCGCCCCGCGGGCGCGGCTGCGGGTCGTCGGGCTCGGGACCTCGTCGCTGAAGGTCATCGCCGCGAGCCTGTTCATGGGCATCACGATGTTCGCGTTCATCCGCGCGACGAACATCACGGTCGACCTGCAGCAAACGAAGCTCGGGCTGCTGCTGCAGACCGCCGTCGCCGTCGCAGTGGGTGGGATCGCGTACATCGGCGCCGCCACGGTGTTCCAGGTGCACGAGCTCGCCGAGATCACCGCGGCGCTCCGCGCCCGCATCGCGCGCCGGAGTGCCGAAGTCCCCTAGGCTCGTTGGATGTCCGATCCGCGCCAACGCATCCGCAACTTCAGCGTCATCGCCCATGTGGACCACGGGAAGACGACGCTCTCCGACCGCATCCTCGAGCTCACCGGAACGGTAACGATGCGCGAGATGCGCGACCAGCTCCTCGATTCGATGGACCTCGAGCGGGAAAAGGGCATCACGATCAAGGCCCGCGCGGTGCGCATGGCGTGGACAGCGGACGGTGAGATCTACGAGCTCAACCTCATCGACACGCCGGGGCATGTCGACTTCAACTACGAGGTGAGCCGGTCGCTCGCCGCGTGCGAGGGCGCCGTGCTGCTGGTGGACGCCTCGCAGGGGATCGAGGCCCAGACGCTCGCGAACGCGTACCTCGCCGTTGAGCAGGGCCTCGAGGTCATCCCGGTGATCAACAAGGTCGACCTGCCGAACATCGATATCGACCTCGTCCGTGAGGACCTGCGCACGACGCTCGGGTTCAAGGACGGCGAGATCCTGCTCGCCTCCGGGAAGTCGGGCCTGGGCGTCGCCGAGATCCTCAACGCGGTCATCGACCGGGTGGCACCGCCGAGCGGCGATCCGGACGCACCGCTCCGCGCGCTGATCTTCGACTCGCACTACGACCAGTACAAGGGCGTGGTCGCGCACATCCGCGTCGTCGACGGCAGCGTCGTCCAGGGCGACCGCATCCTGCTCATGGCGACGGGGAAGGAGAGCGAGCTCCTCGAGCTCGGTGTCTTCGCGCCGGACGCGGTCCCGATCCAGCGTCTCGCGACCGGCGAGGTCGGCTATGTCGCGACGGGCCTCAAGGCGGTGGCCGATTGCCGCGTCGGCGACACGCTCACGCTCGCCACGCGACCCGCCGCGTCCGCGCTGCCCGGGTACCGGCCGGCGAAGCCGATGGTCTTCGCCGGTTTCTACCCGACGTCGTCGGAGGACTATCCGGCGCTGCGCGACGCCCTCGAGAAGCTGCGCCTGAACGACGCGTCCCTGGTGTACGAGCCCGAGAACTCGCAGGCGCTCGGCTTCGGCTTCCGGGCAGGATTCCTCGGCCTGCTCCACATGGACATCGTCCAGGAGCGTCTGGAGCGCGAGTACGACGTCGACCTCATCGCGACCTCGCCGTCGGTCGAGTACCGCGTCATCACCCACGGCGAGACCGAGATCGCGATCGACAACCCCGCGCACCTGCCGGATCCCGGCACGATCACCGAGGTCAAAGAGCCGTGGATGAAGGTGACGATCATCGTGCCCCAGCACTACGTGGGCCCGATCATGGATCTCGCCCAGAACAAGCGCGGCATCCTGATGGAGATGAGCTACGTCGATCCCACCCGGGCGATGCTCACGTACGACATGCCGCTGGCCGAGGTCATCGTCGATTTCTACGACCAGCTGAAGAGCCGCTCGCAGGGGTACGCGTCGCTCGACTACGAGCTGCGCGAGTATCGCGCCGCGGATCTCGTGCGGCTGGACATCCTCGTGGCGAGCGGCATCGTCGACGCGCTCTCCATGATCGTCCACCGCGAGCGGGCGATGGGCATCGGCCGCGCCCTCACCGCGAAGCTCCGGGAGCTCATTCCCCGGCAGATGTTCGACGTCCCGATCCAAGCCGCGATCGGCGGGAAGGTCATCGCCCGCGAGACCGTCAAGGCGTCGCGCAAGGACGTGCTCGCGAAGTGCTACGGCGGCGACATCACCCGGAAGAAGAAGCTCCTTGAGAAGCAGAAGAAGGGCAAGAAGCGGATGAAGATGGTCGGAGCCGTCGAGATCCCGCAGGAAGCCTTCCTCGCGGTGCTTCGGATCAAAGAAGACTGATGCGTCCCTACCGCGTCGCGTTCGAGCACCCGACCCAGCTCCTCGCCTCGACGTTCCTCCGCGCGCTCGCCCTGGACGACCACGCGATCGTGTGGGAGCGGCTGTCGCGCGAGTCGCGCGGCCTGCTGGAAGGGAGCTACGCGGCGGCCGCCCGCATCGCGCTCCACCGCGCGGCGGCCGTCGAGGCCGATACCGGCGACGCGCGCCTGGCGGAGGTCGTGGCGCCCGTGCGGGCGTCGGCGACCGCGATCATGGGCGGTCCCGAGAAGCTCCTCTCGTTCGGCGTGTCCGCGGCCCGGCTGGTCGACCGTGGCCTCGCGTACGTGCTGCTCCTCCCCGAGTTCGGCGAGGAGCGCATCGTCAGCGAGGCCGACTGGCGGCCGGCCCACCTCCTTGGGTTCGTCCACGAATCCCGCGAGTGGCTCGTCGACCTCGGTCGCACCGCCGAGCTCTCGGCCGAAGCGGAGCTCCCCGATCCGCTGGGGCAGATCCGGTGAGCCTGTCAGCTTCGCTCGGGCCAAGCCCTCACTCGCCTCAAAGCCTCTACGTCCATATCCCCTTCTGCGCCTCACGCTGCCCCTACTGCGACTTTGCGACGGCCCCGGCGACGAGCCCGCTGCGCGCGCGCTATCTGGACGCGCTCCGGTCGGAGATCCGAAGCGAGGGTGCGGCCCTCGGCCGGCCCCGTATCGCGACCGCCTTCTTCGGCGGCGGCACGCCCAGCCTGCTCGAGCCGGACGAGATCGCCGCGCTCGGGGCGACGATCCGGACGTCCTTCGACTTCGCGCCCGACGAGGTGACCTTCGAAGCCAATCCCGCGACGCTCGACCGCGCCCGCCTGGAAGCCTGGCGGGCGCTCGGCGCGACCCGGGTGTCGCTCGGCGCGCAGTCGTTCTCCGCTTCGGCCCTCGCCGCGATCGGCCGGACTCACGCCCCGGAGGACATCGCGCCGGCGGTCGTCGCGGCGCGATCCGTCGGCCTCGCGGTGAACCTCGACCTCATCTTCGGCCGACCCGGTGAGGCCGGGGCCGAGTGGCGGGAGGATCTCGCCGCGGCCATCGCACTTGCGCCCGATCACCTCTCGGCCTATCCGCTCGAGCTCGTCCTGGAGCCGGATGACGCCGTGACGAACTGGGGCGGGGGCGGCTGGCCGACGCTCGAGCGCTGGCGGTCGGCCGCGACCGCCGCGCAACCCGACGACGATGCGATCGCCGATCGGTACGCGCTCGCGGGCGAGCTCCTCGGCGCCGCCGGCTACCGGCACTACGAGATCGCCAACTGGGCCCGCCCCGGTCAGGAGTGCCGTCACAACCTCGTGTACTGGCGGAACGGGGACTGGCTCGGCGTGGGCAGCGGCGCGCACTCGCATCTCGGCGGCATTCGGTCGCACCAGCCCGGGGGACTGCTCCGGTACATCGCGCGGGTCGCCGCCGGCGCGGGGCGCATCGCCGACGAGGGCACCGACGCCGCCGTGGACACCGCGATCCTCGCGCTGCGGCTCGCCGAGGGCCTTGATCTGGACGTCTACGCCGCCCGCTTCGGGGCGGCTGCGCGCGCTCGCGTCGACCGGGCACTCGCCTCGCTGGACGGGACCGGGATGCTCGACCGTACCGGCTCGACCGTCGCGCTCACCGATCGCGCGCGCTTCGTCGCGAGCGAGGTGT
>JANMCU010000171.1:0-24754 GCA_031361415.1 Chloroflexota bacterium | reverse complement strand
CACAAGGTCGTCCTCCGCAACTACGAGGGCTACATCACGACCTACGAGGAGCCGCCGACCTACGAGCGCCACGACGAAGCCGCCTGCACGTACTGCCAGAGCCAACGTTCCGAGCCCGGCCAGTCCGGCGTCCTCGGCCTGCTCCAGGGCGAGCGGATGTGGATCGAGCCGAAAGGATTCGAGGACGTCCACAGCCGGGGCAACACCGAGGCGCATCGGCTCCAGGACCCTGCCAAGTGGGTTCCGTTCGGGGTCGGCGCGATCGAGGGCCAGGCGTCTCGACCGCTGCGCGTCCTGGACGGCGGTGACCGTGGACCGTCGACGATCGACGACATCGACCGGGCCGCGACCGACACCAACGCCGGGATCGTAGAGCCGGGCGATCTCGCGTCCGAGGAGCAGCGGGCCGGCGCCGCTCTCGCGGCTACCCCGGGGCCGATCTACGCGCCCGGCGAGGAACCCCGCCCGCGCGACGGCGAACCGACCGGGTCGGCCCACGGCGAGCTGCTGTAGGCTCGGTCGGGCCGCGTCCCACTCCGGACGGCGGACACCAACGGGATCGTTATTTCCGTGGCTCTGCGTGCCATAGCGTCGCGCGAAGCACCCAGGACGGGTCGTCGCGAGCACGACTCGTGCGTGGTGATCCGCCATCGCCCGCGGCCCAGCCACGTAAGCGCCAGCGAAGCCCCATGGATAACGATGCCGTTGGTATGGGACGGCAGAAGCGACGAAGCGCGGTCATCGCGGGTGCTCGGGAAGCCGGAGCGATCGCCGCGACGCTCGGCCGCGACGGACGCGCGACGAGGCGCACCCGTCAGCTCACCCAGGCCGCGCTTGGCGAGAAGGTAGGCCTGAGCCAATCGGAGATCAGCCACCTGGAGCGCGGCCACGGCGCTCGGACGCCGCTCGAGACCTGGGTCGCCATCGGGATCGCGCTGGACCGGCCGCTGGCCGTGGGTTTCAGCCGGGACGTGGCCGATCCGGCACCGAAAGACGCCGGCCACCTTGCCGCCCAGGAGCTGATTCTCCGGCTGGCCGCGGCGACGGGTCGAACCGCGCGATTCGAACTCATGACGCGGCCCTCGAACCCTTCGCGATCGGTTGACGTCGGCGAGATCGATCGTCGGAACCGGGTCCTGATCCTGCTCGAGATCTGGAACCGACTCGACGACATCGGCGGCGCGACCCGAGCGACCGATCGAAAGGTCGCGGAGGCGGCGGCCCTGACCCTCGCGCCCGGGGGTCCGCTGCGCGTTGCCAGCTGCTGGGTCCTCGTCGATACCGCGGCCAACCGCGAGATCGTGGGTCGCTACCCGGCGATCCTCCGGGCGCGCTTCGGTGGGTCGTCTGCCGCCTGGGTGCGTGCCCTCGTCGACGGGTCGGCGCCGCCCGCCGAGCCCGGTCTCATCTGGGCCGATGTGCGCGGAGGTCGCCTCACGGAGCTTCGCCTGCGGCGCTAGTTGCGCCGGCCCGCGAAGATCCCCAGCACGCGCCGGACGTCGGACGCGTCGCTGGCGTCGGGCCGCTCGTGGAGATACAGACGCAGGGCGGCGATCGCCTCGCCGAACCGGCCCATCCGGCCGAGCAGCAGCCCGCGGTCGCGGCCGTGCTCGGGGTCGGACGGCTCGAGGACGAGGAGCAGATCGATCGCGTCGACGGCGGCCGGCCAGTCGCGCCGGGCAAGGCGGGCGGCGCGGAGGTTGCGCAGCACCCGGGCGAGGATCTCGCGCCGGCCGGCCGGTCGGAGCATCCCGACGTGGAACAGGACGCCGTCGCCGATCGCATGCCGGATCAATCCCTGGCAGTCGTCCGGTGTCAGCGCCCGCCCGTTGTCGGCCGGATCAATCAGCAGCCCATCGGGACCGCCGATGATGAAGTGGCCGGGCAGACCGATCCCGGTCAGGGCCAGGCCGACCCGGGCGGCGACCTCGAGCTCGACGATCGCGAGGCTGATCGGGAGCCCAACCCGACGCACAACGACCTCATCGAGGTGACTATTGGCCGGATCGCCGTATTCGGCGGCCGTCGGCCCACGAAAGCCGAGCTTGCGGTACAGGACGTCATGGAGGCGATCGACCACGGCCGCCGTCGGGTCGCCGGTGTCCAGACGGATCCGGACGCGTTCGGCAATCGCGTCGAGCGCGCCGAGGATCTCGTCCTCGGCGACCGGTGGGCGGCCGAGCCCGGCGATGAGGAGCGCCCCGACCGCGAGGTCGATCTCCGGCTCCGGCCGCGCGACCAGGCGTGCGAACCGCGCCCGGCCGGCGGTCCGACGGTCGTCGAGCTGCGCGCGCTGGTCGTCCATGCGCGGATTCTAGGCTCCCGCGCCAGCCCGCTCGTTCGCGGGCCGCGACGGCGCTGGACAGGGTCGGCTACCTTCGTCACATGGACCCGACCGACGGGACGCGCCAGCGCGCCGACGAGGATGCCCTCCTGCCCTCGAGCTGGCCCGCCGGTCGCGCCGCCGGAAGGCCCAGGGCGGGCTCGGCGACATGATCGGCAACGCGATCGTCGGCTTCGACTACCAGGTCTTCCGGGCGACCAAGCCGCCCGCGATCCTGGTCGAGTCGGCGAAGCCCGTGCGCGGCGTGTCGGGCGAGGGCGGGGCGATCCTTTCGATCGACTTCCCCGAGGACCGTCCCGCGGCAGACGATCCGACGACTCGGGACTAGCGCCGGTGTGTTCCCGGAGGCATCGCGGCCGCGCTTGCGCTAGGCTGCGCAATCCGTGGTAGATCGTTCGGAGATCCGCTCCACTGATGCCCGCCGACAGCCCGTCACCATCGATCGCGCCCGGCCTCGGTCCGCTCCGGTCAGCGCCGGTCGGTCTTCCTGAACCCAACGTCGCGCCCCCGGTCGTCGCCGAATCCAACGATCCGTTTTCAGCCCTCCGGGTGATCGACCTGCTCGCCCGAATCGAGCGCGGGCGCCCGGTCCGGCTGGCCGACATCGTCGACCGCCTGAACGCGACAAACCTCGACTGGCTGTTCCCGATCGTGGTCGTGGCCGATGTCGCGGTCGCGCTCCAGTCGAACTGGATGGCCGACTACCGCAACAGCTCGGGGGTCATCCTCGCCGACGGGCCGTACGGACCGACGATCGAGATCGAGGACAGCAGCCGGGTCGATCCGTGGATCGTTCGCCAGGCGGAGCGACAAGCAGCGGCCTGCCGGGAACGACTGGCGGCATTCAGCCGGCTCGACCGGCCGGCGGGGGAGGGATAGCTCGATGTGCTCGTGTCCGGGGCGGGCCCGAACGCGCTGATGGCGTGATCGTTGCCCGCGACCTTCGCTGACCTTCGCTCGTCCACCTCGTCCAGCGGCCGTGGCCTCCTCGCCCCGGCGCCTCGCCAAGGGAGCACACCAGTGACCGTTTCCGGATACGCCAGCGACGTCCTCGTCGACGCCGAATGGGCCCGCGCCCATTTCGACGATCCATCCGTCCGATTCGTCGAGGTCGATGTCGACACGACCGCCTACGACCAGAGCCACCTGCCCGGCGCCGTCGCGTGGAACTGGACCAGCCAGCTCGCCGACGGGATCCGGCGCGACATCGCCGGCCGCGAGGACTTCGGACGGCTCCTCAGTCAGAGCGGGATCGGGCCCGACACCACGATCGTCCTGTACGGCGACAACAACAACTGGTTCGCCGCCTGGGCGTACTGGCAGCTGAAGCTGTTCGGCCATCGTGACGTCCGAATCCTCAACGGCGGCCGCAAGTTCTGGCTCGACAACGGCCTGCCGCTGACGACTGACGCGCCGTCCCATCGGGCGACCGCCTACGAGCTGCCCGAGCCCGACTTCGCGCTCCGGGCCTTCCAGGGCGACATCCTGCCGCGCCTCGGGGCGAGCGACTTCGCCCTCGTCGACGTTCGCTCCCCGGCCGAGTTCAACGGCGAGGTGATCGCGCCTCCGGGCATGACCGAGACCGCCCAGCGGGCCGGCCACATCCCGGGCGCGGCCTCGATCCCGTGGGCCCAGACGGTCCGCGAGGACGGAACGTTCAAGCCGCGCGAGGAGCTCGAGAACCTGTACGAGGCGAAGGGCGTGACGCCCGACAAGGACGTCATCGCGTACTGCCGGATCGGCGAGCGCTCGAGCCATTCGTGGTTCGTCCTCCACGAGCTGCTCGGCTATCAGCGCGTTCGGAACTACGACGGATCGTGGACCGAGTGGGGCAGCATGGTCGGCATGCCGATCGAGAAGCCGCTTCCGGTCGCCGCCGGCTGACCGACGATCCAGCGGACCGCTCGTCGCGTCGCGCGGCGACCGGTTCGCCGCCCGGCTTCTCGCGCCGGGTCGCGGCCGGTCGCGCTGATTCGGGGATCGCGAAAACGGGCTTGACACGGCTCGGACGCCGTGTTCATCTCGCCGTGGAGCGTCAGGCTTCCCCCCCAGTTTGACGCTCCGCTTCCTCGTCACGGCCTACAGCATGCCCGGGTTCGGGATGAGCCGGGCCGGATCGACGATCGTCGGATCCGAGGCGAGGTAGACGTCCCGATCGACGACCCGGAACCCGCACTCGAGGAGGAGGCGGAGGACCGGGTGCGGGCCGAGCAGGCAGATGTGGACCGGCCCACCCTGCCCGGCCCGTGCGGCGCCGGCGACGGCCGCCGCGACCGGGTCGGCGTCGGGATGGATGACGAGCCGATCCAGGACGCGGATCGGAACCGCCTGCCGGGTACGGGCGTAGCCGAAAGCGGCGACCGTCGATCCATCGACGACGACGAAGGCATCGCCGTCGGGGATCGTCCCCCAGAAAGCGTGGTCGACCGATCGATCGATGCCCGTCCAATCGCGTTCGAGCGCGGCCAGCCGGTCCGGTGTGGCGGTCTCGGCAACCAGGTTCGCAGTCGTCCGCGGCAGCGCCGCGCTCGGACCCTGGACATACAGGCTCGTCCACATCGGCTGCATCCCGGCCCGGACATAGAGCGGCAGGGCCCGCGGGTCCTCCGACGCGAAGGTCGTCCGCCGCTCCGCGCCGTCGAGGACCGCGGCGAGGAGTGGCTTGCCGATCCCCTGGCCGAGCCGCTCCGGATCGACGAACAGATCGGCGAGGTGGATCGATCGCCCGGTGTCGATCGCTGCGCCGAACCCGACGACCGTCTCGTCGAGGAGCGCGACCCGCGCCCCTCCCCGGCCGATCAGGTGCGCAATGTACGGTCCGACGACATCGCCGATGACGACCGGGCCGTCGTTGCCGTGGGCGGCGAGGATCGACCGGATCGATCCGAGGTCGGCGAGGGTCGCCGGGCGGATCGTCGGCGCCGGGTTCATGCCGGCCTCGCCGGCCGCCCGAACCGTGCCATCGTCTCGAGCAGACGGGCGTGCGGCAGGGCGTGAGCCGTGATGCTGTCACGCCCGGTCATCGTCTCGGCGGCGACGAGGGCGTTGAGGATCGCCTCCTCCGTCGCCTCGATCGTCGCGTCGAACAACGGACCGATCGCGAAATCATTCAGCGCGCGAATGTCGACGGTCACCCGCGGGTCCGCCCGGAACGACGTCCGGGGCAACGTCCGGTTGCCGGTCGCGAAGCACAGGAACAGGTCGCCGCTGGAGTGGGCGCCCGTCCCGCCCATCCGGCCGATCGCCAGGCCGGCCCGCTGGGCGAGGCGCTCGCACTGGTGGGGCAGGAGCGGGGCGTCGGTCGCGACGATGACGATGATCGAACCCGAGCCGGGCGGCGGTGGCAGCGGCGCGTCCTCGTCGTCCTCGTTCGCGGCGGACGGACTCGGAATCTCGTCGACCGTGATCGCCTCGCCGACCGGGACGCCATCGACCCGGAGCCAGTCCCGCCGGCCGTAGTTTGCCTGGACGAGGACGCCGACCGTGAAGCCGCCGGAGCTCTCGTCGACGATCCGCGAGGCGGTACCGATGCCACCCTTGAACTCGTGGCAGACCATCCCGGTCCCGCCCCCGACACCGCCCTCGGCGACCGGCCCGCCGCTCGCCGCGGCCAGCGCCTCATCGACATGATCGGCCGTCACGTGGAACCCGTCGATGTCGTTGAGGAGGCCGTCCCAGGTCTCGCCGACGACCGGCAGCGCCCAGTACGAGGTCCCGAAGGGCAGGATCCGGACGGCGCTCCGGATGATCGCGTCGCGGACGACCCCGACCGAATGCGTGTTCGTGATCCCGATCGGGCCAGTCAGGTGGCCCGCTTCGCGAATCCATTCGAGCCCGGTCAGCTCGCCGTTGCCGTTGAGCGTGTGGCTGCCGGCGAAGACCGATTCGGTCCAGAGCTCGCCGTCGTGCGGAACGATCATCGTCACGCCGGTGCGAACGGGCCCACTCCCGACGACGAGGGGTCCTTCGCCGCGGCTGATCGTCGCGTGACCGACCCGCACCCCCGCCACGTCGGTGATCGCGTTGGCGGGACCGGTTCGCCCTCGACCGATGACGATTCCGAGATCCCTCGCTCGCACCAGGTGGCCTCCCCGTCTCTGATCGGCGCCCGTGAACCGCGAGCGCCTGCCGGATCGTCGCCAGCGCCGCGGGAGCTGCGGAGCCGCTTCGGTCCGCGGTCCGTATCATCGCCGGGTGATCCGTGTCGTGGGTGACCGTTCCGTCTCGCCGTCCAGATCCCTGCCGCATGTCCGGTTGGAGCCGCTCGCCGAGATCGCCGGCCTGCGCCCGATCGATGTCGCCGAGGCGCTCCGCGACCTGCCAGGGCTCGCGTTGCTCGAAAGCGCGCGACCCGGACGCAACGCACGCTGGACGTTCCTGACCGCCGACCCCGTCGCCGTCCTCACCGAGCCGGCGGTCGGCGGTGACCCGTTCGCGGTTGCCCGCCGGCTGCTCGCCCGCCTCGCCCCGGACGCTCCCGCTCGTCACGATGGCCGTCCTGCCGCTCCGCCGTTTCTCGGTGGCCTCGTCGGATTCCTGGCCTACGAGCTCGGCGACGCGCTCGAACGGTTGCCGCCGTCGCCGGCCGACGACCAGGGGCTGCCCCTCCTCCGGCTCGCGCTCCACGACTGGACGATCGCCTGGGACCGGCGGACCGGCAGCGCCTGGCTCGCGGGACGGGCGCTCGACGGCGACGCCGACCGCCTGACCCGGCGGCTGGCCGACGTCCGCGGCCGGGTCAGGCCGAGCCGCCTCAACCGCGCGGTGGCGCACTCGTCGACGGAGGACGCCGGTCGCGACGGGATCGCGTTCCGCTCGTCGCTCGATCGGGCCGCGTTCGAGGCCGGGGTCGAGGCAATCCGCGGCCGAATCGCCCGCGGCGACATCTATCAGGCCAACCTGACCCGCCGACTCGGGGCGGCGTTCGACGGCGACCCGTGGCCGCTCTACCGCCGGCTTCGGACCGGCGACCCATCGCTGTTCTCGGCTTACCTGGATCTCGGCGGCGGAGCGCCCGACCACGGCTCCGTGCTCGGCAGCGCGCCGGCCCGGCCGCGGGCAATTCTGTCGGCATCGCCCGAGCCGTTCCTCTCGATCTCGCCGCGCGGCATCGTCTCGACGGATCCGATCAAGGGCACCCGACCGCGCGGCCGGACCCGCGCGGAGGACCGCGCCCTGGCCCGCGAGCTCCTCGCCTCGGCCAAGGACCGGGCCGAGAACGTGATGATCGTCGACGTCCTCCGGAACGACCTCGGCCGGGTCTGCGTCCCGGGCACGGTTCGGGTCCCGCGCCTGTGCCGGCTCGAGCGGACGGCCGCCGTCCAGCATCTCGTCTCGACCGTCACCGGCCGGCTTGCGCCGGGCCGCGACCCGTTCGATCTGCTCCGGGCCTCGTTCCCCGGCGGCTCGATCACCGGTGCGCCCAAGATCCGGGCGATGGAGATCCTGCGCGAGCTCGAGCCGACCCGGCGCGGGCCGTACACGGGGGCGCTCGGCTGGATCGGGCCGGATGGCTCGATGGCGACCTCGATCCTGATCCGGACCTTCGTCGCCGACGGCGCGCGGCTCACGCTCCACGTCGGGGGCGGGATCACCTATCGGAGCGACCCGGCCGCCGAATGGGACGAGACGGTGGCCAAGGCGCGCGGCCCGCTGGCGGCGATCGGTGGCCGCGAGGTCGGCATCGAATGAGCGCTGATCCTTCCCCTCGCTCGCGTCCGGCTCGGCCGGGTCAGGTGTGGGTCGACGGCCGGATCGTGGCTGCCGACGCACCCGTCCTGACGGCCTTCGACCGCGGGTTCCAGCTCGGCGACGGGATCTTCGAGACCCTTCGGGCCCGGGCCGGACGACCGACCGAGCTCGCCGAGCACACGGCTCGCCTGCGCCGCTCGGCGGACGGCCTGGCCATGGTCCTGCCGGACGACCTCGAGACGCGCCTGGCCGACGCGGTTGACGCGATCGTCGCGGCCGAGGGCCTGGCCGGACCCGACGGCGACGCGAGCATCCGGATCACGATCTCGCGCGGTGCCTTTTTCGGCCGCGGCCTCCTCCCCCCCGACGAGCATCCCGCGCCGACGATCGTCGTCCAGGCCTGGCCGGTGCTCCCGCCACCCGCCGCCCATCTCGAGCAGGGCCTCCATCTCGTCCCGAGCCGCGTCCGGCGCGACCCGGAGAACCCTCTGTCGGCGTTGAAGACGACCTCGCGCGCCGACTACGTCTACGCCCGGCTCGAGGCCAGGACGGCCGGCGCGGACGACGCGCTGTTCCTGACGATCGACGGCTACCTGTCCGAGGCGACCTCGGCCAACCTCTTCGTCGTCCGTGGCACCCCCGGGGCGGGGGCCGCACCCGAGCTCGCGACGCCGTCGCTCGCCTGCGCGATCCTGCCCGGGACCACCCGGGACTGGATCCTCCGCTGGGGCGCGGCAGCCGGGCTCATGCCGCAGGAGGGTTGGCTCACGACGCGCGACCTGGCCGAGGCCAACGAGGCGTTCCTGTCGAGCTCGGTTGCCGGGATCCTGCCGGTGACGCGGTTCGCGGGCGAGCCGATCGGGGCGGGGCTGCCCGGACCGTGGACGCTCCGCGCCCGGGCCGACCGCGAGGCGTTCATCAAGCACGGTTAGAACGTGCCGATGGCCGCCTTCGTGGACAGGTTTGGGCGCTCAGCGCATCGCCGAGGATCAGGACGTTGTCGCGTGCCCGATCCGGCCCGACCTCGCGACGGTTGCGACCTCATCGAGCAGATGCACACCTCGGCCACCCCGCACATGGGTCGCTCGGCCGGCCAATCGTCGTCGTTTGAGAGGCGGCGCGCAAGTGTGAGCAATCCGAGTCATCAATGGTCTGATGCGCTTCGCTCGCGGTTCATGGGCATCGCTCGATACCATCTCATTGTGACTCGGGAAGAACTCATCACCCGGACCCGTCAGCTCGTCGCCGAGGGCGATCGGCTCCAGAGCCAGCCGAGCCTGCGCGGCCTCCAGACCTGGCTCCAGTTGAGCGACGACCTGCTCGTCGCGGCGTGGGGGTCGATGGATCGATATCACCTTGCCTGGCTGATGGTCGGCAAGCCGAAGCAGATCGTCCGAGGCCGGCAACTCACGCCCGACGAGGAGGCGGCCTACGTCCGGGAGGTCGCGGAGGCGAAGACGTCGGCCCTCCGGATGAGCCTCGACGCGGTCGATCGTCAGGGCATGCCGTTCGTCGGCGAGGAGAAGGGACTGGCGCCGGGCCAGGGGATGGGGTCCGTGCCGGGAGAACGGCGGTGAGCCCGGGTCATGACACGACCGTCGCCGTCGGCGGCCAGCGTCGCGTCCCGGTCCCGGATCCGATCGCCCACGACTATCTCCTCCTTGCGCTTCGTCTTGATCAGCACATCCCGGGACTCGTTGACGGGTTCTTCGGCCCCGCCGAGCTGAAGGCCCGTGCCGACATCGAGGAGCTCCACGCGCCGCGCCGGCTCGTCGACGACGCCGCTCGCCTGCTCGAGCGGATCGCCGCGGACGATCTCGCGCCCGATCGGCGCGACTGGCTGACCGCCCAGGTCGTCGCCATGCGGACCCACGCGGAATCGCTGGCCGGCCACGGCCTCCCGTACCTCGAGCATGTCGAGCGCTGCTTCGCCTGGTCGCCGGTTCGCCGCGACGAGGCCGTGTTCGACGAGGCCGCCGCCGCCATCGATCGGCTCCTGCCCGGGCCGGGTCCGCTGGCCGACCGGCTCGTGGCGTGGGACGAGCGGTTCACCGTGGCGCACGACCGGCTGGGCGACGTCCTGGCCTGGCTGGTCGCGCTCTTCCGGGGCCGCGCCGCCACCCTGTTCGGGCTGCCGGACGGCGAGGAGATCCGGATCCACCAGGTCACCAGGCAGCCGTGGACGGGCTACAACTGGTACGACGGCGGCCGCCACTCGCGGTTCGACCTGAACACCGACCTGCCGACCCGGGCCGCCGAGCTGTTCCACGTCGCGGCCCACGAGTCGTACCCCGGGCACCACCTCGAGCACGTCTGGAAGGAGACCGAGCTCGTCGACCGGCTCCACCGGCTCGAAGCGACCGTCCTTATGATCAACACGCCGGAATGCCTGATCAGCGAGGGGCTGGCCGACATCGGCCACGAGTTCGCGTCGCCGGCCGCGGACGAGGCAAACCTCCTCGTTGAGCTCTATGAGCGCGCGGGCCTCCCGGTCGCGACGGATTCCGCGGCAGCCCGGGCCGCCGCCGAGACGACCGTCGCCCTCGCGGCGCCGCGCCGCCGGCTGGCCGAGAGCCGGGTCAACGCCGCTCTGATGCGCCACGCCGACGGGGTCGCCCATGACGACGTCCTCGCCTGGCTCGAGCGTGTCGGACGGTTCTCCCCGGCCGTCGCCGCCAAGGGGCTCGAGTTCATCGGGCACCCGCTGTGGCGGACGTACGTCTTCGTCTACCACGAGGGCGAGGCGCTCCTCCGGCGCTGGCTCGACGTCGTCCCCGAGACAAACCGTGCCGCGAGGTTCGGACGCCTCCTGCGCGAACAGCTGACCCCGACGCGGATCGCCGCCGAGCTCGCGAACGCAGGTTCGGTGGGCGAACGGGCCTGACCCGCGACACCCTGGCCGACGTGGTCGGTCAGTCGTCGCCCGCGCCCGGCGTTGCCCGACCGTGGCTCGACCGGTGGACCAGGACGACCCGATCCTCGCCCGCGCCCTCGTGATCCGCGAAGCCGGGGACGCCGAAGAGATTCCGGCTGCCCGGACCGTCGTCCGGGCGGAAGGCCATGGCCCGGAAGAAGGCGATCGCGGTCGGCTCGTCCGGCCAGGCCGTGGCGGTCACGGTTGTCACCCCGGCTCCCTCGACCTGGCTCCGGAACGCGTCGATGAGTGACCGTCCGATCCCTTGACGGCGGCGGTTGGGATCGACCGCGACGAGATGGACGACCGCTTCGGCCGGCAGGTCGGGACTCCGGTAGCCGAGGAGAACGCCGACCGCACGGCCCGTCCGCTGCTCCGCCAGCCACGAGGTCGAGCCAAAGTGGCGGAACCAGGCCCTCACGGCAAGGTGCGCGACGCGCCGTCCAGCGAACCACTCGTCGACGAGCGCCACGATCCGCGGCTGGTCTTCCTCGCTCGCGTGGCGCAGCTCGACGGCGGCGTCCGGCCCGCCGGTCACCGCGACGCCGCGGCGGCGAGTCCGCCGCCCGCCAGCAGGCTGAGCACCACGACGACCGGCCCCTCGACCTCGCCGAGGTAGGCGATCGGGTCCAGCACGCCGCCCTCGATTCGCCCGAACAGCCAGATCCCGAGCAATCCGACGACGACCGCGACGAGCCCGACGAACGCGGCGCGCCGCGGCGGCGAGACGAGTCGACCGGTCAGCCAGCCAAGGAACGCGGCCACGATCACGAGACCGGCGGTCACCAGCAGGATCCCACCGAGGATCACGAAGGCGATCCCGAAGCCGAGGACCAGCCCGATCGGCACGAGGATCGCGTCGAACCGGCCGCTCGGCGCTTCAGCCGGCTGGCGGGCGACGTACCGATCGCTCGGCGGCCGCTCCAGACGCGGTCGTCGTTCGCCGGGTTCGCCGGCCTCGCCGGTCGGGGTCGTCATCGGATCATCGTATCGACTCGTCGCTTTCCGAACGCCCGGCAGCGGCAGGCCGGACCCGGTCCGGACGTCGATCCGGCAGCACGCTAGACTGCCGAGCGTGAGCCACCCGTCCCTCGGCCTGCCGCCGATCGATCGCATCTCCGACCTGCCGCCCGCCGCGGCGCGCGTTCTGGCCGTCCGCGAGCGACTGGCCGCCCGAGCCCTCGAGATCGCGATCGACCGCGACCCGACCCTGCGCGAGCGTCACGACGAATACGCGATCCGGCGGCTCCTGCGCGACACGGCCGTCCTCATCGACCGTGTCGCCGATGCCCTCGCCGCGGGTGATCCCGGCCCGGCTCGTGCCTTCGCCGACGCCACGCCGCCGGCGTATCGCCGCCGGAAGGTCCCGATGAACGACCTGATCAACCTCTGCGAGAGCATCCGTACCGCGATCGGCGCGATCCTCGCCCCGGCCGACATGGGTCCGGTCGACGCCGCGGTCGAGGCCATGATCGAACGGTTCAAGTGGCATGGCCGGATCGCCGGCGACGCGCGCAAGCGAAACCGTCTCCTCCAGGCGATCTACAAGGGCGCCTGACTGATGACGATCAAATGGGTCCAGGTCGACCCCCTCGTCATGAACGGCGAGCCATTCTGCTACGGCTCGCGGCTGACCGTCCGCCAGCTGCTGGAGCTGCGCAGCAACGGGTTCGACCTGGCCCGCCTGATGAAGGACCATCCCGAGCTCAAGCGGGTCGGGATTGCGGCCGCCTACACGTACGCCGCCGACCATCGCGAGCGCTACGCCGACTTCTTCGAAGCGGATGGCTCGCTGGCCGGGCCCGGCTACGACGAGACCGAGGCGGCCGGCCTGCCCGAGCAGTACCGCCGGTCCGGGATCGTCATCAAACCCGCCGCCGCGTCGGCCGGAGGCTGACCGGGCGCCGATGTCGACCGTTGGACCGATCGAGTACGTCATCGTCCTGATCTATGTCCTCGTCGTCGTCGCGATCATCGCCCTCCCGATCTTCGTGCTGCGCGAGATGCGCCACCGCGGCAGCCAGCTTGACCGGATCGAGCGCCGCCTGAACGACCTCGACGGCAGGGGCGGGCCACCCGACCCGCGCTGATGCCTCAGCGCGAGGATCCGCCGATGGGCCGGTTCGAAGGTCGGTGGTAGGATCGGCCCGATGACCGACACGACGACCGACCCGAACGCACCGACGGCGCCGACCGCGCACGCCGATCCCGCCCCGGACGCCGCTGACCGTGCAACCGACGGCGCCTCGTTCGATCCCCAGCGTCGGGCGACCGAGCTCGCGATCCTCGACGCCCTGCGCGCGGTCGTCGATCCGGAGATCGGGATGAACGTCGTCGAGCTGGCCCTCATCAAGCAGATCATCCTCGGGCCGGACTCGACCGAGGTGAAGATGATCCTCACGACCCCGTTCTGCCCGTACGCCGGATCGATGATCCAGCAGGTCAAGGACCAGGCCGAGTCGGTCGTCGAGCACGACGTCAAGGTGACCCTGCTGGCCGAGCGCTGGGACCCCCGCGACGCCGGCCTGATGTGGTGATCGAGCCGACTCTCGGCTGACGCTCCGGTGACCGACCTCGACGCATCTTCGCCCTTCGACTCCGCCGTCGCGACGCGGCGTGGAGACGATGGCACGACCGGGCTCCTGTTCGGCGGCGACCGGATCGCCAAGGACGATGTGCGGACCGAGGCATATGGCACGATCGATGAGGCCGTCGCTGTGCTCGGGCTCGCTCGCGCCGAGCTGGGCCGGATGGCTTCGCCCATCACCCTCGGTGTCGGCGACCTGGCCGCGATCGTCCTCGGAATTCAACGGACGCTGTTCGTCGCGGCAGCCGAGCTGGCGACCCAACCGGCCGCCTGGGACCGCCAGGTCGACCGGGTCAGCCGCGTGTCGTCCGACATGGTCGACGAGCTCGAGACTCTCCTGCGCGGCGCCGAGGCGGAGATCGCGATGCCGACCGAGTTCGTCGTCCCGGGCGAAACCCCCGTCAGCGCGGCGCTCGAGGTCGCCCGGACGGTCGTCCGACGGGCCGAGCGCAGGGCCGTCACGCTCGGTGCGGGGGGATTGATTCCAGGACCGCATTTGCTACCGTACCTGAACCGCCTCGCGGATCTGCTCTGGGTCCTCGCTCGAGCCGCCGAGCAGGCCGAGGCGCGATCGGCACCCCCATCACGACCGGATCGACGGCGACCAGCCGTCACGAGGAGCACCTGATGCTGAACAACCGATTTCCCGGGGCAGCCCCGTCGCAGCTTGGCGTCCGGCCATCGACCGAGCTGGCCCAGCGCCTCCTGACCCATGCGTTCGGTTGGATGTTCGCGGGGCTCCTGCTCACGGCCGGCGTCGCGGTCGCCGTCCAGTCGTCGCCGACCCTGACGAGCTTCGCTCAACGGAACATCTTCCTGCTGTTCATCGGCCAGCTCGGTCTCGTCGTCGTCCTCAGCGCTGCGATCGGTCGGCTCAGCGCGACTGCGGCGCTCGCGCTGTTCTTCGTATACGCCGCCAGCCTCGGGCTGACCCTGGGCCTGATCGTCCAGTACTACACCGGCGGCTCGGTCACGACCGCGTTCCTCAGCGCCTCCGCGATGTTCGGCGCAGCCGCCGTCTACGGCGCGACGACGAAGCGATCGCTCGCGAGCCTCGGCGGAATCCTGTTCATGGGCCTGATCGGGTTGATCGTCGCGAGCGTCCTGAACCTGTTCCTGCAGAGCAGCGGGGTGTCCTGGATCATCTCCCTCGTCGGGGTCGGGCTGTTCACGGCGCTCACCGCGTACGACGTCCAGCGGATCCAGACCGGCGACATCGCGGCCGCCACCGGATCGCTCGAGAAGGGCGCCGTCATCGGCGCCCTCCGTCTGTACCTCGATTTCATCAACCTGTTCCTGTTCCTGCTCCGGCTGATGGGCGGCCGCCGCTAGGGTTCGTTGCCGCCAGGTTTCGCTGCCGGCGCGCGAGGGCGAGGGCCGAGCTGCTCGTCTGGCCGCATTCCGCGTTCAGGCCGCACCGTGATCTGGTCCAGAGCCAATCGCCAATACTTGGCCAAATATTCGTCGGGGGACTGCTGGGCACATCCCGCGCCGGGCGAGGCGGTCCAGTTAGCCTTCAGCGACAACGATGGAGTCGAATCGTGCCCACAGGTCGCCCGAACGTGGCGTACGAGTCCGTGGGCGAGTATCTGGCCAGGTTTCGTGCCGGCGACAGGGCCGCTCGAGCGCTCTGGCCGCTCGCGCGCCCTATGCGCCTGGGGCCACGCCCCCGCGGAGCAGCGCGGTCAATGCCTCCGGCGGCTGCGGCCGGGCGAAGAAGTAGCCCTGTCCTCGATCGCACGCGAGCTCGCGCAGGCGCCCGAGCTGGCCGGCAGTCTCGATCCCCTCGGCCACGACTTCGATCCCGAGTGCCTGGGCGAGCGCGATGACCGCCTTGACGATCGGCAGGTTGGAGTTGTCGCCGTCGATCCCGTCGACGAACGAGCGGTCGATCTTGATGGCGTCAAGCGGGATCCGGCGGAGGTACGACAGCGACGAGTAGCCCGTCCCGAAGTCATCGAGGACGAGCCCGACGCCGAGGTCACGGATCGCCTGGAGGGCCGACGCGCTGTCCTCGCCCTCGGCCAGGAGCACCGACTCGGTGATCTCGAGCTCGAGCCGGTCGGCCGGCAGCCCGCTGGCTTCGAGGGTGGCCCGGATGTCGTCGACGAGGACCGGCTGGCCGAACTGGCGGGCCGAGAGATTGACGCTCATCACGAGCGGCGAATCAGGCATCTCGTCGAGCCAGCGCCGCGCCTGGCGACACGCGGTCTCGAGCACCCAGCGCCCGATCGCGACGATCAGGCCGGTCTCCTCGGCCACCGGAATGAACGAGATCGGCGGGATCAGGCCGCGGGTCGGATGCTCCCAGCGGACGAGCGCCTCGAGGCCGACGATCCGGTCGGTCGCGAGGTCCACGATCGGCTGGTAATGGAGCCGCAGCTCGTCGCGCTCGAGCGCCCGCCGGAGGTCGTTCTCGAGCTCGACCCGTTCGAGCGTCGCCGCGCTCATCTCCGGTGCGAACAGGACATAGCGTGGGCCCGGTGACGCCTTCGCCCGGACGAGCGCGACCTCGGCCTCGCGGAACGCGTCGCCGGGCGTCGCCTGACCGGGCGAGGCCATCGCGATCCCGAGGCTCGCATTGACGTACCACTCACGGTCGCCGAGCACGAACGGCGCGCCGAGCTCGGCCAGGATCCGGTCGGCCGTCCGGCGCGCCTCGTCGACCCCGCCGATTCCGTCGAGGATGATCCCGAATTCGTCGCCGCCGAAGCGCGCCACCGTGTCGCCCGGCCGGAGGCAGCGCTGGAGCCGCTCGCCGACCGCGACGAGGAGCGCATCGCCGACGGCGTGGCCGAGCGTCTCGTTGATGACCTTGAACCGGTCGAGATCGAGCAGGATCAGCGCGATCGGCGTGTCCTCGCCCTCCCGGGTCCAGGCCAGCGAATGGGCGACTCGGTCCGTCAGGAGGTCGCGATTAGGGAGGCCCGTGATCGGGTCGTACAGGGCGCCCCGCTGGGCCGCCTCGAACAGGTGCGCGTTGTCGAGGGCGATCGAAGCGAGCTGGGCGAACCGGCTGAGGGCGCCGATCTCGCGCGTCCCGAACGTCCGCTCGAGGCTGCCCGACGCGAGCCCGATCACGCCGACGACGCGCCCGCCGGACGTCAGTGGAACCCCGACCACGGCACCGAACACGAGGGTCGGCATGTCGCCTGCGCGCTGGGCCCAGGCGTCGTAGTCGTCGACGGCGACCGGGCGTCCCTCGCGGTAGACGACGCCGGCCAACCCGCTGTCGGTCGGCATCCGGTAATCGAGGAAATCGGTGAACAGCCCGATCCCGTGGCGGACCACCAGCGACCGGCCGTCGGGCTCGAGCAGGTAGATGTAGCCGTGCGCGGTGCCGAGCAGCGCCGCCGCCCGGCTGATGATCGTCTCGAGAAGGTCGTCCGGGTCGTGCCGGTTCATGAGCGCGATCGCGGTTTCGTCGAGCGCGGCAAGGTATGGATCGCGACGGGCGATCTCGGCGTCCTCCGTTCGCACCGCGGGCTTGGCGAGGTAGAGCGACTGGTCCGCGGCGGACACGAGCTCGGCCTTGGTCAGTCCGTCGTCGGGATAACAGGCGACACCGGCCGAGACGGTGACCCGCGGCCCGGTCGGTGACGACAGGCTTGCAACCCCCCGGCGGATCCGCTCGACGACCTCGAAGGCCTCGATCCGGCTGGCTCCCGGCAGGATCACCGCGAACTCGTCGCCGCCGTAGCGGTAGAGGCCGTCGCCGAGCCGCGTCGCGGCTCGCATCGCGTCGCCGACGCCGGCAAGGAGCGCGTCGCCGGCCGGGTGGCCGCAAGTGTCGTTGAAGCCCTTGAACGCGTCGAGGTCGAGCATCAGGAGCGCGAACGGGCTGCCCTCGGCGGTCGCCGTGACATCCCCGAGCTCGCGCTGGAACGAGCCATGGTTGCGCAGCCCGGTGAGCGCGTCGTGCTCGGCCCGAACGGTCACCGCGCCGTGGACCTCGGCATTCTCGAGGGCCAGCGACGCCTGGCCGGCGAACAGCTGGACGAGCTCGAACTCGTTCTGGCTGAAGTAGGCCTCCTCGCTGCCCATCCGAGCGACGTTGAGCGTGCCGACGACCTGGCCGGCAACGCGGACCGGGACGACGATCATCGCCTCCGGCTCGGCCGGCGTGCCCGGGATCTGGATCGAGCGCGGATCGCCGAGGGCATCGTTGGCGAGGACCCCTTCGCCATTGGCGATGACCCAGCCGCTGATCCCGACCTCGATCGGCCCGGCGTAGTCGAGGATCACCTCGGAGAAGCGGTCGCGAGCGACGACTGCCCGCCGGACGCCCGCCTCGAAGTCGCAGCGATAGATCGTGAGCGCGTCGTACGGCACGATCGCCTTCAGGGCGTCGGCGATCATCTCGAGGACGCCCTTCGGGTCGCGGGTCGAGATCAGGCGCTCGTTGACCTCGAGCAGCCGGCGCTGGCTGGCGATCTGATGCTCGAGCTCGCGGCGCTGGCAGTCGAGCTGGTCGAGCTGGGTCGCGTGGACGATCGCCTGGGCGGCATAGCCGGCAAAGATCGTCAGGGTCGTCTCGTCCTCGCGCCCGAATCGGTCGCGCCCGATCGCCGACAGGACGATGACCGCGTGGACGTGGTCCTCGAAGCTGATCGGAACCGCGAGAAAGGACTCGGGGGCGACCGACAGGAAGCGACGCAGCGCGCGCGGGTCGCTCGACCCGTCGCCGACGAGGACGGTCGTGTTGTTGGCGGCCGCCCAGCCGGTCAGCCCCTCGCCGATCGGACAGCGGAGCACGGCCGGGTCCGGCGTGCGCGAGCCGCCGAACATGCCCCGGAACGCGACGGGTTCGCACCAGCCGGTGTCGTGATCGACCCGATAGACGCGGATCGAGTCGTGGTCGATCAGCCGCTCGGTGCCCTCGATGATCAGCTCGGCCACCTGGGCAAGGTCGCGGGTCCGGTTGAGCCGGACCGCCAGGTCCTGGACCGCCTCGAGCCGGGCGGCCAGGGAGCGCACCGACGCGTTGAGCCGGGCGTTGCCCACCGCGGTCGCCATCTGGTCGGCCAGGCCGCGAGCGAGGGCGGTCTCCTCGCCGGACCAGGCACGGGCCGTGTCCTGGTAGAGGACGAGCAGCCCGACGGGCTCGTCTCGGAAGATCATCGGAGCGAAGCACGCGCTCCGGATCCCGTTCCGGGCGTAGAGATCGCGGACGTCATCGGTCGGCGTGTCGATCAGGGTGTCGGCGAGGGTCACGACGTCGCGCGTCCGGATCGCGCGGAGCCCGGCGGCCGGCGCGTCCGGTGTCAGGGTCGCGACCCAGGCGAGGACCTCGTCCGACACCCCGTGCTGAGCGGCGAGGCTGAGCGGGTGACGACGCTCGGCGTGGTACAGCCACAGCCCGATCCGCGTCAACGAGAAGAGGTCAATCGCGTCCGCGATCGCGTCGCCGAACAGGGTCTCGAGATCGATCTGGCCGCTCACCTCGGACGCAAGGCGGCGCAGCGCGTCGGCACCGGCCTGCGGATCCCGGATCAATCGCATCCGGTTCCCATCGGGCCCGCGTCGCGCGAGCCAGGCGTCGAGATCGGAGCGCCGGACGCGTGGCTCGTTGCGCGGCCCGGTGATCGACGGCAGGCGCCCGCTCAGGCACCACGCCCGGGCCGTGGCCCGGGTGATCCCGGCGGCCGCGGCGATGTCGCCGAGGCCCAGGAGTGCGTCTTCATCGGGTGGCTCGAATGCGACGGCCATCTGCCGGGGCGGTGACCTCGATGGTGGGGCTGCGGGCGCGGGAACGGAGCCGCCGGGCGAGCGACGTTCCGAACGCTAGCGGGCAGTGCTGCGGCGAGCGATGACCCAGAGGTACGGCCCGCTTCCGGCGGTGCAGCCGGGCAGGATTACTTGATGTCCGCGCCGACGACCGCGTTCCACTTCTGGGTGATCAGCGTGGAGGCGGCCGCGAGCTGGTCGGGTGTCGGGAAGACCGCTCCGGTGACGTCGGGCAGGTTCGCCTGGATGTCTGGCGCGATCGTGTCACGCGCGGTCAGGTCGTCGAACCGGATCGGGAAGCAGTTGCCCTTCAGCCAGAGGTTCTGGCCCTCGTCGCCGTAGAGGAACTCTATCCACAGCCGGGCCGCGTTCGGGTGCGGGGCGTACGCGCTGATCGCATCGACGTCGAAGCTGCCGAGGCGCCCCGTCTCGGGAACCGTGACATCGATGGCCGGCGTGCCATTCGCCCGGTCACGATGGGCCAGGGCGCTCCAGGTCCAGCGGATCGTGATCGGAGTCGTGCCGACGTCGATCGTATCCGGCGTGGCGATCATCGGGACGAGGTTGCCGGCCGTCTGGAGCTTGGCGAAGTAGTCGAGGCCAGGCGCCGCGTTCGCGAGCGAGCCACCGTTGGCCAGGGCTGCCGCGTAGACCGTCTGGATCGCCTGGTCGGACAGCCGCGGATCGCCGGCCAGCGCGACGCGATCGAGATACGACGCGCCGAGCATCGTCGACCAGTTTGCGGGCGGCGTTGCGCGGCTGGTGTTCGTCTCGAACGCCAGGACGGCGTAGTAGTTGCCCGACCAGAAGCCGTCCGGATCCCGAGCGACCTTGGGGATCGTGTCCCAGGTTGCCACCTTGTACGCGGCGAGCAGCTTGTCGTGCTTCGCCTGAACGCCGAACGCCTGGCTGACATCGATGACGTCCGGCGCGTCCGGACCCTTGGCGTCCTTGTTGGCCCTGATCGCGGCCAGCTGGTCGGTGAAGCCGGCATCCTGGCGCAGCTCATTGATCGTGATCGCGTACCGGGCCTCGAATGTCTTGACGATCTCGCCGTAGTTGCACCAGTCATCGGACAGGCCGATGGTCGTGAGGCTGCCTTCGAGCTCGGCGGCCGCGGCGAGGTCGGCCAGCGGGTCGCCCGAACCGCCGGGACCGATCGAGCCCGGCGCGATCGGCCCGGCCGTCCCCGACGCCGATGCCGACGCCGATGTCGACCGAGATGGAGGGGCATCGCTGCCGCAGGCGGCGCCGAGGACGGCAACGATCAGGACCGCTGCGACGAGCCGGAGAGTCGAATGGCCGATGGTCAAGGTCCGTGCTCCACGGTCCGACGAGGACGATATCCGATCGGGCCGGGTGGCCGGATTCCGGCGACCGTCGCGATCGGGTGGTCCATCCTACGGCGATCGTGGCCGTTCGGCGGGCGCCGGTCCCGGCGGGTCCGATCCTGCGGCCAAGGATCCGGCGCTCGCGAGCCCGGCGGGCAACGATCCGACAAGCTCGGCGACCGAGCCGATGACCAGGTCGGCGGCCGGGCTGAGCTCGGCAGCCGATGCGACTCCACTCGTGACACCGATCGCCCGTGCACCTGCAGCCCTGGCCATCCGGAGATCGGCCGGCGTGTCGCCGACCATCGCGGTCCGCTCGATCGCCGTGCCGAGCCGGCTCGCGATCAGGTGGAGCATGGCCGGGTCCGGCTTCGTCGGTTCGTCGTCATCGCCGGACACGACGAGCTCGACCAGATCGCTCAGGCCGAGGCCGGCCAGGGTCGCCTGGGTCGGCACTCGATCGTCGGTGGTCGCGACCGCGATCCGGCGGCCCGCCGCCCGAAGCGTCGTGAACAGGCCGGTTAGGTCGGCGAGGGGCACGGCGCGCTCGACCGGATCCGGCTCGAACCAGGCATCGGCGAGGATCCGGCGCGCCGCGCTGACGCTCGGGCACCAGCCCCGGAGCACGGCACCGACGAGCTCGTGGAGCTCGCCCATCGTCGCGATCGCCAGCGGCGCGCCGGCCAGGATCCGGTTCGACACGGGGTCGAAACCGATCGTCGTGAATACGTCGCCGGCCACCGGCCGCCGCGTCACCAGCTCCAACCGGGTCCCGAGATCGCGCGCCCAGCCGCTCCACATCGCGTCGAACGAGATCAGGGTCCCGTCCTTGTCGAACACGACGACGTCGATCCCATCGAGGATCGGGTGGAGTGGACCTCGGGCCAATGGCGTCGCGGAGCTCCGCCTTGGACCTTGGTGGGCCGGCCGCAGGTTCGACATCGCAGACGAGCGGCAACGACGCCCTTTCAGACCTCGGCGATCGCCTGCTCGATCGCCTCGTCCGCGCGGGCCCGGCCCTCCAGCACGAGCGTCGCCTCGGGCGAGAACGAGACCGTGATCGTCTCGCCGATGGTCGAGGCTGTCAGGCTCGGATCGTTGAACTGGTCGAACGAGAGCGTTTCCTTGTCGCCGATCCTCACCCGGGTCCGCACGATCGAGCCGAGGAAGCTGACGTCCTCGACCGTCGCGCGAAGGCGGTTGCTGCCGCCGCTCTCGCCAAGCTCGACTGCCTCGGGCCGGAGGGCCACGGTGACGCGCTGGCCGGAACCCGTACCCGGTGTGGCTCCGCGGATCTCCTGGCCCTCGACGCTCAGCCGCGCCGTGGGGCCGTCGACGACCGTGGCCTGGACCAGGTTGAGAGTTCCGACGAACGACGCCACGAACGGCGTCGCCGGGAAGTTGTAGATCTCGGGCGGCGGGCCGATCTGCTCGATCCGTCCCTCGCTCATCACGACGACCCGATCGGACAGCGACAGGGCCTCCTCCTGGTCGTGGGTAACGTACACCGTCGTGATCCCGAACTGGCGCTGGATCGCCCGGATCTCCTTGCGCAGGGCGACCCGGATCTTCGCGTCGAGGGCGGACAGGGGCTCGTCGAGGAGGAGGACCTGCGGCTCGATCGCCAGTGCCCGCGCGAGCGCGACCCGCTGCTGCTGGCCGCCCGACAGCTGGTATGGATAGCGGCCGCCCTTGTCGGGCAGGTTGATCAGCCCGAGGAGCTCGTCGACCCGCTTCCGGATCTGGTCCTTCGGTTGCTTCCGGACGCGCAGGCCGAAGCCGATATTGTCGGCCACGCTCATGTTCGGAAACAGCGCGTAGGACTGGAAGACCATCCCGATGTTGCGCCGGTTGGGCGGCTGGTTCGTGATGTCGATCCCGTCGATCGAGATCGTGCCGGTCGTCGGCCGCTCGAACCCGGCGATCATCCGGAGGGTCGTCGTCTTGCCGCAGCCCGACGGCCCGAGGAAGGACACGAACTCGCCCTTCTCCGCGGACAGGTTGAAGTCGTGGACGGCGTAGGTCGTCCCGAACTGCTTCTGGATGCCCGTGAGGGTCAGGAAGGACATGAGTTCATCGCTCCGTCAGTGGGCGCCGGCGATCTGGATCTTCTGGCGCGACTTGCGACCGATCAGGGCCAGCAGGCCCATCGCGATCCAGGTCAGGCCGAAGCTGATGAGCGAGACGGCGGCCGGCTCATAGGCCTTGTTCCCGCCGAGGAGCGAGATATACGGGCCGAACGCCGGGCGGGCAAGGAACGACGCGATCGTGTACTCACCGACGACGATCGCGAGGGTCAGGAAGGCGCCACTCAGCAGCGACACGCGGAGGTTCGGGAAGATGACCCGGACCAGGAGCGTGAACCAGCCCGCCCCGAGGCTCTGCGACGCCTCGGTCAGGCTGCGCACGTCGATCGCCCGCAGGCCGGTGTCGACCGCCCGGTACATGTACGGAAACGACAGCACGACGTACGCCGCGACGACGAGGATGTTGCTCCCGAAATCCGACCCGGCGAGCGGGAACGGGTCGCCGCTGTAGGAGCGGAGAAGGCCGAAGACGAGAATGATCGGCGGGATCACGAACGGCAGCAACGTGATGAACTCGATATATGGCTGCAGGCGTGGCAGGCGCAGCCGGACCCAGAACGCGGTCGGCACGATGAGGATCGCGCTGACGACGATCGTGATGATCCCGACCAGGAACGAGTAGAACAGGGTCGCGCCGAAGTGCGGGTCGTCGACGACGACGGCGTAGGCCGAGAACAGCGGCTGCGACCGCATCGAGAACGCGAACGTGCCGAGCAAGGGCACGAAGAAGTACGCGAACCCGATCAGGAAGACGATCCACCAGACAAGCGTGCCGGTACCGCGCTTCCTCGTGGGCCTGGGCGGGACGGCGAGGGCCGACGCGACGGAGTCGATCGCGTCGGGATGCCTCCCGAAGGGACCCGGACCGGTCACCGCTGCCACCGCTCAGCGCGCCGCTGGAGGAACGCGTAGGCGCCGATGGTCACGGCCATGATCGCCACCATCCCCATCGCCAGGGCGTAGCCGATGCCCGGGTCGTTGGCGGCATCACCGCGGATCTGGCGGGTGATCTGGATGGTCACGATGTTGAGGCTGCCGCCGCTCAGCTGGTAGGCCGTGGCCTGGGCACCGAATGCGTTTCCGAACAGGAGAATCACCGAGCCGAGGAGCGACGGAAGGAGGATCGGCAGGGCGACGAAGCGCCAGTACTGGAAGGCGCTCGCGCCCATGTTCTCGGACGCCTCGCGCCAGTCCTTGCGCAGCCCGTCGATGGCCGGCGCGATGATCAGGACCATCAGCGGGAACTGGAAGTAGAGGTATGCGAGTTCGAGCGCGGTCTTCGAGTAGATGTTCAGGTGGACGCCGACCGCATTGATGAGCGGGGTGATGATGCCCGACGCGCCAAGCGTGAAGGTGAACGCCAGGGCGAGCGGGACGCCGGCAAAGTTCGATGCCACGCCGGAGAAGGTCATGATCGCCGAGCGCAGGAAGCGCGGCAGCCCGCCCATGATCACGGCATAGGCGAGGAGGAAGCCGAACAGCCCGCCGATGATCGCGGTCACGGCGCTGATCTCGATGCTCGCGAAGTACGAGTCGGCGAAGTTCGGTTGCGAAAGCTGGCTGTAGTTCTGAAGGGTGAACTGGCCGTGCGCCGGATCGCTCGCGGGGACGGCCAGGTTCTGGAAGCTGCCGCTCGCGAGATAGAACGTCGGCACGACCATGAACGCCAGGGCGAACAGGAGGAACGGCACGACGCCGAGCCACGCCCAGGAGAACCGTCGCCCGGGGCGCGCGCTGGGCGCGCCCCGGGACGAGGTCGTGGTTGCGACGGTCATCGTCGCGGATCGGCCGAGGGGGCCGATCGAGTTCCTACTTGACCGTCACGTTGACGGTGGTCGGCCAGCCCTTGGAGATCACGTCGGTGGCCTTCGTGATCTGGTCGAGGGTCGGCAGCAGAGCGCCGGTCGTGTCCGGCAGCTTCGCCTGGGCCGTCGTGTCGACGGTCTTCTTCGCGACCAGGTCGTCATAGCGGATCGGGTTGCAGTAGCCACCGAGCCAGGTGTTCTGGCCGGCGTCGGAGTACAGGTACTCCATCCACAGCTTGGCCGCGTTGGGGTGCGGCGCGTAGGCGCT
>JANMCU010000109.1:0-13776 GCA_031361415.1 Chloroflexota bacterium | reverse complement strand
GGCGTCGTCGAGCATCGCCCGCCGGGCCGACTCGACGGCCGCGGCATGCGCCGTCCCATCGGCCGGGACGTGGGTCCGTCGCTCCGGCTTGGTCCCGGTCGGACCTGGCGGCGGCGCCGCCTGCCCTTTCGTCATCGTCATCGGTCGTCCCTGCCCTCTCGACTGCCCGCCTGGCCTGGGGATCTGCCGATCGGTGGGTGGCACCGGTGTCGGCGAATCATTCGTGGCAACAAAAAACCCTCGCCACCCGGCGAGGGTCCCTTCGGTTGACGGTGGCTCGTTCGCTCCTAGCGCCCGTTCCTCCGCGTTCCTCCGTTCTCCCGCCGGGAGCCGATAATGAGGAGCCCAAGAAGGCTCTCAAGGCCGACGACGAGCGACCGAAGAAGACCGAGGAGCGAACCGTCCGACAGACCCGTGTCGTTCAAGGGCATCTGGACACGCCGGCCATCCGATCGAATCGCGATCGCGACGTGACGTCGATTGCGGCCATCGAACAGACCCAAGGATGTTCTCCCGAACATGCTCGGCCGACCCGAGCGGTTCGCGCAGTCTACGAGGCGTTCCGTGATCATGCAACCTCGGGCCAATGGCCTCGCGGAGCTCGGCCTTGGACCTCGGTGGGCTGGCCGCAGGTCAGCTCTCGCAGACTCGCGTCGATTCGGGGCCCAGACGACCTCCCGGACATCGCGAGACCGCCGGTCGCCCGACGGTCTCGTTCCCACCCCATTGCCGGCGAACTGCCGCCGTTGGTCAACGCCAGCGCTGTCCCGCCTCGAGAACGAGAGCGGAGCTGGCAAGCGCGGACAGGATCAGAACAACTCGGAAGGCCCGAGCCTTCAGCATGCGAGTCACGCTCAGCTCCCGAGACTGAGGAGATTCCAGCGCAGGCCGGCTCCGAGGGTGAGGGCCATCGCTCCAAGCAGCATCACGGCCCATGTGAAACGACCCAGGTTCGTCTTCACGTTTGACTCCTTTGAGTCTGACGAGACACCGAGTTCCCGGTAGCCGGGCGGTCTACCCTGGCGGGAGATCCCTGGCTTTGCGTCCCCGCCTCACGACGGGTTTGCCCTGGACGAGTTCGCGGCGGAGGTTGGTTGTCCTCGAGTTGGACGATGGCCCGACGGTACCTCGCCAGCCATGACCCGTCGGTCCTGCCGCGATCTGACTTGCGAGGCAGTGCTCTCTGGCACCAGTCCGCTCGGCTCCGCCGGATCCGGCGGCTGCGCCGGCAGACGCTCCCGGCTCGCGGCGGATACCCGATCCCACGCGTCAGGAAGTCCGATCCCGGAGCCGCTGAAACCCGCCGATCACCCGACGGTCCCGGACGCAAGAAGACCGCCGGTCACCCGACGGTCTCTCGTGCCCGATTCCCTCGATGAGGGCGTGGGTTCACTTCCAGCGCTGCCCCGCCTCGAGAACGATGGCGGAGCTGGCCAGAGCCGACAAGAGCAGAAGCGCTCGGAAGGCCTGAGCCTTCAGTGTCCGAGTCATCTGATCAAGACCAGCGCAGGCCGGCGCCAAGGGTGAGGGCAAGTGACGCGAGAAGCGCCAGTGCCGTGGTGAAGCGCGCCAGGTTCGCCTTCACGATGGACTCCTTGTGTGAGCCAGTGGTCGAGCACCGGAAGATCGGCGGCCGGGCGGTCTTCGAGAAGATCCCTGGCTTTGCGTCCCCGCCTCACGACGGGTTTGCCCTGGACGATCTGGCGATGGAGGAGGTCTGTCCTCAGGTCACACCATCGGTCCGCAAGGACCACGTGTGCATGACCTGACAGTCCAACTCGGCCGATCCGGGAGGGTCAGTGCGTGCTCGCACCGGGGGCGGCGTACGGGTCGGCAGGCGCACCCGCCGGGCGCGAGGGCCCACGATCCCGCCGGCCACGGAGCATCGTGACCACGATCAACGTGAGCACTCCCGCTCCGATCAGGATGTCACCGAGGCTGAAGACATTCGCGAACGGCAGCCAGCGCGGCAGGGCGAACCGATCCGTCAGGAGCTCCAGAGCCGGCTGGGCGATGACGGCACTGTTCGAATAGATCGTCGGCGCGCCCTTGCCCAGCGAGGCCAGCACCGCGGGCGAAGCCGGCATGAAGCCGTTGTTCGCAAGGATCGCCGCCATGTTGCTGACCGCTCCGAGGACGATCAGGGGCATGCCGGGGATCCGGAGGTTCCGCGCAACCGCGACCCCGACCATCAGTGTCGAGACGACGTACAGGAGCGGTCCGGCATCGCCGACACGTGACGCGACAGCGTCCGAGAAGAGCACGACCTGGGCCAGGAACCCGACCAGGATCATGGGCGCCCATCGGATGGAGATGGTTCCCAGGGCCAGCCAGCGTCCGCCAAGGGCGAGGCCAAGGACGAGGCCGATGACGATCGCGTAGAGGATGAACACAGGACGTCTCCCAAAAACGGACCTCAGCCGGCCGCGGTCGGCCGAACGGTCGGTGTGGCGCTGAACGCCGCCACGGCGTCGGCCTGGGCGGCGCGCGGGGTCGCCGGTCGGGCGGTCCGCTGGGTGGCTGACGGGCGTGTCCGACCACCGCTCACCGACTGGGGCAGGAACGCCTCGGCGATCGACGGGCCGTCCGCCGGCCGGGCGAAGTAATAGCCCTGTCCGAACTCGCAGCCGAGCGCCCGGAGCTGCTCGAGCTGGCCGGGTTCCTCGATCCCCTCGGCGATGACGCGGAGGTCGAGCGTCTGCCCGAGGGCTACCATTGCCCGGGCGAAGGCCCAGTCGTCGGAGCCGCCGTCGGCGCTGCCGATGAATTCGCGGGCGATCTTCAGGATGTCGACCTGGAATCGTCGCAGGTAGCCAAGCGAGGAGTAGCCCGTCCCGAAGTCGTCGATCGCGATCCGGATGCCGAGCTCGCGGAGAGCCTCGAGCCGGGCGATCGTGGTTTGTGTGTCGTGGAACATCGCGGTCTCGGTCAGCTCGAGCACCAGGTCGCGGGCCGGAAACCCCGTTTCGGCGAGGATCGCCTGAAGGTCGTCCACGAAGTCGACCTGCTGGAGCTGGGCGGCCGACAGGTTGACCGACAGCACGAACTCATCGATGCCACGGTCTCGCCGCCATCCCGCCGCCTCGCGACACGAGGCGAGCAGGATCCAGCGTCCGAGGGCGAGGATCGTCCCATTCTCCTGGGCCAAAGGGATGAACTCGTCGGGACCGAGGATTCCGCGCGTCGGATGGCGCCAGCGGACGAGCGCCTCGACGCCGTACAGGCCGGCGTCGGCGAGCCGGACGATCGGCTGGTAGTAGACCAGCAGCTCGCCGCGGCCGACGCTCTTGGACAGCTCCGCGCTGAGCTCGTGCCGCTCCACCAGCGCCGCGTGCATCGTCGGCTCGAACACCGCATACCGGTTCTTGCCGTCGGCCTTCGCGATGTACATCGCCACGTCGGCGTTGCGTAGCATCTCGTCGGCCTGGCCGCTGCCGTTGCGCGCCGCGGCCATGCCGATGCTGGCCGAGATCGCGATCTCGTGACCGTCGACCTGGAGGGGCGCCTCGAGAGCTTCGAGGAGACGCCGACAGACCGCCACGCTGCGCCCGAGATCCTCGCTGTCCTCGAGCAGAAGCGCGAACTCGTCGCCGCCCAGGCGGGCCGCCACGTCGCCGGTCCGGACGCAGTTCCGGACGCGGTCGGCGACGGCCACGAGCAGACGATCGCCGGCTGTGTGGCCGAGGGTGTCATTGACGACCTTGAAGTCGTCGAGGTCGATGAACAGGACCACGGGGATGAGGCCCTTCCGCTCGCGAGCGATCCGTTCGTTGACCTGGTCGAGGAACAGACTCCGGTTGGCCAGGCCCGTCAGGGGATCGTGATAGGCCTGGTAGCGGAGCTGTTCCTTCAGTCGGGAGAGCTCCGCCAGGGACTGCTCGAGCTGGCCGTTCTCGAGGGCGATCGCGGCGTGGTTGGCGAGCGTCTCGAGCAGGCGCAGGTCGTCGTCGCTGAAGGCGGTGCCCTCGGTGATCCGGTTGCCGATGAGAAGCGAGCCGATGATCCCCGACTCGCCGCGGAGTGGGGCGACCATGGCGTGGCGCAGGCCCGCCCGATCGGTCTCGAACGGTGACGGGGCGAAGAAGAAAGCGTGCGGCTCGGACCGGATCCGGTGCTCGATCGGATCGTCCGGGTCCCACGCGGTCGGCTGCATCGCCCGCGGGATGGCGCCCTCGACTGTCGTCGTCCGGAGCGCATCCTCGCCAGCGGCGCGCGGGTACAGGAGAACCTCGGCGCGCTCGGCGCGGAACATCATCCGTGCGTGCTCGAGGAGGGCGACGATCGCGGAATCGAGCTCCGGCGAATGCTGCAGGATCCGGCCGGACTGATAGAGGAACTCGAGCCGGGCGCCCTTTTCGCGCTCGGACAGGTACGCCCGATATGCCAGGAAGACTGTCACGAGCGGCACGACGAGCAGCCACAGCAGGCGCCAATCGAGCCACAGGATCGAGACGGCAAGCAGCGCAAGGCTCGTGTTGGCCACCGCCACGAGGCCGCCGAACTGGATCATCTGCGGCAGCTTCTGGAACTGCGGGGCGCCGCCGGACAGCGAGATCGCGGTCGCGATGGTCAGCGCGGACAGGACCGTCGTCGTCAACGTCGCGAGGAATGCCGCAAACCAGTCGATCAGGCTCGGGGTCGTCGTCGGCATCGCGAGGATGTGAAAGACCGCGAGCGCGGCCGTGGCTCCGAGCCCGAAGTTGACGAGGTTGAATGCGAACTTCAGCGGCGTCTGGCGCGAGCACGCGAGCGCGACGGCCGAGCCGGTGATCACCGCCAGGAGGTAGTCGGTCGGCGACAGCAGGAACAGCCCGATCACGGCCGGGAACTCGCTCAGCGAGAAGGAATGCTGCTCGCGCCGGAAATGGACGTCGACGACCTTCAGTTCGGCCAGACAGAAGCCCGCGGCGATGATCGGCCACGGGATCTCGAAGGGCGCGGCCCCGGACGGGTGCTGGGCGACGACGCCGATCTCGAGGAGGACCGCCAGGACCGTCAGGCCAAAGCTGAACGCCCAGACGCGCGCGGCCGGGGGCAACGCGATCCTGTGGGCGCGGCGACGACGATCGCCGGCCTCGGGCGAGAGATCGTGGTCGGTGCTCGCTCGGACCATCGGCTGACGGCCCGACTCCATGATGCCTCCAGGTATGCGCCCCGTATTCGGTGTTATACGGGGCGCCGCTGCACCGGGTGGTAGGTCGGAAGTCCCAGCGGCGGGGGACGATCGGCGGGTCGGTCAGCCGGGTCGCGATCGGCGCATTGCCGCGGCGATCGCCACGACTACGCCGGCCCCGATGAGCACGTCGCCGACGCTGAAGACGTTGGCGAAGGGCAACCAGGCTGGAGTTGCGAACACGTCGGTCAAGGGCTCGAGCGCGGGGTGCTCGAGGGCGACGCTGTTCGTATGCGGACCGATCCCCGCCCCGAGCGCGGCCAGGGCCGACGCGCTGGCCGGCATGGCTCCGCCGTTGGCCACGATGGCGGCCAGGTTGAGCGCGGCACCGCTGACCACCAGCGGGACACCGGCCAGCCGGACGTTGGCGAGGACGACCGCGACGACGAAGGCGGTGGAGGCGACGTAGATTGGCCGCCCGATCTCCGGGGAGATTCCGTCGGCGACCGGCGAGAACAGCACGACCTGGACGGCGAGGGCGACGACGGCGACCGGCCCCAGCCGGAACCGGACGTCGGCCAGGCCGTCGAGACGTCCGCCGACCAGCCAGCCCACGACGATTCCGATCGGGATGGCGAGGAGGATGAACACGGATCGAAGTATCGCGGGCCGGCGCGGGCGGCCGGTGACGGAGTGCCGCGGCAACCGTCGCCGTCTCGCGCGGAAAGGCCACCTGATACCCTCAGTGCTCCATTCCGACCGCACGAGCGAGCCGTCACGTCATGAGCGCAGCCCATCCCCGCACGATCGTCGAGAAGATCTGGGACGACCACGTCGTCGCCGAGGACGAGGGCGCGCCGGCGATCCTCGCGGTCGACCTCCACCTCGTCCATGAAGTCACCTCGCCGCAGGCGTTCAGCGGGTTGCGCGCTCGCGGGCTGACGGTCCGCCATCCCGAGCGAACGGTCGCCACGGCCGACCACTCGATCCCGACCCACCCGCGCAGCCTGCCGATGGCGGACCCGATGGCTGCGGCCCAGGTCGACCAGCTCACCCGCAACTGCACGGAGTTCGGGATCCCGCTCCACGGGATGGGCGACCCGGGCCAGGGCATCGTCCATGTCATCGGCCCGCAGCTCGGGCTGACCCAGCCGGGGATGACGATCGTCTGCGGCGACTCGCATACGGCGACGCACGGTGCGTTCGGGGCGCTCGCGTTCGGGATCGGAACGAGCGAGGTCGAGATGGTCCTCGCGACCCAGACCCTGCTCCAGCGCCGACCGAAGGCGTACGAGGTCCGGATCGACGGCCGCCTCGCCCCGGGGGTCAGCAGCAAGGACATCATCCTCGCCTTGATCGCCCGGATCGGGATCGGCGGCGGAACCGGCCACGTCTTCGAGTACCGCGGCGACGCGATCCGGGCCTTGACGATGGAACAGCGGATGACGATCTGCAACATGTCGATCGAGGGTGGGGCGAAAGCCGGCCTGATCGCGCCGGACGACACGACGTTCGCGTACGTCGCCGGCCGGCCGCACGCCCCGCAGGGCGCGGCCTGGGACGACGCTGTCGAGCGCTGGCGCGCCCTTCCCAGCGACGAGGGAGCCGTCTACGACCGGTCGATCACGATCGACGCCTCGGCCCTCGAGCCGATGGTCACGTACGGAACGAACCCCGGGATGGGCATCCCGATCACGTCCCGGGTCCCCTCCCCGTCCGACCTCGCCGATGGATCCGCCCGACGGGCGCTCGAGCGGGCACTCGAGTACATGGACCTCACGCCCGGCCAGGCGATCCTCGGCCAGAAGGTCGACGTCGTCTTCGTCGGCTCGTGCACCAACGGCCGGATCAGCGACCTCCGCCTCGCCGCCGAGGTGCTCAAGAACCGCCACGTCGCGGACGGCGTCCGGATGATGATCGTTCCGGGCTCCGACGAGGTGAAGCGCGAGGCCGAGCGCGAAGGTCTCCACGAGGTGTTCCGGGCCGCCGGCGCCGAGTGGCGCGAGGCCGGCTGCTCGATGTGCATCGCGATGAACGGCGACCAGCTCTCGCCCGGTCAGTACGCGATCAGCACGTCGAACCGCAACTTCGAGGGCCGCCAGGGCAAGGGCGGACGGACGTTCCTCGCCTCGCCGCTCACCGCGGCCGCGTCGGCGATCCGGGGCGTGGTCAGCGATCCACGCCTGCTGCCCGGGATCGAGTCCATGGCCGCGGTCGGTGGGCGCTGACGATGGCCGACGTGTTCCGCTCCTTCACCAGCGCCGTCATCCCGTTGCCGGCCGAGAACGTCGACACCGACCAGATCGTGCCCGCCCGCTACCTCAAGGTCACCGACAAGGAGGGGCTCCGGGAGGCACTCTTCCGCGACTGGCGCTATGACGAGGACGGCGGGCTCAAGGAGCCGCTGTTCGTCATGGACCGGGTGGCGATGCTCGACCGCCAGATCCTGCTCGTCGGCGACAACTTCGGGACCGGCTCGTCGCGCGAGCACGCCCCGTGGGCGCTCACCGCGTGGGGGATCCGGGCGATCCTCTCGACCTCCTTCGCCGACATCTTCCGGAACAACGCCCTGAAGAACGGCCTCCTGCCGATCGTCGTCGAAGCCGAGAAGCATCGCCAGCTGTTCGAGATGGTCGCGGCCAACCCGACCGCGCGCTGGACGGTCGATCTCGAGGCCCAGCTCGTGCACCTGCCCGGCGACGAGGACCTCCCGTTCGAGGTCGACCCGTTCGCCCGGCTGATGCTCCTCGCCGGGACCGACGAGATGGGCTACCTCATCGGGAAGCTGCAGACCATCGACGCCTGGGAAGCCCGCCATCCGGCCCGAATCGACACCCGGACCGGGGCGGCCTGACCCCCGAGGCGGACGTCTGACGATGGGCTCGCCGCCCGGCGGGCGGACCCTGGGCCATACTTCCGCTCGGTGAATCTCTTCGACGTCGTGGTTGTCGTCCTCCTCGTGGCCGCGATCCTGATCGGCGTCAGGTCGGGGGCCGTCCCGCAGATCGGCGGGTTGCTCGGGGCGTTCGTCGGTGGCGTCCTGGTCGTCGTCGCCCTGCCCTGGATCGAGCCCTTGCTCGATGGCGTCGCGATCGAGGTCCGGGCGATCATCGTGCTCATCGGGATCCTGTTCTTCGTTGGGCTCGGCGAGGCGGTCGGCGCCGCGCTCGGGCGGGCGGTGGCAAGCCGCCTCCGCGGCGGCGTCCTCGATCGAGCCGACCGGGTGCTCGGCGGGTTCGTCGGCGCGGCCCAGGCGCTCCTCGTCATCTGGCTCATCGGCGGCCTGCTCGCAGCCGGTCCGATGCGCTTCCTCGCGGTCCAGGCACAGACGTCGTTCGTCGTTCGTGGCCTGACCGGGATCCTGCCCGCACCGACCGACATCGCCGCCGAGCTGGCCGGACTCCTCAGCGACACGGGCATCCCGGATCTGTTCGTCGGACTCGACCCGCTGCCCGCACCGGACGTCCAGCGGCCGACCGATCCGGCCGCCCAGGCGATCGCCGCCGCGGCAGTCCGGAGCGTCGTCCGGGTGTCCGCCCGGACATGCTCGTTCCAGTCGTCGGGCACGGGCTTCGTCGTCGGCGGCGGCTACGTCGTGACGAACGCGCATGTCGTCGCGGGTGGCTCGACGATCCGGATCCTGGCCGACAACAGCCAGCTCCTCGATGCGATCCCGGTGTTCGACGACCCCGAGCTCGATGTCGCGTTGCTGTGGGTCCCGGGCTTCGACGCGACGCCGCTCCGCTTCGCTGCCGTCGATCCGGAGCGCGGGGCCGTCGGAGCCACGCTCGGCTACCCGCATGGTGGCCCGCTCCTCATCGAGCCGGCCGCGGTCGCCGGCGCGTATTCGGCCCAGGGCCGCGACATCTACGGCACCCGGGTCGTGAACCGGCGGATCCTCGAGCTGCGGGCGATCGTGGACCAGGGCGACAGCGGCGGGCCGATGATCCTGGCCGATGGAACGGTCGGCGGTGTCGTCTTCGCAGAGGCTCGGACCAACGAGAACGTCGGGTACGCCCTGACGCCGACGTCGGTCGCGACAGCGATCCAGCCGTACATTGGACGGACCTCGGCCGTCGACGTGGGCAATTGCATCCATTGACAATTGCCGAGCCCCACGCAACCGCCGGCCGACGGGTGCGCAGGGGCCAACGCGACGCCGAACGGAACCCGTACGATCGGCCGATGACAGATCCCTCAGCGACCCCAACGGCTCCGACGCCATCCCATCCGAACCTTGCGTCCGCTGGTCTCGCCGCGCTCGCCGCCGAGGCATGGGACAGCCAGATGGCGGCCCATCCGGTCGCTGCCACTGCGCTGGGGGATCGCCGGTTCGACGACCGGCTCCGGGCCAACGGCCCCGGAGCGATCGCCGCCGACGTGGCGCGACTGACCGGCCTCACCACTCGAGTCGAAGCGATCGAGCCGGCGAGCCTGTCCGCCGCCGACCGGGTGTCCCGAGCCGCCCTCCTCGACTTCGTCCGCTACGAGCTCGATCTCGCCGAGGCCGGGATCGACGCCTGGATGGTCGACCCGCTCGACGGACCGCAGGTTGCGTACCTCAACGTTCCGTCGTTCCAGCCGGTCCGGACCATCGCGGACGGTGAGGCCCTGGTCGCCCGTTGGCAGGCGATCGGTCCGTGGATCGATCGCCTCGTCGGGACGACCCGCGACGCGCTGGCCCAGGGCGTGGCCGCCCCGCAGGCGCTCGTCCGGAACGTCGTCGCCGAGCTCGACGACCTGCTGGCCCGTCCGGTCGACGAGTGGACACTCGTCGATCCAGCTCGCGAGGACCACGCCGACTGGCCCGCCGGCCGCCAGCACGCCTTCGCCGACGCGGTTCGGGCGGCCGTCGTCGCTGGGATCGAGCCTGCGTTCGCCCGGTATCGCGCCTTCCTGGTTGACGAGCTGGCACCCGTCGCCCGCGGCGACGAGCGACCCGGGCTGTCGCACCTGCCCGGTGGCGCCGAGGCCTACGCCCGCCTTGTCCGCTCCCACACGACGCTCGAGCTCTCCCCAGATGAGATCCACCGGATCGGTCTCGACGAGCTCGAGCGGATCGATGCCGAGTTCCGCGATCTCGGCGGCCGGTTCCTCGGGACGAGCGACCAGGCCGCGGTGCTCGCCCGGCTGCGCTCCGATCCTGCGCTCCATTTCGCGACGTCCGCCGAGGTCCGTGACGTCGCCGAGGCGTCGCTCGCCCGGGCGAACGCCGCGATCCCGGCCTGGTTCGGGCGGTTGCCGAAGACGCCGTGCATCGTCGTCGAGATGGCCGCCCACGAAGCGAAGTACTCGACGATCGCCTACTACCGCGAGCCGGCGGGCGACGGCAGCCGGCCAGGCAGCTACTACATCAACACGTCGGCCCCGGAGACACGGCCGCGATATGAGGCCGAGACGCTCGCCTTCCACGAGGCGGTGCCCGGTCATCACCTCCAGATCGCGATCGCCCAGGAGCTCGATGATCTGCCCGCATTCCGCCGGCTCGGCGGCCCGACGGCGTATATCGAGGGCTGGGGCCTCTACAGCGAGCGGCTGTCGGCCGAGATGGGCCTGCTGTCTGGCGACATCGACCGGTTCGGGATCGCCTCGTTCGACGCGTGGCGAGCGTGCCGGCTCGTCGTCGATACCGGCATGCACGCGCTCGGCTGGAGCAGGGGCCGGGCCATCGACTTCATGGCCGAGCACACCGCCCTCGCCGAGAACAACATTGCCAACGAGGTCGATCGCTATCTCGCGTTGCCCGGCCAGGCACTCGCCTACAAGCTCGGCCAGCGCGAGATCCTGCGGCTCCGCGACTCCGCCCGCGCGGCGCTCGGCGCGGCGTTCGACGTCCGCACCTTCCACGACGTCGTGCTAGGCCAGGGCGCCGTGGGGCTGTCGACCCTGGGCGCCGTCGTCCACGCCTGGATCGCCGACCGACCCGGATGAGGGCGGCGCCGGCCCGACCGTCGGCTCGCGACGCGCTCCGGACGCGCCTCGCCCGGGCGGCGCGGCGTGGGCCGGCAGACGGCCGCCAGCGTCGAGCCGCTGACGGCCGCCTGGTCAGGCCGCTCTACGCGGCGTACTCGTCCTGGGGCGGAACCGCGTCGGGATCGCCGATCTCGATCGGGTTGTTGAGCGGGTCGCTGCTCCACTCGAACCAGCCGCCGTCGTACACCGCGATCCGGTCCCAGCCCTGGAGATATGCGTAGAACCAGGTCTCGCTCGCCCGCCAACCGGTGCCGCAGTAGAACGCGACCCACTTGTCCGACGTGATCCCTGCCTGGAGCCAGTTGGCGGCGATCTCCGGGTAGGCGCGCATCGTGTTGTCGACGTTGCGATAGTGCTGCATGTGGTAGGCGTCCGAGCCGCAGTTACCCCACACGTCGCCGGCGATCCGGCCCGCCCGGCCGATGTAGTTGTAGCCGCTGACCCGGCCGATGTGCTCCTTCCAGGTCCGGACGCTGACGAGCGCGGCGCCGTCGCGGTCGGCCAGGATCTGCTTCGCCTCGTCGATGTCGACGATGACCTCCGGCCGGAGCGGGATCTCGACCCCGAACGACTCGACCGATGACGACTCGCGCGGGATCGTCTCGACCGGGTAACCGGCCCGGACCCACCAGTCGTAGCCGCCGTCGAGGAGCCGGACGTCCTCGACCCCTGCGTAGCGCAGGATCATCAGGGCGCGCGTGGCGGCGATCTGGCCGGCCCGCCGGCCGGGCCACTTCTCATTCGCCTCGCCGACGGTGTCGCGGCCGTACACGACGACCGTGGTATCGCTGGTGATGCCGAGGCTGCGAACGGCCGCGTCGAGCTCAGCGGGCGTCCGCCGGTTCCAGTCGATCGGGTTCTCGAGCCAGTTCGTGTCGAGGTACACAGCACCCGGGATGTGCCCCTCCGCGTACTCCTCGGGCGCCCCGAAGTTGACGTGGAAGAGGATGAATCGGCCGGGTGGGGCGGCTTCCGGTCGCCCGCCCGCCAGGAGCTGGCCGAGCCACTCGATATGGACCAGCCGGTCGTGGCGCGCCAGCCGGTCGACGGGCCGCTCCGGATCGGCCGCCCACGCTGCGAAGCCACCGGCCAGGATCGAGACGTCGGCGACGCCGAGCTCCCGGATCGTGGCCGCGACGCGCTGGGCGTCGCCGGTCTCAGCGGAGGCGTCGTACACGACGACCTGCCGATCGGGGCCAACACGCTTTCCGGCGAGCAGCCGCTCGATCTCGGGGCGGTCGACGCTGGCCAGCCAGGCCGCGGGAAATGACCCCGCGCCCGGGATATGGCCGCCGCGCGTCTCGTCGCCGAGGCGCCAACCATTGAACGCGCTGGTCGGGCGGATGTCGACGACGGTCAGGTTCGGGTCGTCGCGCCGATTGCGGAGAAGCTCGGGTTCGACGACCGGGGAGACGGTCGGCGGCGGTGCGCCTGGATCGGTCATGAGAGGGGGTCCTTCACGGTCGAAATCGGGGAGAAACAAACGACCCCTGCCATCGGCAGGGGTCCGGTGAGATGTTCTGGCGTGAGCCGTCGTCAGCAGCACGCCTCGCTACACCCCCTGCCCTGCGCGGCAGAACAGGGACACATGAGCGGGCGAGCGGGCATGGCATTGGTGGTCATTCGGCCGCTATTCTGCAATGCCGGTTCCCACATGGCAAGAGAGTACGCCGACTCGACGGTCGCAGTTCGGTGACGGCTGGGCTGCCGGTTTCCGCCTCGGACGGCGGTACGCCGTTGCGCGGGTCAGTGCGCGGCTTCGGGTTGAAGGTTGCGGATCCGTGTGGCGAGGGCCTCGAGGACGCACGTCCGGATCGCCGGAAACTGGTCCATCAGCGAATGGAACTCGCGATGGCCGAGGACGAGAAGGGTCGTCGGGCCATCGGCTGTGGCGGTCGCCGTCCGCGGGCCCTCCGCCAGAAGAGCGATCTCGCCGAAGAAGTCGCCCGGCTCCATCGTCCGGATGCGGGTCCCGCCGCGATCGATCCCGACCGCGCCGTTGACCACGACGAAGAACTCGCGCCCGATGTCGCCCTCGCGCATCAGGACCCGTCCAGCCGGCACGTCGACCTCGTCCACGAGGCGCCCGACCTCCTCGATCTCCTTGCGCCCGAGACCGGACAGGAGCGGCGTCCGCTTGAGCAGCTCGAGCTTCTGGTCCGTGTGCGTCGCCATCACCCTCTCCACCGTCCGCTCGCCGGATCTGTCCGAGTCCCAGCATACCGGCGTGTCGCCGGGCAACCAAGGTACCAGTCCGCGTGGTACCGCAGTCCGGGTGGATTCTAGTGCGGATGTGGGGTGTAGTTGCGCCCGCACCCCGACCGGCACCCAGCCACGCCCGGGATGCAGCGTCGCCGCCCTCGGCCGGGCGGACGGAGAGGAATCAATGAAGCGCATCATCACAGCGATCATCGGTGGGTTGATCACCTTCAGCGTGGTCTACGGTCTGGCGGCGAGCCTGAACCTGACCACCGACAGCCTCGGATCGGGAACGACGACCGTCGCCTCCTGTCAGGCCACGGCGCTGAACGCAACGTACACGTCGACCTATTCGGCGACGGCGCCCGGATACACGGTCGGGACCGTCACGATCACGGGCCTTGCCGCGACCTGCTACAGCAAGGCCTACAAGGTCACCCTGTCGGGCGCGGCGTCTGCCTCGCTCGGGGAGGTCACGGGCACGACGCCTG
>JANMCU010000097.1:0-24956 GCA_031361415.1 Chloroflexota bacterium | reverse complement strand
TCCGTCCACCTCCTCGTCGCGCGGCCCGAACGTGACGGCCTCGTGGCTCTCGATGACGAATCGGCCTTCCTCGGGCTGGGCGCGGCCATCGACGGGACCGGGGCGCTCGGCGCCGCCGGCCGGGCCACGCTGGTCGAGACGGTCGCCGGCTACGTGGAACGGGCGCGGGCGCTCGGCGCCGCCCGGCCGATCGTGATGGGCACTGAGCCGCTCCGCCGACTCACGGATGCCACCCGGATCGTGGCCGAGGTGTCGGCCGGAACGGGTGCACCGATGGCGGTCCTCGAACACGAGGAGGAGGCGCTCCTGACGCTCGTCGGGCTGACGGGTGGTCGTTCCGTGCAGAGCGACCTGCTCGTCGTCGACATCGGCGGTGGCTCGAGCGAGCTTGTCGAGATCGGGCCGGGCCGGCTCGCCCGGGCGGCGGGGGTCCAGGTCGGGGCGGGCCGGCTGACACGCCGGATTGTCGACCGCGACCAGCCGACACCCGAGCAGTTCGCGGAGCTGCGCCAGGCGGCCGACGCGGCGTTCGCCTGGACACCGACGCGCCAGCCCGCCGAGGTGGTGTTCGTCGGCGGAACCGCTTCGAACCTGCTCAAGCTGCTTCGGCGCGCCGGCAACCCGGACCACGACGATCGGCTCGATCGCGCGGCGCTCGACGTCGTCCGCGAGATCGTCGCGGCGACCCCGGCGGAGATGCTGGCCGCGACCCATGCGATGCGCGAGGCGCGGATCCGGCTCCTCGCCGCCGGCGCCGCGATCATCGAGACCGTCCTGGATCGGGTCGGGATGGAGTTCGGCCGGGTCGTCGACACGGGGATTCGCGAGGGCGCGATCATCGCCGCCGACCGCGCCGGCGACGACTGGCGCGACCGGCTCGAGGAGCTTGCCCGCGGGTGGATCGCCTGAGCTCGGCTGATCCCCGGGACACCCGGTTCAGCTGCCGGGCGTTGACTCCGGCCCAAGCGCGTCGATCGGGCTGCGCTGCGTCTCGGTGGCGCGGACTCGGACGAGATACGCCTGCGACTTCGTGATCTCGGCCGACAGGCTGGTCACGGTCTTCTGCATCGTGTCGAGGGCCTGGACCTTGAACGTGTCGATCTCGTCCATCGTCGCGTAGATGTTCGTGAACGCCGCCTGGAGCTTGACGAGGTCGACCGTGGCCGAGGCGGCTTGCTCGTTGATGGCGCCCGATTGCTGGTGGAGCATCTCGGAGGTCGACTCGATCAGGTTCGAGGTCGTCGTGTTCAGGGCCGTGATCTGGTCCAGGACGAGCTTCTGATCGGCCAGTGCCTGGGCGACGATCACCGCGGTCCGCAGGGCCGAGACCGTCGTCGTCGTCGCGCGCTGGACGCCCTTGATCAGCTCGAGGTTGTTGCGCCGGATCACGTCGAGCGCGAGATACCCCTGAACGCTCACGGCAAGCTGGGTCAACAGATCCTGATTCTTCTGGCGAACCGAGTAGAGCATGTCCTCCTTGAGGACCTTCGCCCGCTCCGGGTCGGTCGTCCCGATCGTCGCGATCCGGGCGGTCAGTGCTTCGTCGAGGCTCACCGCCAGATAGGAGTACTGGCGGAGCCGGCCCATGATCGCCCAGAGATTGACCTTCTCCTGCTCGGTCGCGGCGTTGTCGCGCTGGAGCTCGTCCCGGCCGTGATCCAGGGCGGTGATGATGGCGTCGATCTGCTTCTGGCTCGAGCGGTACTTGTCGAAGTAGTCGCGGAGCTTGTTGCCGGTCCCGAACGGCAGCAGCCCGAGGAGCTTGTGCGGGCTGAACATGTCGCCCTGCTTCGCCGGGTCGAGATCGTCGACCTCGTGACGAAGGTCCAGCAGCGACCTGCTCACCGCCGACGACTCGGTCAGGCCGCCGTTCCGCATCGCGGCCAGCGGCTTGTCGAGGAGCCGGTTCGAGACCGACGCGGACGCCCGGATGTCGTCATCGCCGAGCTTGCCGATGTCCTTGACCTTGTCGCTGAACTCGCTGCTGTGCGGATCGAGCGTCGAGATCGCGTCGACATAGTTCGCGACCATCGCATCGAGCCGGGCCCGATCGGTGGCCTTGATCGGGACCGCCTCGGTCGCGGCGGCCGGGGCGACGACGGCGACCGGCGCCGGGGCCTCGAGGACGAGCGTGGTGGTCGTCGGTGCGGCCGACGCCATCGCGCTCGCCACGGCCGGCGTGTCGTCGTCGGCCGCGGGCAGGGTCAGGGACTGGTCGGTCATCGACGGGCTCCTTCTCTGGTCAAATCAGATCACGTGTCGAGTCGCGCCGCAAGCGGCATCCCACATCCGCGCCCAGCCGCCCCGAACATGTCCTCGGCGGTCGATCCGGCCTAGAGGCTCGCGAGCACCCGCCCGAGGGCTCGCCGGAACGCGATCCCTGACACGCCGCGCCACGACCGCCCGACGGTCCGGTGGAGGCGGGCCACTTCCTTCTCGCGGCTCACGAGGTAGCGGGCGATCGCGGCGCTCTCGACGTCGCTGATCGAGCCGGCGTTCTCGACGAGGAAGCTTCGCGCCAGGTGGGCCGCCACGTCGGCATCCTTCATGAGCCCGAGGTGATCCTGGAGCGCCGTGACCCGGGCGATCAGGCCGTCGACCTCCGGTCCGAGCGCCTCGCGCACGAACTCCATCGAGTAGCGCAGCCACTTGCCGTGGATCCGCAGCTCGTGGAGGGTGTCGACATCCGCCCAGCGGAGGACCGGCTCGTAGGAGCGGACATGCTCGTACGCCGACTGGATCCGGGACGCGGCGGTATCGCGGACCCGATGCGGCTCGGTCGGGACGACGGGGCGGGCGCCGACGCCCTCATGACGGACGAACTCCGCGTAGTCATCGAGCCAGCGCCGGTAGCCGTCCGAGTCGAGCTCGCGCATCAGGAGCACGCGCGCGTCGTCGCGATGGAGGCGCCACGCCGCAAGCAACGGCTCGAGGGCGCGCTGCTCGACGACGGGCAGGTCCGCCCGGTAGGCATCGGCGAGCTCGATCAGGACGTCGAGATCGCGGACGGCGCCGAGCCGGGCGGCCACCTCGCGCAGCCGGGCCCGATGCTTCTTCGTCCGCTCCGGCCGAAACGCCTCGCCGAAGACGCGCCATGCGGCCCGTTGGCGTCGGGTCGCCACCCGCATCCCGTGAAGGTCCTCGGGGTCGGTTCCGTCGCGGGTCCCCGCCTCCTTCGCGATCATCCTCGCGAGGTGGAACCGGAGGACCTTGCGTCCGGCCTCAGCGACGTGGTCGTCGGCCAGCACGCCGGAGGTCTTGCCGACCACGAGATGCGGGCGCGCGTCCTCCTTCGGAGCCGTTCCATCATCACCGGCGACGGCAGTCGCGCGGCCCTTCGGCCGACGCTTCGGCCGGTCCGGCGACGCCGCCGGCTCCTGGCCGGCGGGCGCCTCGCCCTGGGGTGCGGGCGCCTCGCCCCGAGATTTCGGCGCCTCAGCGGCGTCGGAGCGCGCGGCGCGCTGGGATGGCGGCGCCTCGAGGTCGGGCGCGGGATCGCTCGTCGCGGTCGGACCGGGATCGTCCAGTCGTCCCTCATCCCGTCCGGCGTTCGCCTTGACGCGCGACTCGCTCGACTCTCGTGGCTCGGGCGACTCGCCCGGCTCGTCGGCCTCGGTCGTCGTCGCATCGAGCTCGGCGAGGACTGCCTCGACGATCTCGGCCATCGGCGGGGCGGGTTCGGCCGGCCCCCGGTCATCCTCGCCGCCCGGGTCCAGGATCGCGCCACGACGCCCGCGCTTCGGCTCCGCGGCGGCGACGGCCCGCAGGGCGGATTGGAGCTTCGACGTATCGGCCGGCGCCAAGCCGGGATCGGCCGCCAGCTCACGGTCGATGTCGGCAAGACCGGCCTCGTCGCCGGCCATCAGCTCGACCTCGAGCTCGACGAATCTGGCGACGACCCGGCTCCGGCTGACGGCATCGACCTCGTCAAGGCTCAACTCGACCGAGGTCCCGTTGAGCTGGAGGATGCGCTTGCGCCGGAGCTGGCGGATCGTGACGACCTCGACGAGGGGCGCGTCGCCGCATTGCTCGAGGATCAATGAGCGAGCATCCGACGGCGGCCAGTCGCGGGGATGGGCGGTCCGGTCGGCGGGGCCCTCCAGCTCCTCGCGCCGATGGACGTTGCCTGTCCCGACCCGGCGAACCGACGATTTGACCGCCACGGTCGTCGTCTTCGCCGTCTGGCGCAGCCGTGCCGCGAACCCGGCTCGGGCCATCGCCCCGTTGGCCGTGTCGATGTAGCGATCCTCGACCTGGGTCGAGCGGACCGCCGAGCTCGGCCGAAACCCGGCGATCTCGTCGGCTGCGAGGTACCGATCGCCGGCCGCGGCGTCGATGACCCGGTACTTCAGCTCGATCTCGATCGGCTTGCCGGACCGAGAGATGGTGCTCATCGGCGGCTCATGCGCGCGGGTCCAGCGATCCGACGCCCGCCCGCGGTCGATGCGGCGCCGCCGCAGTCGCGGTCAGTGCGAGCGCCCGAGCCTTGAGCTCCTCGTGGGCGTCGCGCGTTCCGGGGGTGCCCTCGATCTCCTCGGTCCGGCGCCACCGCGCATCCGGGCCGAGCTGCCACGATCGGCGGTCGTCCTGGAGCATGACCTCGATGATCTCGGCGATCCGGTTGCGCGCCTCGCCATCCTCGACCGGGACCATCGCCTCGACCCGCCGGTCGAGGTTGCGATCCATCAGGTCAGCCGAGCCGATGTACCACTCGCCCTCGCCGCCGTTGGCGAAGCCCCAGATCCGGGAGTGCTCGAGGAACTCGCCGACGATCGATCGGACGGACACGTTCTCCGAGACGCCCTTGACCCGGGGCAGGAGCGAGCAGGCCGCGCGGGCGATCACGTCGACCCGGACGCCCTTCTGCGAAGCGCGGTAGAGGGCGTCGATCGAGGGCTGGTCGACGATCGCATTGAGCTTGACGACGATCCGCGCCTCGCGCCCGACGGCGGCATGTTCGATCTCGCGGTCGACGAGCTCGAGGAACCGCGATCGAAGGCTGTGCGGCGCAACGAGCAGCCGGCGGAACGTCCGCTGGCGCGACAGGCCGGTCAGGACGTTGAACAGATCCGTCACGTCGGCTCCGAGCTCCGGTCGGCAGCTCAGGAGGCCGAGGTCCGTGTACAGGCGGGCCGTCTTCGGGTTGTAGTTGCCGGTCCCGATGTGGACGTAGCGGCGGAGCCCGGAGCCTTCGCGCCGGACGACGAGACAGACCTTCGAGTGGGTCTTGAGCCCGACCAGGCCATACACCACGTGCGCGCCGGCCTGCTCGAGCTTGCGCGCCCAGACGATGTTTGCCTCTTCGTCGAAGCGGGCCTTGATCTCGACGAGGACCACGACCTGCTTGCCGCGTTCGGCGGCCCGGATCAGGTCGCGCACGATCGGCGAGTCGCCCGATGTCCGGTACAGGGTCATCTTGATCGTCAGGACATCGGGGTCGTCGACGGCCTGGGCGATGAACCGCTCGACCGATGCGACGAAGCTCTCGTACGGGTGGTGGACGAGCAGGTCGCCGATCCGGATCGCGGCGAGGACGTCAGCCGGCTCGTCCTCGTCGGGCGGGATGAGCCGGGCCGGCGTGACCGGGGTCCACGGCGGGCTCTTCAGCTCGGGTCGATCGAGATCCGCGATCTGGCGCAGGCCGGTCAGGTCGAGCATGCCCCGGATCTCGTAGGCGTCGTCATCGCCGAGGCCGAGCCCGTTGAGCAGGATCCTGCGGGTGGCCATCGGCATGGACCGCTCGACCTCCAGGCGGACCGCCTCGCCGAACCGCCGCCGCCGGAGCTCCTCCTCGATCGCCATCAGGAGGTCGTCCGCCTCGTCCTCCTCGATCGCGAGGTCGGCATTGCGGGTGACTCGGAAGAGGTGATGCTCGTTGACGTCCATCCCGGTGAAGAGCAGGTCCAGGTTGGCCTCGATGATCTGGTCGAGCAGGATGAATCGATGCGGCTCGACCTCGTAGAGGCGGGGCAGGATCTGGGGAACCTTGACCCGGGCGAAGTGGCGCTCGCCCGTCTCCGGGTCGCGCAGGCCGACCGCGATCGACAGGCTGAGCGTCGAGATATACGGGAACGGGTGACCCGGGTCGACGGCCAGCGGCGTCAGGACCGGGTAGATCTCGTCGATGAACCGCTGGCGGAGGACGGCGTGGTGCTCGGGGATGGCGTTGTAACGGACGATCTCGATGTCGGAGGTGCCGAGTGAACGCTTGATCTCGTTCCAGATCCGGCTGTGGTCGGCGACCAGCTCGAGGACCCTCGTTCGCGCGGCGGCGAGCTGCTCGGCGGCCGTCCGACCGTCGGGCGACGTGTTCGCCCGCCCGGCATGGACCTGCTGGCGCAACCCGGCGACCCGGATCTGGAAGAACTCGTCCAACATCCCGGCGAAGATCGTCAGGAAGTTGACCCGCTCGAGAATCGGGTTACGAGCGTCGCCAGCTTCGAAAAGCACCCGGCCGGCGTAGTCGAGCCAGGCAAGCTCCCGGTTGATGTACGGATGCTTCTTGGCCGGGCGCTCGGCGGCGGCCGATTGGCTCGCGCGGCCGCGCCTCGTGGCCCGCTCGTCGGGACGGTGCGGGACCGCGACCTCGGCGGGGGCTGGAGATCCGGCAACGGCGCGCATCGGGATGCTGATTCCCTGCTTCTCGGAGTCCCGGCGCGGAGTGGCGCCGGGACCGGCGAGGATAGCATGGGCTTTCGGCGAAGCTCGGGCGGATGGGTCGCGGGGCCTCGCGCGGGCTCGGCCAGATGACCTCCGCCTTGGACCTCGCTGAGAGCCCACCGGGTCAAGGGATCAGGTTGCGAACTCAGCCGTTTGCCACGTACCGTCGATCGCCGGTCGTCCGATCAACGAAGACCCGCATCGTCACCCCCGTCGTCGGGTCGATGAACGTCTCGTCCGTCCGCCGGAACCGGGGCTCGAGTGCGCCCGCCGGCTCGCCCCCACCCGGTCCCACCGATTCGAACGAGCGCTCGGCCGCCTCGGAGCGGTAGCGGTTGCGCTCGATCGCGAGCGCGATCAGGGCGCCCGCTCCGATGACGACGAGCCACAGCCCGGTGCCGACCGCGCCGCTGTCACGGACGGCGAGCAGTCCAAGGCCGCCGACGAGCAGGAGGGTCGCGACGACGGCAGCGGCGACGCGCGTGGTCGCGGTCAGCATCGGTTCGACCTACTCGGCCGCCTGGGTCGCGTCGGCGCCGGCCTCGATGACGACCGCCGTCCCGTAGGCCACGATCTCCGTCATCGTGGTCGCCATCTCGGAGCTGTCGAACCGCATCGAGACGACCGCATTACCGCCCATCAGGGTCGCGTTCTTGACAAGACGATCGAGTGCCTGGCGGCGGGTGTCCTCGAGGAGTGAGGTGTACTCCTTGATCTCGCCGCCGCCGATCGAGCGGAGGCTCGCGATCAGGTTGCCCGACAAGCCACGGCTGCGGACGACGAGGCCGAACACCTGGCCCTTCGTCTCGACGATCCGGTGGCCGGCGATGTAGGGGGTGGTGGCGACGATCATGAATGGTCCCTCACTCGTGCTTCTGGCCGGCCTCGGGGCGAGCGTTGTGCCCGTCCTCGTGGAGGTGGCCGATCTGGCCGCGGCGCGCCGTGCACGCGGGGCACGGACAGCGGTCGCGGAGAAGGTTGAACGTGTAGAACCCCGTCGAGTGCCCGTCGCCCCAGTGCGGCGAGACGGCGTAGTTGCCGACGAGATGGATGTCGGTCATCCGGGTCTGCTCGGGCGTGAGGGTCGGGGCGCTGTCGAGCCAGCCCGGTAGTCCGGCCTCTCCGCGGCAGTAGGCGCACGGGCACAGCCAGCGGAGCGCGACGAAGTCGTAGACGGTGGCGTGGCCGTCGGCCCAGTCGATCGCAAGCGTCCCGGCAGTCCGATCTGCGTGGATCTTCACGGGGGCGGTGGGCGAGCCGGAGGGTGCCGTCGGACGCGGTTCCAGGGCGGTCGGACGGGCATCGCCCATCGCCGTCGAGGCGGGCGTCGCGGCGGCCACGGGGGACCGGCCGCCGCTCGAATCGATGGAATCCCGCTCGCTCGTCACCGGGTCATCATCGCACCTCCCGGGACCATCGTCCCGGCGCGACCTGCCCCGTGCCGGGCTATCCTCGGGCCGTGAGCCTCCTCATCGACGACCTCCACAAGACCTTCGGCAAGGTCGTCGCGCTCGACGGTCTGTCGTTCGAGGTGCCGGCCGGCCAGATCTTCGGGTTCCTCGGCGCGAACGGCGCGGGCAAGACGACGACGATGCGGATCGCGATCGGGGTCCTCGGAGCCAACAGCGGCCGGGTCGTCTGGGACGGAACCGATACGCGCGAGCTGCCCCGGGCCACGTGGGGCTACCTGCCGGAGGAACGCGGCCTCTACCCGCGGATGGTCGTCCTCGACCAGCTCGTATTCTTCGCTTCGCTTCATGGCATCCCGCGCGACATCGGCCGGCGCAATGCCCTGGCCTGGCTCCATCGCCTTCGTGTGTCCGACCTGGCCGAGCGCAAGGCCGAGGAGCTCAGCAAGGGCAACCAGCAGAAGATCCAGCTGATCTCGGCGATCCTCCACAACCCGCCGGTCCTGCTGATGGACGAGCCGTTCACCGGGCTCGATCCGGTCAACGTGGCCCTCCTGCGGGAGGCGTTCCTCGAGCTCCGGGACGAGGGTCGGACGCTCGTGTTCTCGACCCACCAGATGGAGACCGTCGAGGCGATGTGCGAGTCGATTGCGATCGTGGATCGCGGCCGGGTCGTCGTCGGCGGGCCGCTCCGCGACGTGAAACGGGCGACGGGCCGCCGGATGGTCCACCTGTCGGTCGACGGCGACCACCGCCTCGCGTGGCTGGCTTCGGTGCCGGGAGCTCGGATCCTGCGGCCGGGCATCGACCGGACCGAGATCGAGCTAGACGACGGCACGGAGCCGGACGCGATCCTCGCGGCGGCCATCGCGGCCGGCGCCCGGGTCAGCCATTTCGAGGTCGCAGAGCCGTCGCTGGAGCAGATCTTCATCGACCACGTCGGCCGCTCGCCCGACGAGGAGCCGCGGCTCGCCTCGGACGCGCCCGGTGCCGTGGGCGGCCCGCCGGGCGCCGTCGGCGCGGAGGACGCGGCGTGACGCCGGCGCCGTCGAGCCGGTCAAGCTCGGGTGGTCGTCGCGAGCCGGCCTTCCCGAACACCGGCCACATCGCCCGGCGCGAGTACAGCGAGCTCGTCCGGTCGCGGCTCTTCCACGTCTCGACGGTCACGCTCGCGGTCCTTGCCATCGTCGTCGCCCTGCTGCCGATCGCGGTCCGTTACATCGAGCGCGGCGCAACGACCCGGATCGCGGTCGTCGCGACCAGTGACCAACTCGCGAAGGACACCCAGGGGATCCTCAGCCAGATCCTCAACAGCCAGGGCGGGACGACCTACACCGTGACCGTCGAGCCGAACCAGGAATCGGCGATCGCGGCCGTCGACGACCATCGTCTCGACGCGGTCGTCACCGCCGACCGGGCGACCGACGGGAGCCTTCATTTCCAGGTCCACAGCGGCGAGACCGTCGGCGACAGCACGATCCAGCTGCTCAACTTCGGTGGGCTGAGCGTCGCGCTCCTCGACTTCTCGGCACGGAACCCGATCAGCGGCTTCCGGGTGCCGACCTTCGACGTGTTCCGCGGAACGTCGGGGGGCGCAGGCGCAGCGCCGTACGACCCGTCGGCCTACGCCAGCAGGCTGATCGTCGGGGCGGTGTTCGGGGTGCTGATCTTCATCACGATCGTGATCTACGGGATGTGGGTCGCGGCGGGCGTGGTCGCCGAGAAGTCGAGCCGGGTCATGGAGCTGCTCGTCAGCGCGGCGTCACCGCGCCAGCTCGTCATCGGCAAGGCTCTCGGGATCGGCCTCGCCGGCGCCACCCAGTACGTGCTCGTCCTCGTGCCGGCGATCGTCACCCTCCTCGCCGAGAACCAGATCGCGACGGCGCTCCTCGGCCCCAGCGCCGGGATTGCACCGTCGCTCCAGGCGCTGTCGCCGACCCTGCTGCTGGCGTTCGGCGTGTACTACGCGCTCGGGTTCGCGCTCTACTCGCTGATCTACGCCGCCGCGGGCTCGCTCGTCAGCCGGCCCGAGGACCTCCAGATCATCGCCCTGCCACTGAGCCTGCTCGCGATCGTCGGCTACATCCAGGCGATCCTCGCCCTGACCGGCGGGATCACCGGCTTCATCCGATTCGCCTCGATCGTGCCCTTCTGGAGTCCGTTCGTGATGCTGACCCGGCTGTCGGTGGGGCGGGTCGAGCCGATGGAGCTGGTCATCTCGATCTCGTTGCTGCTCGTCACGATCCTCGTCACCGCGGTTGTCGCGATCCGGATCTACGCGGCCGGCGTCCTGCTGTACGGCCAGCGGCCCGGGCTCCGAGCCTACATCGCGGCGGCGCGGCACGGCTGAGACGAGGGCCCGGCCGGCGCGCGTGAAGCGGTGGTCCACTTCGCCCGGTCGATATCAACCGTATTGCTATTTCCGGGCCTTGAAGGCCCTCAAGCCGACACTGACGCACTCGGTCGGGGACGATCTCCGCACGATTGAGCACGAATCCAGGTTCCGAGCACCACGCCGATTGGTCCTAAGCCCTCCGAAGTCCCACAAATATCGATGGGGGTGATATCACCCCGACGAAGCGGCAGGCCAGGCCCGATTCGGCGGAGGCGACGGCGCCAGGCCCGGCTATTCGTCGAAGAGGAGCGGCAGCCGGCTGATCAGGGCGAGGACCGGCGCGGCGGCGGTCGGCGCGCGATCCTCGAGGGTCAGTGTCGGCTGCGCTGCGCCGGCACCCGCCGCATCCGCAGCACCCGCGGCCGGAACCGGCACAACCGGGACGAATTGCCATAGCCGTGACGTCACGCCGGCAAGGTACGGGCTCGCTCGCTGTCGGGCCATGATGCCCGCGATGCCCTGCGCCGCGGCCGCGGCATGGAGCGCCCGGCCCTCGGCCGCGATCGCGGGCACGGCCACGACCTCGTCGCCGGGTCGGAGGACCTTCCGGAGCAGCTCTCGTCGGCGATGGAGCGGCATCGTCAGCAGCGACCTCCCGTCGAGATGGAGCAGGTCGAAGGCGAGAAAGGCGATCGCCCGACCCGGCTCGCCGGCGATCCGGCGGCGGAGCTCCGCATCGTCGGCCCGCCCTGCCTCGTCGACCGCCACGAGCTCGCCGTCGAGAATCGCCGAGCGGGCATCGAGCCGGACCGCCATCCCGCCGAGCTCGGGCAGCGCCGCGCCGACCTCGCGTCCGTCCCCGTCCACGATCCGGACGTCGCCATCGCCCGCCACGTCGGCGGGCCCGACGAACGCGAGCGCGCGGAGGCCGCCCCAGGCAGGCTCGAACAGGTGGGCTGCCGAATCGAACGGCTCGCTCGCCTGACGGGGCAGCATCGGCCGCAGGCCGTCGGGCAGGTTCGGCAGCGTCGCGATCTCAGGCTCGAGCCGCAGCGACAGCTGATCGCGCATCGTCGGCCGATGGTAGCGCTAGACTCGTCGGCGTCGTCGACGATGCGGTCGCGACCGCGCGACAGCGAGCGGCACTCGATCCCTGCCGCGCCACGAGATTTCGCCGTCCGATCCCCAAGCCCGACCAGCGACGTGCCCGGGAGGCTGTCCGCTCGATGACCCGCTCGTTCCGACCCGACGACCTGTATCGCTTCCGGATCGCGACCGATCCGCGCCTGTCGCCCGACGGCTCATTGGCCGTATTCACGGTCCAGACCGTCGGTCCGTCGAAGGACGGCTACCGCCACGCGCTGTGGGCAGTCGCGACCGACGGTCGGGGCGAGGCACGCCAGCTGACGATCGGTGCGCGGCACGATCGCGACGCTCGGTTCGCGCCCGACGGTCGGACGCTGGCCTTCCTGACCGACCGCCGGGTGCACATCGAGGAGGAGCCGGCCGCCGGCGACGTGAAGCAGCGCGAGGACGGCCAGCAGGTCCATCTCCTCCCGCTCGACGGCGGCGAGGCGCGCCGGCTGACCGACCTGCCGCGTGGGGTCGACGCCTTCTGGTGGTCGCCCGACGGGCGGCAGCTCCTCGTGACCTCCTCGTCGCACGGCGCCACGCGCGAGGATGACCGACGCCGGCGCGGCAAGGCCGCCAAGCCGAAGCCGGGCGAAGCGCCCGAGTCGGATCTGCGGTTCCTCGATCGGCTCGGCTACCTCTCGAACGGGGTCGGGTTCATCGACCACGAGATCGCCCAGCTCTGGATCGTCGACATCGCGACGGGCGCGGCACGGCGGCTGACCAACGAACGCGCGGGAGTCGGTGACGCGGCCTGGTCGCCCGATGGCCGGCGGATCGTCTACACGACCAACCTGCGGCGCGATCACGACCTCGAGACGCGCTCACATCTCGTGGCGATCGACGCCGACGGCACCGGACGACACCGGCTGACCGCGGATGCGGCGATCCTGTTCAGCCCGGTGTGGCTGCCCGACGGGTCGTCCATCGCGGCGATCGGCGGGTATCTGCCCGCGAACTTCTACCGCTCCGATCTCTGGCTGATCGCCGCCGACGGGTCCGATGCGATGGTGCCGTTCGGCGGCCGGAACCTGACCGGCGCCCACGATCTGATGCTCGCGACGTCGATCAACAGCGACATCGTCCCCGGCGAGGATCACCGGGTGATCCCGTCGGCCGATGGTCGATGGCTGACGTTCCGGGCGCCGATCGACGGCAGCGTCGAGCTGTGGCGCGTCGCGACGGGCGACGGCTCGGTCGAACGACTCACCACCGGTCATCACGCGATCGGAGCGTTCGACCAGGTCGAGATCGACCAAGGCCAGGCGACGACCGCCTGGCTCCGCTCGTCGCCGACCGAGCTCAACGACCTGTGGGCCCGCGACGGCAAGGCTGGCGCGCCGCGCCGGCTGACCGACCTGAACCGCGACGCCCTCGACGACGTCGAGCTCCGCACGCCCGTCGAACGCTGGGTCACCGTCGACGGTCGACGCGTCCAGGGCTGGTTCCTGCCCGGTGCTGCCGCGGCGGCGACAGGCCCACTCGTCACCGAGATCCACGGCGGCCCGCACACGCTCTACGGCTGGACACCGATCCTCGAGTTTCAGCTCCTCGCAGCGACCGGAATGGGCGTCTTCTTCTGCAACCCGCGCGGCTCCGAGGGCTATGGCCGCGAGTTCAATGAAGCGAACATCCGCGACTGGGGACCCGGCCCGATGCGTGACGTCCTCGCCGGCCTGGATGCGCTTGTCGCGGACGGACTCGCCGATCCCGCCCGGCTCGGCCTCACCGGAGGATCCTACGGCGGCTACCTGACGAACTGGATCGTCGCCCACGACGACCGGTTCGCCGCCGCGATGACCTGCCGCTCGGTCAGCGACATGGCCCTCCTGATGCTGACGGGCGACATCAGCAGCGGCTTCTGGTCAACCCACGAGTTCCGGACGACCCCGTGGGACGATCCGGCCTACTTCCGAGCGATCTCGCCGATCGCCCATGCAGACGGGATCCGGACCCCGCTCCTGATCCAGCACAGCGAGAATGACATCCGGACGACCGTCGGTCAGGCCGAGGCCCTGTTCACCGTGCTCCGCTCGAAGAAGCGCCCGGTCCGCCTGCTCCGCGTCCCGGAGGAGACCCATGAGCTGACCCGCTCGGGCACTCCGTTCCGGCGGGTCGAGAACCTCAACGTCGTGCGCGACTGGTTCCGCCACTTCCTCGTCGAAGGGAAGCGCGATCTGCCGCCCCTGCCGAAGGTCCACGGCGGCCGGTAGGGCCGGATCACGGCCGGGCCCGGGTCAGGAGCCCGCAACGATCCTCAGGACGCGGCCGCTCGTTCCGCTCGGACCGAGCAGCGAGCGGGTCAGGACGTACAGCTCGCCCGCGGCGTCCTCGCCCATGCCGCTGACGAACGCATCTAGGATCGGCTGGCCGGCGACCGCCAGGCGGTTCCATGCCCACGCGACCCCGGCCTCCGCCACCGGGTCGGCCACGAGCAGCGAACCGCGCGGGACCGCGACGTTGCCGGTCCAGTCCCGGCTGAGGTCGGCGAAGACATACCGGCCGGCAAGGGCCGGGACCGCCGATCCGCGGTAGACGTACCCGCCGACCACCGCGATCCCGACCTGCTTGTGGCTGTATTCGACGACCGGGTCGACGAGCGGCTCGCCGCCGGGTCCGGTCGCGGGACACGCATCGGTCGACAGAAGCGGCTGGGCGACGTCCAGACAGTGACGACCCTCGCGAATTCGCCAGCCGTAGTTCGCACCGTTCACGACCGCATCGATCTCCTCGTACCGTCCGTAGCCGACGTCGCTGACCAGCAGCCGGCGCGCGCCGCCGGGCTCCCATGACAATCGCCACGGATTGCGGAAGCCCCAAGCGTAGATCTCCGGCCGGCCGCCGGCACCGCTCGCGAACGGGTTGTCGGCCGGGATGGCATACGGCTTAACGCCGATGCGGTCGACGTCGATCCGCAGGATCTTGCCGTTGAGCTTCTGGAGGTCCTGCGCGTTGCCCTGCGGCGAGTGACCCTGGCTCGCGTCGCCGGTCCCGCCGCCGTCGCCCGTGCCCAGATAGAGCATGCCGTCGGGTCCGAAGCCGAGGGCGCCACCGCTGTGGTTGAACTGCGGCTGGTCGAACTCGAGGATCGCCCGCTCGGTTGCGGGATCGACCCGGTCGGGCGTCTTCGGATCGACGTGGAACTCGCTCAGCCGGTCGGTGTGGTCGGAGCCGGCGGCCGTCGCGGGCACGCCGCGGTAGACGAACAGGCGGCCGTTGGTCGCGAAGGCGGGACTGAAGGCGAGCCCGAGCAGGCCGCGCTCGTCGTAGTCCGGGTTCAATGGGACCACGCTCGCTGTCAGGTCGAGGAAGGGTCGGGGCCGGACCGTGGCCCCGTCGAGGATCAGGATCTTGCCGGCCTGCTCGAGGATGAACGAGCGGCCCGGGACCGTTGGCGAGGCGACCAGGCCGACGGGGGCCGCGAGCCCGTCGGCGACGAGCGCGAGGTCGATCGCGACCGGATCGATCGAGACGCTCGGGACCAGGGCGGGCGTCGGGCGGGCGGACGGCGTCAGCGATGGAACGAGCGGGCTGGACGACGCCGACGACGACGCGCCGGCCGAAGCCGACGGCGAGCTCCTGGCGGTGGGCCCGGCCGATCCGCAGCCGGCGAGCATCACGGCCAGCAGGATGCCGGCCGATCGATGGCGGCGCGCGAGTCGACCGCCGCATCGATCGGTCATCGGAGGCGTATACCACCGCCGATGACGCCGGGTTCAGTCGGGCGCGCCAGGTGCGCGGTCGCGGCTCGTGCGGCCCAGGTCGCTCGAGTTCATCGCACCCCAGGACGGCTCTGACCCCGGTGTATCCTCACCGTCCCATGACCACCGCCCGGCGCCCCGACACGCTCGCCCGCGAGCGCGCCCACGAGCTCGTCCGCTCGTGGGACGGCCGTCCCGGCGCGCTCGGCAGCCTGCTCGGTCGGGTCAGCTCGGTCGACCAGGTCGGCGTCGAGGAGCGGGTCGACAGCCTGAAGAAGCGCTCGATCAAGAAGCAGTCGAAGCTCTGGGCGCTCGATCTCGCGATCCGGATGATCGACCTCACCACCCTCGAGGGGAAGGACACCCGGGGCAAGATCCGGGCCCTCTGCGCAAAGGGAATGCACCCTCAGCCGGGCGACCCGACGATCCCGTCTGTCGCCGCGATCTGCGTCTATCCGGCCCTGGTCGCCGACGCCAAGGAGGCCCTCGAGGGTTCGACGGTCAAGGTGGCCTCGGTCGCGACCGGCTTCCCGTCCGGCCAGACGTTCCGGGACATCAAGCTTGCCGAGGTGCGGGCCGCCCACGAGGCGGGCGCAGATGAGATCGACATGGTGATCGATCGCGGGGCGTTCCTGTCGGGCGACTACCTCCCCGTGTTCGAGGAGATCGTCGACGTCAAGGATGCCTGCGGCGACGCCCATCTCAAGGTGATCCTCGAGACCGGCGAGCTCGAGACGTACGACAACGTCCGTCGGGCGAGCGTCCTGGCGATGGCCGCGGGTGCTGACTTCATCAAGACCTCGACCGGCAAGGTCGTCCCGGCGGCGACCCTGCCCGTGACCCTCGTGATGCTCGAGGCGATCCGCGACTTCGAGCGCCAGACGGGACGCCAGGTCGGGATGAAGCCCGCCGGCGGGATCCGCGTCGCGAAGGAAGCGATCCAGTACCTCGTCGTGCTGTACGAGACGCTCGGTCCGCGCTGGATGAGCCCGGACTGGTTCCGGTTCGGGGCGTCGTCGCTGCTCAATGACGTCCTCATGCAGATCGAGAAGGAGCGGACGGGCCGCTACCAGGGCCCGGACTACTTCACGATCGACTGAGCGAGGAGGGGGAGATGGCGGCGACCGACGCGACGATCCGTCCATTTCCGACGACCGCTCCGTTGCCGGCCGGGGTCGTCCTGCGCCATCTCCGCGCGCCTGACGACCTCCATGACATGAACACGATCGCCAACGCGATCCGCCGGGCCGAGGGCACCGACTTCTCCACGACCGACGAGCAGTTCGCCCTGTTCTATGCGGATCCACCCGGTTCCGATCCGACGACCGATGTCGCCGTCGCCGAGGTCGACGGGCAGATCGTCGGCTATGGTCGGGCTGCCTGGCACGAAGAGCTCGACGGGACGCGGATCTACGAGGTCATCCCGTTTCTCGACCCGACGCTCGCGGGCTCCGAGCTGTTCGTTGCCCTCGTCGAGGCTCTCGAGGCCCGCGATCGGCGGATCGCGGCCGGCCATCCGGACGGCGAGAAGCACTTCGAGACGTTCGGCGGTGACCTCGCGCCGGAGCGCGACGCCTTGCTTCGGGCGCGCGGCTACGAGCCGGTTCGCTACTTCTACTCGATGCTCCGCCCGACCCTCGACGACCTCCCAGACGCGCCGCTGCCGGAGGGCCTCGAGATCCGCGAGGTCCGCCCTGAGCACCTGCCGGCGATCTGGGCCGCCGACCAGGAGGCGTTCCGCGATCACTGGGGCTTCTTCCCGGGCGACGACGCGGAATATGAGCGGTTCCGGACGGACCCGGTCATGTCGGACACCTCGCTGTGGCGGATCGCCTGGGACAGCGACGAGGTCGCGGGCCAGGTCCGGAGCTTCATCAGCCATGACGAGAACCAGCGGCTCGGCCGGCTTGTCGGCCATACGGAGCACATCAGCGTCCGGCGGCCGTGGCGCCGGCGCGGCCTCGCCCGCGCGTTGATCGCCGCGAGCTTCCAGCTGCTGCGAGCCCGGGGCATGACTCAGGCGGCGCTCGGTGTCGACACCGAGAACACATCCGGCGCGCTTCGCGTCTACGAGGGCTGCGGCTTTCGTCCCGTCACTCGGACGACGACATACCGCCGCCCAATCGTCTGAGGGCGGCTCGACGGGTCACTCGCGCGACGTCGACCGCTCAGTGAGCACCGGATGCTCGTTGCGTCGCTCGGCGGGCCGGGCGCGGAGCGTCTCACGCACGAGCGCGATCGCTCCGTTGTCAGCCCGAGCACCCGGTGCGCCGATCGTCGGCTGAGCCGACTTCCGGCGGACGTAACGAGCACCGGCTGCTCACCCGCCGGCTGGCGAGTGCATCGGCCGCTGCATCCGCACCGCTGGCTCCCCGACGAACGGCGGGCCAGGTCGGCCGATCGCGGCGAGGTAGCGCTTCAGGGCCCGGTCGCGAACAGCGGCGGCTACAACGGGATCACGGCGTCCGCTCCCCCGCAGGCCCAGAGCGTGCTATCCGTGTCGAACCAGCGTCCCCCGATCCTGTATCTGTTGCCCCAGTCCACGACGCCGGTGTTGTGCGTTCCCCAGACGAGCCCTCTGACGACGCCTTGGTCGTCTCGAATGGTGGCTTCCCCCGACTGGCCCGGAACGATCACACCTGTGACCCAGAGTTCCACCGGGCAGTTTTCCCAGCCCAGGTCGCCTGCCATGTGCGCCATCGCCCCGGCGGGAGACGAGTCGTGTGGCGACGGGGCCAGGCCGCAGCCTGCGAGCCCGATCACAAGCCCAAGGGTGACGAGTGCCCGACGCACGGCATTGACTTCCGATAGCGACCGTGCGGAACGCTACCACCGGTCGTCGACCGGGTCGACAGGCCCCTGGGGGCAAGTCTGGCGCGGTCGTCCGGTGCGCCGAAGGTTGAGTCCAACGGCGACCTGCTCCCGTGTGGAAGACCCGTGTAGGCCGAGCGCCCACTGTCCGGCGTCGTCCGTGTCCGGCGTGCCTGGCTAGATTGTCGCGAGGTGGCGCAGCAGCGGGACGGCCGCCGCGAAGGTCGTCGCGATCGTCGCCGGCAGCTCGGCCGACTGGGCCTCGGCGTCGGACAGGCGGCGGCCGAAGATCACGTCCTTCAGCTTGAGGATCTCGGCCTCGGGGTGGTCCGCGGTGAAGCCGGCCGGGACCCGCTGGAGGACGTGGCCGTCGCGGCTCAGCCCGCCGAACGTTGCCTCGAAGTCTGGCGCGTCGATGAGCCCGTGGACCTCGGCCGGATCCGCCACGAGGCGCTGCCGGAACGCATCGATCCACGGCTTCTCGGGGTGCCAATAGCCGCCGCCGACGTAGATCTCGCCCGGGGAGAGGTGGAAGTACCCGCCGCTCGAGTGGACGTTTTCCGTGTGGGAGCGACCCTCGATGTCGGCGCCGCGATCGCCGGCCCAGGGAAAGCTGGCCCCGATGTTCGTCTTGTACGGCGACTTGTCCTTGGCGAACCGGACGTCGCGGTAGATCCGGAACGGGGACTTGGCCGGGTCCGCCCGGAGCGGGATCTTGCGGCGCTCGAACTCGTCGCCGAGGGCGACGCAGAGGGCCTCGAGCGGCTGCTTGAGGAGCCGCTCGTACTCGGCCTTGCGCGGCTGGAACCAGGCCCGCTCGTTGTTGGCGGCAAGCTCGGCGAGGAACTCGACGGCTTCGGGGCGGAAGCCTGTGAAGGTCGAGGGCGAGGCGACGGCCATGGCGAGTCTCCTGAACGCGGCGGACCCGCATCCTACGCCCGGCGGCTCATCCGCCGATTGCCCCGATCACCAGCCCGGCGTTGAGCCCGCCGAACCCAAAGGACGTCGACAGGATCCGGCGATACGTCCCGTCTCGGCCCTCCCGCAGCAACCCCGGCAGGAGCGCTCCGACGTCCGGATCGACGGTCTCGAGGTTCGCCGACGCCGGGACCCAGCCGTCGCGGATCGCGAGCGCGCAGATCGCGGCCTCGATCGCACCCGATGCGCCGAGCGGATGGCCGTACAGCGCCTTGGTCCCGCTGACGGGCACGGTCGCGGCGCGCTCACCCAGGGCGAGCGCGATCGCCCGCGCCTCGGCGATGTCGCCGAGCGGCGTGGACGAGGCATGGGCGCTGACCCAGTCGATCTCGTCGGGCGCGACGCCCGCGTCGGCCATGGCTTCCGAAGCGGCCCGCCCGGCTTCGCGACCGTCTGCCCTCGGCTGGACCATGTGGAACGCGTCCGAGGTCGCGGCATAGCCCATCACCTCTGCGTACGGCTCGGCACCGCGGGCCCGGGCAACGTCCTCGGCCTCGAGCACGAGCAGCGTCGCGCCCTCGCCCATGACGAACCCGTCGCGATCCGCGTCGAACGGTCGACACGCATGGCTCGGGTCGTCGTTCCGGCCCGCCGACAGCGCCCGGATGATGTCGAATGCCCCGAAGGCGAGCGGGCTGAGCGGGATCTCGACGCCGCCGGCGATCGCCGCGTCGATGTCGCCGGCCCGGATCGCCCCGAGCGCCTCGCCGATCGCGACTGCGCCCGAGGCGCACGAGTTGGCCGTCGAGAGGATCGGCCCGCGGACGTCGAGGGCGATTCCGAGATTGGCCGGCGCCGCCCCACCGAAGACCGCCAGGGCGAGATTCGGAGCGACGGCCTTGATCCCGCGCTCGAGGTAGCGCTCGTGCTGTTCCTCGGCATAGACGATCCCGCCGAGGGCGCTGCCGAGGTAGATCCCGATCCGGTTCGCGGCCGCGCCGCCGCCCTCGCCCGGACGGAGGCCCGCATCATCGAGGGCGAGCCGGCCGGCGACGAGCCCGAACTGGCTGAACCGATCGAGCTGGCGGGCGGTCTTCGGCGGCATCCAGGCGGCCGGATCGAAGTCGTCGACCTGGGCCGCGACCTGGCTGCGGAACGGCGAGGGGTCGAACCGATCGATTCGCTTGACCGGCGAGACGCCGGCGCGCAGACCTGCCCGGAACGCGTCGAGCCCGGTGCCGATCGCAGTGATCGGTCCGACGCCCGTGATCCAGACGCGACGATCGCCTTCTCTCATGACGAGGGGTTCGTCGTGGGAGCCGGTCCGGACTCACCGGCGGCCGACGTGGCGGCGACGGCCTCCGCGATCGAGCGAAACGTGGCCAGGGTCCGGCCGGCGATCGGCCGAGTGAAGAGGCGGTCGATCAGCCAGGCCCAGCCGGGAACCCGCGGCGCGAACTCGTGCTCGATCTCCACGCGACACGCTCGCCCGTCGCCGAGTTCCGTGATCCGCCACGTCACGTCCATCCCGCCGGTCGCTCCGCCGCGGTGGACGAACCGGAGTCGGAGCGCGGCGGGTTCGGCCCAGGTCAGCGCCCGCCACGCGACCGGCAGCCCGAGCCCGAGGACGGGCACGATCGAGCGGCGGGCGACGAAACCGACGAGGAGCCGGCCGTCGGCGTCCGGCGGCCCGCCGCGCCGCGCCGCGACGTAGTGGGGCAGGAGATCCGGCCAGCGCTCGACGTCCCGGGCGAGGCGGAAGACGACGTCGGCCGGCGCCGCGACATCGATCCCGATCGTGCTTCTCACTCGGCCAGTCCACGCTGCGCCGACGCGGGCAGCTTGACGTCGGGCAGTGCCAGACCGAGCGCGTGGCGGGCGACGCCGACGATCCGCAGGTCGGGCAGCTCGTCGGGCCGGAACCAGGCGCACGTGTCGGTCGAGCCGCCGACCTCGTCGCGGAGCTCGCCGCCGACCGCCGTCACCCGGTACAGGAAGCCGATGAAATGGAGGTCGGCGCCGGCTGCCGCCCGCGAGCGGGGGTAGACCCGCGAGAAGATCCCGAGGACCTCGTCGATCCGGCCGAGCAGCCCGGCCTCTTCCTCGAGCTCGCGCAGGACCGCGGTGTCGGGGTGCTCGCCGAACTCGACGCCACCACCGGGCAGCGTCCAGGCTCCTGCCTCGACCTCGTCGGCGGACAGCCGGCAGAGCAGGACTCGCCCGTCGCCATCGAACGAGACCGCGTAGGCGCCGAGGCGGGTTCGCGGCGACGGCGGGCCCGCCTGGCCGTCGGGGCTCGTCGGCGCGCCGGCCGTGCTGGCGACGGCCTTCGCAACGGCCTTCGCATCGGTCATGGCCGCAGCAGCCGGGCGAGGAACCGTGGGTCGAACGCCGTCGAGGCCGGCACGAGGTCGCCCATCACGAGGCCCATCGTCTCACGGACGGCCGGTCGGCTGGCCAGCCGGCGCGCGGCGTAGTCGAAGGCCCCCGGGACCTCGAGGAACGCCTGGACGAGCAGGCTCACTCCGTCCTTGGCACGCGTCCGGCGGGCGAGGCTCCGGTCGTAGCCGGCCAGCGCATCGGATGCGCCGCCGAGGTGGCGATCGATCGCGGCCACCGCCAGCTCGGCCGACACCAGTGCCCGATGCAGGCCCTCGCCGGTGAACGGGTCGAGGAACCCGGCCGCATCGCCGACCAGCAGCCAGTCCGGGCCGGCGCGCCGGGCGACCCGCGCCCCGACCGGCGAGGCACCTTCGATCGCGTCGCAGATCCGAGGATCCAGCCACGGGACCGGGTCGTCGGCGACCGCCGGGATCGCCGTCATGACGGCCCGGGCGACCGTTGTCGCACCATCCACGCGGAGCCGCCGGCGCCAGCGTCCGCCCGCGAGCACGATCCCGACGTTGACCCGACCGCCCGGGACCGGGGCGAGGCCGACATAGCCGCCGTCGAAGACGATCATCCGCGCGTCCCGGACGCCCGCCGGATCGGGATCCGCGACGTGGAACGTCAGCGCCGGCCGATCGCCGAGCGGCGGACGGCGGACGACACCGCCCGCGCGAGCCACGACGGACCGCAGGCCGTCCGCGCCGACGACGACCCGGGCGTCGATCGCGCCGTCATCGGCCAGGGTGGCAAGGCCGTCACGGACCGTCCGGACGACGACACCGGTCCGAACCTCGACGCCGGCCTGCCGGGCGAGATCGAGGAGCCACGGATCGAGGCGCGATCGATCCAGCCCGACGGCCGCCGTTCGACCCGAGCCGTCGTCGCCGTACGTCAGGCGGAATCGCGTGCCCACCTGGGTCTCGACACGCATCGCGGGGATCCGGCGCGCCATCGCGTCGAGATCATCGGCAGCGACCCCGAGCCGGGCGAGCGAGACCATCGTGGCAGGCGAAGTGAACACGCCGCACGCCCGCCACCGCCATTCCGGCGCCCGCTCCACGAGCACCACGTCCCGGCCGCGGCGGGCAAGGCCGATGGCCGTGGCCGCACCCGCCGGGCCGCCGCCGACGACGAGGACCTCGCGCCGCTCCGCGCTCACGACCCGGTCGCCGCCCGCGCCGCGGTCGCCGCGCACGCCGCGATCGCCACGCGATGACCGGTGAACCCGGCGAACGTCGCCACGGGCGCAAGGCCGGCCGCTGACAGGAGCTCGACGAGCTCGTCTCGGGTATACGCCCGGCGGATCGACAGCGGCCCGTCGTGACGGGTATAGCGGCTCGTCGCGATGGCGTGGACGAGGAGCCAACCGCCGACCCAGGCCAGCCGGCCGCGGACCAGGTCGTTGACCACGACGCCACGCCGAGCGACGCGCCGCAGCTCGCGCAGGAAGGTGACCGCGTCGTCCGGATCCAGATGGTGGATGACGAGCGAGGTGTGGGCGACATCGAACGCCCCGTCGGAATAGGGGAGCCGCCGGCCATCGGCCAGCGCGAGCTCGAGACCCCGCACGCGGTCGATCGCCGGCCGGGCACGGCGCGCCGCGACAAGGACCTCGGCACGACTGTCCGTGGCGGTGATCGTGAGCCGGCGTCCGGCTGCGCCGGCCCGGGCGAGGAGCGACATCGGGATGTCGGCTCCGCCCGTCCCGACATCGAGGATCGTCGTGACCTCGGCCCGCCCGACGAGCGCCTCGATCGCCCGCTCCGAAAGCCTCGTGCCGCCGGTGATCCGGTTGATCCGGGCGAGGTCGCGCAGGTTTGCCGCGAGGGCGGCCGGGTCGTCGAGCGGGCCGTCGAGCAGTTCGTCGGCCCCGGTGAGGCGGTCCATCCCGGACAGGGTATCGAGTCATCTACAGTGCCACCGTGATCGTCGTCGCCGGTGAGAGCCTGGTCGATCTCGTTGTCCGCGCCGACGGCAGCGTCGGGGCGACGCCGGGCGGCGGGCCGTACAACGTCGCTCGTGCGCTCGGGCGACTCGGCGCTCCGGTGTCGTTCCTCGGTCGGCTCTCGACCGATCGGTTCGGGCGGATCCTCCGCTCGCATCTCGAAGCGGACGCCGTCGACCTCGGGCTCGCGATCGCGACCGACGATCCGACCCTGCTTGCCGTCGCCGAGGTCGACGACGACGGGGCCGCGACCTATCGGTTCCACACCCACGGCACCGCCGCCGCGGGTCTCGCGCCGGCCGACATCCGCGCTGGACTGCCGGCCGGAACGACCGCCCTGCACGTCGGGTCGCTCGGCCTGGTCCTCGAGCCGGTGGCGGTTGCGCTCGAGGCACTGGCCATCGAGGCGCCGATCGACGTCCTGGTCATGGTTGACCCGAACTGTCGCCCGGATGCGATCGCTGACCCGGCCGGATACCGCGCCCGCCTCGACCGCATCCTCGGACGGGTCGACATCCTCAAGGTCAGCACCGACGACCTCGCCTGGCTGGAGCCCGATCGGGAACCGGTGGCCGCAGCGCGTCGCCTGCTCGAGCGCGGACCGGCGGTCGTCGTCCTCCTGACCGACGGGCCCCGACCCGTCCGGGTCGTGACAGTCCGTGACGTGGTCGCCCTGAAGGTTCCCGACGTCGCAGTGGTCGACACGATCGGGGCGGGCGATGCGTTCGGGGCGGGGTTCCTCGCTGCCTGGAACCGCGTCGGTCGTGACCGCGCCGATCTCGCCGACCTCGCCGCGGTCACCGACGCGACCCGCTTCGCGATCGAGGTCGGCGCCTGGACGGCCGGCCGAGCCGGAGCGGACCCGCCGACCCTTGCCGACTTGCGTCGGTCGAGACCGGGTTCCTAGGCGCCAGGAACCGGTCGCGCCGGGATCGAATGCCATAATGGCCGCGATGGCGACCCGAACCCCGGCCGATCCGCCGGTCGAGCCCGCGTCCACGAACGGCAACGGTGCGCTGACCCGCGTCGAAACCGCTCCCTCGAGCTGGGGTCTCGGCGATGGAGCGGCGATCCCGTGGGAATACGCCCCGGCGCCCGAGTCGCGCGACGTGGTGACGCTCAAGGAGCGCTACGGGCTGTTCATCGGCGGCAAGGACGTCGCCGCCTCGGATGGCCAGACGTTCGCGACGATCAATCCCGCGACCGAAGAGACGCTCGCGGTCGTCGCCCGAGCGACAGCTGCCGACATGGATCGCGCGGTCAAGGCCGCCCGGAGCGCGTTCCGCCGATCGTGGAGCACGCTCAGCGGCAAGGAGCGGGCGAAGTACCTGTTCCGAATCGCGCGGATCCTCCAGGAGCGCTCGCGCGAGTTCGCGGTCCTCGAGTCGATGGACTCGGGCAAACCGATCAAGGAGTCGCGCGACGTCGATATCCCGCTCGCGGCGGCCCATTTCTGGTACTACGCCGGCTGGGCGGACAAGCTCGAATATGCGTTCCCGGGGCGGGTCGCGAAGCCACTGGGCGTCGCGGCCCAGATCATCCCGTGGAACTTCCCGCTCCTGATGCTGGCCTGGAAGATCGCACCGGCCCTCGCCGCCGGGAACACCGTCGTCCTGAAGCCCGCCTCGACGACACCGCTGTCGGCTCTCCTCTTCGCC
>JANMCU010000051.1:0-9290 GCA_031361415.1 Chloroflexota bacterium | reverse complement strand
GCTTCGATCGAGACGTGCGGCTGCGTCGCCGACTGGAACCCGGTCCGCCAGCATCTCGACCTGCACATGACGAGCCAGGCCCCGCACTCGATCCTGACGGTCATCGCCCTCGTTGCGGCGGGGGCCGGGCTGCCGATCTCCGAGCAGAACATCCGGGTGAAGACCCACGACATCGGCGGCGGGTTCGGTGGCAAGGTGCCGGTCTACCCGGGCTATGTCCTGGCCGTGGCCGCGTCGTTCCTGATCGGCAAGCCGGTCAAGTGGATCGAGGACCGCTCCGAGAACCTCCAGGCCGACTCGTTCGCACGCGACTACCACATCCATGCCGAGCTGGCGGCGACGAAGGAGGGCAAGATCACCGGGCTCAAGGTCCGGACGATCGCCGACCACGGCTACACCGACGCCGCGGCCGACCCCTCGAAGTTCCCGGCCGGCCTGTTCAACGTGATCACCGGGTCGTACGACTTCCAGAACGCGTTCGTCGAGGTCGACGGCGTCTACACGAACAAGCCACCGGGCGGCGTCGCCTATCGCTGCTCGTTCCGGGTGACCGAGGCGGTCCACGCGATCGAGCGGATGGTCGACATCCTCGCCCACGACATCGGCAAGGACCCGGCCCAGCTCCGAATGGAGAATTTCATCCAGCCCGAGCAGTTCCCGTATGCCACGCCGACCGGCTGGTCGTACGATTCGGGCAACTACCCGGCGGCCCTCCAGAAGGCCATGGACACCATCGACTACGCCGGCCTCCGCAAGGAGCAGGCAGAGAAGCAAGCCCGTGGCGAGCTCATGGGCATCGGCATCAGCAGCTTCACCGAGATCGTCGGCGCGGGGCCGTCCCACGACTTCGACATCCTCGGGATCAAGATGTTCGACTCGTGCGAGATCCGGGTCCACCCGACCGGCAAGGTCCTCGCCCGGCTCGGCGTCCAGAGCCAGGGCCAGGGCCACGAGACGACCTTTGCCCAGATCATCGCCGAGGAGCTCGGCTTCCCGGTCGCCGACATCAAGATCGAGGAGGGCGACACCGACACTGCGCCGTACGGGCTCGGGACGTACGCGTCGCGCTCGACGCCGGTCGCCGGTGCGGCCACCGCCATCGCCGCGCGCAAGATCAAGGAGAAGGCCCGGCACATCGCCGCCCACCTCCTCGAGGCCAGTGCCGACGATCTCGAGTGGACGAACGGCAAGTGGAGCGTGAAGGGCTCGCCCGACCGGTTCAAGACGATCCAGGAGATCGCGTTCGCGGCGTACACGAACCATCCGGCCGGGATGGAGGCCGGGCTCGAGGCCGTCGACTACTACGATCCGCCGAACCTGACGTTCCCGTTCGGCTCGTACATCTGCGTCGTCGACATCGACAAGGGCACCGGTGAGGTCCACGTCCGGCGCTTCGTCGCCATCGACGACTGCGGCAACATCATCAACCCGATGATCGTCGACGGCCAGATCCACGGCGGGCTCACGATGGGTCTCGCCCCGGCGCTGTACGAGGCGATCACGTACGACGAGAACGGCAACAATCTCGCCGGCACGTTCATGGATTATCTCCTCCCGACCGCGGTCGAGACGCCCGCCTGGGAGGTGGGCAAGACCGTCACGCCGTCGCCGCATCATCCGATCGGGGCGAAGGGCGTGGGCGAGTCGGCCACGGTCGGCGCCCCGCCGGCGATCGCCAATGCGGTCGTCGATGCCCTCTGGCACCTCGGCGTGCGGAACATCGATATCCCGATCACCCCGCAGAAGGTCTGGGCGATCCTCCACGAGAAGGGCATCTCCTAGGCGCCCGCGAGGCGACGCGCCGACGGCACCCGACCCGATCCATGACCCGCAGCATCTTCGCCCGGGCGGCCGACCTCGAGGAGGCCGGTCGCCCGTTCGTCGTCGCCACCGTCGTCGCGGTGGCCCGGCCGACCTCCGCCCGCCCGGGCGCGTCGGGGATCGTCCATCCGGACGGGACGATCGAGGGATGGGTCGGTGGCAGCTGCGCCCAGCCGGTCGTCGTCCGCGAGGCGCTCCATGCCCTCGCCGACGGCCAGCCGCGGCTGCTCCGCCTGTCCAAGGACAATCCCGCCGAGGGCCGCCGGGCCGACGGGATCGTCGAGCTCGTCATGACCTGCCATTCGGGCGGAACCCTGGAGATCTACGTGGAACCGCATCTGCCCGCACCGCTCCTGTGGATCGCCGGGACGACGCCGATCGCCGGCGCTCTCGCGACCCTCGGAGCCGCCTCCGGCTGGCGGGTGAGCGTGTTCGACCCCGTCGCCCAGGCCGAGGACTACCCGAGCGTCGAGCGGGTCAGCCAGGAGACGGCTCTCGGCCGGGTCGATCCCGAGGCCAGCCCGTACGTCGTCGTCGCGACCCAGGGCGTGTGGGACGAGGAGGCACTTGCCGCAGGCCTGCGCCGGAACGCCTCGTACGTCGGCCTCGTCGCCTCGCCGACCCGGGCCAATGTCGTCCGCCAGTGGCTCCGTGAGGAGACGGGCCTCGCCGACGACCGTCTTGCCGCCCTGCGCGCTCCGGCCGGCATCGATCTCGGCGCCGAGACCGCCGACGAGATGGCGATCTCGATTCTGGCCGAGCTCGTCCAGGTCCGGCGCGGTCGAGCCGGCTTCGTGGCGGCGCCCGGTCCGGCGACCCTCGCCGGCCTGCCGGACGGGATGACGGTCACGCCCCTCCAGCCCATCGTCGACGACATCGTGCTCGTCGATCCGGTGTGCGGGATGACCGTCGACCGATCGACCGCCCGCCACCTCGCCGAGCACGACGGGATCGTGTACGCGTTCTGCTCGATCGGCTGCCGGACACGGTTCATGAAGGATCCGCCGCGCTACCTCGCGGCGCCCGGCACGAGCGGCATGGGAGCCGCCGAATCCGACGCGCCGGTATCATCGGACGCCTGACCGGTCGGGACGCCCGGTCGCCTGTCCAGCCGGCTCCGCCGGCGCCTCGCCGATCTGGAGGTCCAGATGAAGTTCGCCGGCACCGTCGACATCGCCGCGCCCCGCGACAAGGTCTGGGCATTCGTCATCGACCCCGACCAGGTCGGCCAGTGCGGCCCGGGCGTCGAGTCGATCGAGGTCGTCGACGACACCCACTTCAAGGCGACGGCCAAGGTCGGGATCGGGTTCATCAGCGCCCGCTTCGTGGTCAACATGGAGATGGCGGAGCTGACCCCGCCCGACCAGGCGCTGATCAAGGCCCACGGCCAGGCCCCCGGCAGCGCCGTCGACGCGACCGCCCGGATGAACCTGAGCGACGGTCCGGGCGGCGGCACGACGATGGATTGGAGCGCCGACGTCACGATCGCCGGCAGCCTGGCCTCGCTCGGGGCGCGGCTGATCGAGGGGACGGCGAACAAGATGATCGGCCAGACCTTCGCCTGCATGAAGTCGAAGCTCGAGGCCTGAGGGTCGCCGCCCGGTGCCCCATGTGGACGTGACCGCGCCGCAGCCACCGCTCCTGGGCGGCCTGGCCGACGCCGTCCCGCACCTGGTCTGGGTCGCCACGCCGGACGGGATCGTGCGCGAGTACAGCCGGCGGATCGAGCGCTACGCCGTCACCCGGTTCGAGACAGGCGATGGCTGGCGCTGGGAGACGATGGTCCACCCCGACGATCTCCCGGCGACGACCGCCGCGTGGAACGCCGCCCTCGCGTCGAGCACCGAGTACGAGCACGAGCACCGCCTGCGGATGGCCGACGGGCGGTACCGCTGGCATCTCAGCCGCGGGATCGCGATGCCCGCCCCGGACGGCGACGGCAGCCTGTGGTTCGGCACCGCCACGGACATCCATGCGGTGCGCGATGCGGAGGAACGCCTGCGCCGGACCCAGTCCGCCCTGGCGCTCGTGATGCGGGGCGGCCAGATCGGCTGGTGGCAGCGCGACCTGCGGACCGAGGAGGTCACCTGGAGCCCGGAGCTCGAGGAGCTGTTCGGCCTGCCGCCCGGATCCTTTGCCGGCAACGAGGGCGCGTTCCTCGATGTCGTCCACCCGGATGATCGGCCGGCCGTCAGCGCCGCGGTCGCCGAATCGATTGCGAGCGGTAACGACTACGTCGTCGAGTTCAGATTCAAGCACGCCGACGGGTCATGGCGGCACATGGAGGGACGCGGCCGGGCGACCTACGAGGAGGACCGCCCGACGGTCCTGTACGGCATCGGCATGGACGTCACCGACCGGAAGAACACGGAGGACGCCATCCGCGGCCGGGAGGAGCGGCTCCGGATCGCGGCCGAGGTCGGCGGCTTCGGGCTGTACGACTATGACCTCGAGCACGGCGGGATGTACTGGTCGCCCGAGCTCCACGAGATCCTCGGTACGGACGGCACCGCCGCGGCGCCCGAGGACGCGTCGATCCACCCGGACGATCGCGAGGTCACCCTCGAGCGGTTCGCCGCAGCCCAGTCACCGTCGGGCGACGGCGCCTTCGACTTCGAGTACCGGATGATCCGGCCCGATGGCACCGTCCGCTGGGTCTCGACCCACGGCCGGACGTACTTCTCGGCGCCGGATCCCGGGCCGGGTCGCCAGCCGCTCCGCTCGATCGGCGTCGTCGTCGACATCACTGAGCGCAGGCAGGCCGACGAGCTCCGGGACGTGTTCGTGAGCATGCTGAGCCACGAGCTCCGGACACCGGTCACCGCCATCTACGGCGGCAGCCAGGTCCTCCGCCGCGAGAACCTCGATGAGGCGACGCGCAAGGAGATCATCGTCGACATCATCGGCGAGAGCGAACGCCTCGAGCGACTCGTCGAGAATCTCCTCGTCCTCGCCCGCGCGGAGCGCCACGTCGTGGTCGGCGGGATGGACCCGGTCCTGATCCGGCAGATCCTCACCCGGGTTGTCGCCGAGAAGCGCCGGCGCTGGCCGGGCTCGGTCATCGAGGTCGAGGTGGAGCAGGGCCTGCCGCCGGTGACCAGCGACGACGCCTCGGTCGAGCTGGTCCTGCGGAACCTCATCTCGAACGCCCTCAAGTACGGCCCCCACGGCGGCACCGTCACGATCGTCGCGACCCGCGCTGACGACGAGGTCGAGGTCCGGGTCACCGATGAGGGTGGCGGGATCGACCTCGCGAACGCGGACCGGCTGTTCGACCTCTTCTATCGCGCCGACGACGCGCGGCTCCATGCCCAGGGAGCCGGGATCGGGCTGTTCGTCGTGAAGGCGCTCATCGAATCGGCGGGCGGTCGCGTCTGGGCCGCGAACCGCCCGGCCGGCGGTGCGGAGTTCGGGTTCCGTCTGCCGCTGTTCGTCGAGGCCGACGACGGCCCGACCGACGACTGAGCCCGACCGGCCGCAGCGTGGAACGGATCTCGCGGGTCGTCGGCCCGGTCTCGACCAACGTCCACATCCTCGCCGACGAGCGCTCAGGCGAGGCGATCGCCATCGATACGGCGATCCCGTCGCTGGCCTGGATCGCGGACGAGCTGGCCGCCCGCGATTGGACGCTCAAGCTCATCGTGTCCACCCATGGTCATTGGGATCACGTCGGTGACAACGCCGCGGTCGCGTCTGCGACCGGTGCGGACATCGCCGTCCACCAGCTCGACCGCGAGATGCTGACCCGGCCCACACCGCTCTGGGCGCCGTTCGACATCCCTCCGTCCGTGCCCGCCGTCGAGCTTGAGGAGGGCGGCGAGATCCGGTTCGGCACGATCCGTCTGCGCGTCCTGCATACGCCCGGCCACACCCCCGGGTCGGTCTGCCTCCAGTCGGTCGATGACGGCCTGCTGTTCAGCGGCGACACGCTGTTCGCCGGCGGTTGGGGCCGGATCGACCTGCCGGGCGGATCGGCCGAGGCGATCGCGTCGTCGCTGGCCCGGCTCGGTGAGCTGGAGCCGATCGTGACCGTCCTGCCGGGTCACGGCCCGCCGACCACGATCGGTCGGGAACGGCCCTGGCTCGAGATGGTCCGGAGCACCGGCCGGCTGCCTGGCTGACGCCGGTGCCGGTGTCGCCGCCCACCGCCGGCGTCGGTCCGGGTCAGTCGGCCGTGAATGCCTTCCGATAGGCAACGCCGGTGCGGGCGCGCCGGAAGCCGATCGCCTGGTACATGCTCAAGGCGCCCGACGGGTTGTCGGCATCGACGCCGAGCGCGGCCTCGGCCATCCCCGCCGCGCGCAGGCCGCGGAGGGCATCCGCGATCAGCGCCGACGCGAGCCCGCGCCGGCGCCAGGGCCGTCGCACGCTGATGTGCTCGAGCCAGCCGCGCTCGACACGGAGGACCTGGTTCTCGTTCGGGTACACGAAGGTCATGACCGCGCCGGCGACCTCGCCGCCGTCCCAGGCCACCCGCCACAGGCTCGTGTCGAGCTCCGGGATCGCGAACCACGATCCGAAGTCCGCGTCGGTCCGCTCGGCGGCGTCCCAATGATCGCGGAATGCCTCTTCGTCGGCAGCCCAGATCCGGCGGTGATCGGCACGGTCGACCGGCCGGATCTCGAGGCCGTCGGGCAGCCCGACCGGGGCGATCGGGTCGGCCAGATCGCGGACCATCAGGTATCCGTAGCGGACGATCTCGTAGCCTTCCATTGCATACAGGGCCGTTGCGCCGATCTGAGCCTCGTCGGGCCACGATGTCAGTGCCCGAGCGCGCGGCCGTCCGTCGACTCGGGCGACCTCGGCCGCCCGAATCTCCGTCCAGTGGAGGAGCGTCCGGCCGAGCCCGCGTCGACGCCAGGCCGGCCGGACCCAGCCCTCGACATGGTGAACGCCGATGCCGTCGCGCGTCCGGACCGAGGTCTCGGCGGCAGCGACGAGGCGCCCGTCGATCTCGGCCAGGATCAGGTCGCGCCGTGGATCGTACTCGCCGCCATGGTCGTGATCGGAGCGCAGGCCCTCCACGGTCGGGAAGAAGTCGACGCCGTCCGCCCGGTTCGCCTCGTCGATCAGGTCGGCGTAGGCCTCGTAGTCCCGGGCCCGGTCGAACATCCGGAAGCGCAGATCGGAGATCGCCGGAGCATCGGGAAGCAGGATCCTGGTCTCGATCATCGTGGTCCTCCCCGGGAGCGTCGACTCCCTGCCCGCCTGCTCATCGTCAGCCGTCCCGACCGGTCTTCGCGTTCATGTGCCTGGTCACGGCGTTGCCCAGCGCCTTCCATTTCCGGCGCTCCTCGGCGCGAGCCAGGGCATCGGTTCGACGGGCATGGCGGGCCGCCTCGCGAACGAGCTTCTGCCAGCTTTCGTAGCGCTCGTGCGATAGGCTGCCGTCGGCCAGGGCGGCGGCGATCGCGCAGCCTTCCTCGCCGTTGTGGCTGCAATTTCCCCAGCTGCAGCGGGCGACGAGGTCGTCGAGGTCGCCGAACGTCTGCTCGAGCGCGTCGCCGTCCCAGAGCGACAGCTCGCGCATCCCCGGGGTGTCGAGGACCAGACCGCCGCCCGGCAGGAGGTGGAGCTGGCGGCGGGTCGTCGTGTGGCGGCCACGACCGTCGTCGCGGATGTCCTGGACGACTGCCCGCTCCTCGCCGGCGAGTCGGTTGAGGAGGGTCGACTTCCCGACGCCCGACGAGCCGACGAAGGCGACCGTTCGGCCGGGCGCGATCCGCTCGCGGACCTCGTCGACGCCGCGTCCGTCGAATGAGCTGAGGACGACCACCGTCGCGCCGGCCGCCACGGCCGCGACCGCGCCCAGGATCGTGTCGACATCGCCGCCGAGATCGGCCTTCGAGAGCAGGATCACGGGCTCCGCGCCGCTGTCCCACGCCGCCGCCACGTAGCGCTCGAGGCGGCGCAGGTTGAGATCCGCGTTGAGCGACGCGACCACGAACACGATGTCGAGGTTGGCCCCGACGACCTGGGCCGCGGTTCGCTTGCCGGCCGCCTGACGGATGAGCGCCGAGTGGCGCGGCAGGACGGCGTGGACGACGGTTTCGCCCGACGCCCGGGTCTCGACCGCCACCCAGTCGCCGACGGCCGGGAACGCGCTCGGGTCGGCGTTCGCCTCGTGCCGGAAGCGCCCGGTCACCGCCGCCCGGAGCTCACCGCCGGCGCCGACGACGTGGTATGACCCGCGGTCCTCCGCGACGACCCGGGCCGGCTCGCGGCCGAGTGCGGCGTGGGGCTCGTGGGCTGCGGCGAGCTCGGGCGTCCAGCCGAACGCCGCGAGCGCCACCGTTTCGTCTCGTTCGACCATCAGCCGACCCGTTTCAGCTTGCCGGTCCGCTTGGCGTAGCGCTCGGCTCGGCCGAACGCCCACAGCCCGAACGGGATGAGGAACGCGCCCATGATGAGCAACGGCCACACGTCGCCCAGCAACTCGGTGACCGCCGCGCCATCGATCAGGCCCTTGCGGACGCCATCGAGCACGTACGTCGCGGGTGACAGGTGCGAGAGCACCTGCATCCAGCCCGGGAGCACGCTGATCGAGTAGTAGACGCCGCTCACGAGGAGCAGGCACGACTGCAGGACGAACGTCATCAGGGCTCCACGCACGACGTACAGCAGCGGCAGGATCGCGGCGATCGTGCCGATCCCGATGAAGCTGAACGAGCCGAGCAGCATGAACGCGACGACGGTCAACGGGTTCGCCCCATGGACGTCGAGCTGGGGGAAGAACAGGACGAGCATCACCAGGATCGCCGCCGTGTGAATCAAGCCATAGACCATCGCATAGAGCACCGAGCCGAGCAGCTGCGACGAGCGCCGGATCGGCGCCATCATCGTGTACTCGAGCGTGCCCTCCCAGCGCTCGACGCTGATCGTCTCGGCGATCCAGCTGAAGACGACCGACAGGTAGTTCCAGAAGATCGCCCCGACCATGAGCAGGAGGATGAGCCGCGGGCTGCCCTGGTCGGCCCCGATCAGCGAGATGCTGAGCGCGCCCGCCACCGAATAGACCAGGAACGCGAGCTCCCAGCCCCAGTAGCGGCGTGTCAGGTTGAAGTTGCGTTCGATGAAGGCGTACGACGCCCTGATCTCGTGGGTGAGTGCGGTCATGGCTGGCCTTCTGGAGGAGAGGGCTGGCTCGGCCCTCATCGGGACCGAGCCAGCCTGGGCTGTGGCTCGGCGGCCAGCCAGGCGCCGATCTGCATGATCGATCGCCCGACGGACTGCCGGATGGACGTTGTCTCGAGCTCCTTGCGCGGGGCGCACGCGAGCGACGCGAAGTCGCGCGCGCGGTCCTGCTTCAGCTGCTCGAAATGCAATTCGTTCAGAAACATGTGGCACTCACCCCCTTTCTTCGGAAGTGGTTCATTCGTGGGTTGGTTGATGTGGCGAGTCGTGAACGATTCACTCGTCACCGCTCTCGTCTTCCTCGACGTCCTCGTCGAGGGAGCGGCCTGTGTAGG
>JANMCU010000037.1:0-12043 GCA_031361415.1 Chloroflexota bacterium | reverse complement strand
GACGATCCCCGGCCGACACTTCAAGCAGTGACTCCCGAGACGATCCTGGCCCGGCCGCCCCACTACGCTCGAACGGGCGGATTGCATATCGCGTACCGGGTCATCGGCGAAGGCCCGATCGACCTGGTTCTCGTCGATCAGTGGTTCAGCAATGTCGACGCGATGTGGTCCTTTCCGCCCCTCGCCAAGCTGCTGACCGAGCTCGCGTCGTTCAGCCGGCTGATTGTCTTCGACAAACGCGGGACCGGCCTCTCGGACCCGATCTCGGTTGATGGACTTCCGACGCTCGAGGAATGGATCGATGACCTCCGAGCCGTCCTCGACGACGTCGGCTCCACGCGGACGGCGCTCCTGTCCGGGATCGGCGCGTCCGTCATGGCCCTCCTGTTCGCGGCGACCTATCCCGATCGGACCTCGTCGCTCGTGCTCGTCGACGGATGCGCCCGGCTGGCCTGGGCGGAGGACTATCCGTGGGGGAACCGGCTCGACTCGCTCCAGAGCGACCTCGAGACGATCCGGTCCAGATGGGGTGTCGACGGAGGGACGATGTCGTTCCTCGCGCCGCAGCTGCTTGCAAATCGACCCCTTGCCGACTCCTACATCCGGTACGAGCGTCAGTCGGCCAGCCCGGGCACCGCGAAGGCGATGATCGGTTGGCTTTACCAGGTCGATGTTCGACACGTCCTGCCCGCGATCCGCGTCCCGACGCTGCTCCTGCACCACGCGGCGTCCACCCGGATCGCGCCCGCTCACGGTCGATACATCGCCGAGCGCGTCGCCGGTGCGCGATTCGTCGAAATTCCCGGAGCGGTCAACTACACCTGGGCCGGCAACACCGCGCCGATGCTCGCCGAGATCCAGGAATTCCTGACCGGCGGTCGACCCGTCGTCGAGCCCGACCGAGTCCTTGCGACCGTCCTGCTGACGGACATCGTCGATTCGACCCGACACGCCTCCGACATCGGCGATGCCCGCTGGCGGGAGGTGCTCGGCGCGCACGATCGAGCGATCCGGTCCCTTCTGGATCGATTCCGTGGACGCGAGATCAAATCGACCGGTGACGGCTTTCTCGCGACGTTCGACGGTCCAGCTCGCGCCGTCCGCGCAGCGCTCGAGATCCGCGATCTCCTGGGCGTGCAGGGCATCGAGGTCCGCTCCGGGCTGCACACTGGAGAGATCGAGCTCGTTGGCGACGACATTGCCGGGATCGCCGTCCACATCGCGGCCCGGATCAGCTCGCTCGCGGGCCCGGGTGAGGTCCTGACGTCGAGCACCGTGCGCGACCTCGTCGCGGGTTCCGGCATCACGTTCGAAGCGCGCGGATCACACGAGCTCAAGGGCATCGATGAGGAATGGCGGGTGTACGCGGCGAGTGAGCGGCCGTAGGGCGGCGCGCTCGAGAGGGCATGAGTCTTTCGACCATGGGCGGCGGGCGCGAGCGGTAGCATCCAGTCGGTGACTGTCATCCCGGCTGCTCGGCTGTCCACGAGCGCGCGCGAGGATTCGCCCGCGATCGTCGTCGAGGGCCTGTTCAAGCGCTACAGGAAGGCCGATCGCAACGCCGTCGACGGGATCACCTTCGAGGTCGGCGCCGGCGAGTTCTTCGCCCTGCTCGGGCCGAATGGCGCCGGCAAGACGACGACGCTCTCGATCCTGACGACGACCCTGGTCCCGACGGCGGGTCGCGCGTTCATTGATGGGTTCGACGTGGTCACGGACTCGGCGGCCGTCCGCCGGCGGGTCGGGATCATCTTCCAGCGGCCGAGCCTCGACAAGAACCTGACCGGCGAGGAGAACGTCCGCTTCCACGCCATTCTCTACGGGCTCTACCCGTACGCGCCGGCCTACCGGCTCATGGCGCCGAGCTATCGGCGCCAGGTCGAGGAATGGGCCGAGCTGCTCGAGATCGGCCGGGACATCTTCCGGCCCGTGCGGACGTACTCGGGCGGCATGCTCCGCAAGCTCGAGATCGTCAGGAGCCTCGTCCACCGACCCGCAGTGCTCTTCCTCGACGAACCGACGACCGGTCTCGACGCGCCGAGCCGGCGCGCCCTGTGGGCCTACCTCCGCGACGTCCGCGCGGCGCATGGCACGACGATCGTCCTCACCTCGCATTACCTCGAGGAGGCCGAGCAGGCCGACCGGATCTGCGTGATCGACATGGGCCGGATCGTCGCCACCGGCTCGCCCGCGGAGCTCACGGCGGCCCTCGCGAACGAGTACCTGCTCGTGGACGCGGACGATCGGGCGGCCCTGCGGGTCGAGCTCGAGCGGCTCGGGCGGGCGCCCTCCGGAGACGGGCCGTTCCGGATCGACGTCGGGAGCCGCGAAGCGCACGCGGTCCTGCGCTCCATCGAGACCCCGCTGACGGTCGTCCGGACGCACGCCCCGTCGCTCGAGGACGCCTATCTCGAGATCGTCAGCAGGGCCGAGCTCGGCGCCGAGGCTCGTTCGTCCGAGGACGTCGGGACAGATGTCGCCGCCGGGACGGTCGATGGCTGAGATCGCTGGCCCGCGCGAGGATGTCCGATCCGCCCGTCCCCTCCCCCGCCGGGGGCGGGCCGACCTGTCGGCGATCGCGGTCATCGCCCACCGCGACTTCGTGAAGCTCCTCCGCGACCGGACCCGGCTCTTCTCCGAGCTCGCGTTCCCGCTCGTGCTGGTCCTGCTCCTCGGCCCGGCGCTCCAGTCGGGATTCGGCGCCACGTCGGGGGTCGACCTGACCGCCTTCGTCTTCAGCGGGGTCCTCGCCCAGACGCTCTGGCAGTCCGCGACGCTCGGGCTCGTGTCGTTGATCGCCGACCGTGAAGAGGACTTCAGCCAGGAGATCTTCGTGTCGCCCGTGTCGCGCTACGCGATCGTCGCCGGAAAGATCATCGGTGAGGCCCTCGTCGCTCTCCCGACCGGGCTCGGGATCCTCGTCGTCGGGCTGCTGATCGGGGTGCCGTTGTCGCCGCTCGTCATCCTCGCGATGATCCCGGTGTCCCTGATCATCGCGGTCTACGGCGGGGCGTTCGGGCTCCTGATCCTCTCGAACCTGAGGAGCCAGCGCACGGCGACCCAGATCTTCCCATTCCTGCTCCTGCCGCAGTTCTTCCTCGCCGGCGTCTTCAACCCGATCCACGACCTCCCGCTGCCGCTGGCGATCCTGTCGGCGCTGTCGCCGCTGCACTACGCCGTCGAGCTCATGCGGAACGTGGTCTATGGGCTCCAGCCGGGCGTGGCGGCGCCCGCGATGACCCCGTTGGCGGTCAACGTCGCCGCGATCGTGGTCTCGTTCGTCGCCTTCCTGGTCATCGGGACGGCCCTCTTCGTCCGCGCCGAGCGGAACCGGTAGGAACGTCTCGACTGGCCGACGTTCCGGCGGATGACGACGATCTCGGTCAAACGGCCATTGCCCGCCGGGGTTGACACGAGGACGTCCTTCGTACGACCCGGCCTTCCGGATCGCCGGGCTTCGAACGGTTGGCGGCGTCGGGTAGGCGTTTCTCGATCGTTCATGTGCGCGGTTGGCGATGGCGTCCGCGTGCGCGGCCCCGAGACGCCAGCCGGCGAGATCACGGAGCGCCTGCCCCGGCGCGTCGGGAGCGAACGACACGGGTCCCCGGCCGATCTCGTCGACGACGATGACCGGGACGTCGATATGTCCTACGGAGTGATGAGCTCGACATGGGGGAAGTACGTCCGGTATCGCGTCGCGTCGCGGGTGAGCAGCCGGTAGCCGGCTACCGCGGCGTGGGCCCCGATGAAGAAGTCCGGCAGCGGGGATTGCCGGAGTCCTCCGCTCCGGCGGTAGCGGAGGAACACCTTTCCAGCGAGAAACGCCGCCTCGTACGGGATCTCGTCGCGCCGGTACAGCTCGATCGGCAGCGCATTCTCGACGTCCTCGATCGTCGGGAAGCCGACGGACACCTCGGCATAGACGATCGGGTTGATCACGAGGATCGCCTCGTCGGCGACTCGTTCGAGCGTCGCGCTCGACCAGTCCGCCCACTTCCGGTCGTTGGTCGCGACGTCCAGCAGGACGTTGGCGTCGACGAGCACGGGGGTCATGGTCAGTCGCGGGTCAACGCCATGATCTCGTCGGTTGACATGACCACCTTCCGACCATGGTCGCGCAGTCGCGATACGGCCTTCCGGCCTCGCGATCCGGGCTTGGCCGCTGCGGCTTTCATGATCCGGACCCCGGCCCCGTCGATCGAGAACTCGACTTCGGTGTTCGGGAGGAGTCCGACTTCCTCGCGGATTGCCTGGGGGATCGTGACCTGGCCCTTGGAGGTGATCCGCACGTTCTGCTCCTGACTTCGTCCTCGTTTCTTACGCTGCACAGTAAGACTGACGACCGCGCGGGTCAAGACGCGGCCAGGGACGGCGTCACGATGCTGCCGCGCCTCACAGCGCGTGCCTCGGGCGAGGCCGCCGTTCGGCGGCTCTTCGATGCCTTCCGCATCGACGGGGCACTGATCGCGATTCTCAGGGTTTCGACGAGTCGATCGACGACGCGTCGCTGGCTGCGCGGCTCTCGGCGGCCGTCGACCCGAAGCTCGGCGCCTTCTCGCTCGCCTTCTGAGTTGGTGAGAGTGAGAGGCCCGAGCTGCCTGGATCGCGCCGGCGTGGATGATCGCGACGCCCGGGTCGACCTACCCCTCGCCGGTCGGGGAGCGATCCGATCGGCGGGCGCGCCGTGGGGTCGCCTCCGTTCGGCCTGCCTTTGCTGCTCCGCCCGTTGACGCCCGTCGAGTCCGCTTTCGCGCGGCGGGCTTTGCGGGGACCGCGACGAGCTCCGGATCGGGGTGTGGTCGTGCCCAGACCGGGGTGAGCTCGGTCGTGTCGAAGAGGACCTGGCGGATGATCGAGGCCGGCAGCAGGACCGGTGGACCAACGGGCGCCGCGTCGGGATCGGCCGAGCGGGCAGCCATCGGCGGAAGTGCGCTCGCCCCTCGATCGGACGAGGTCGAACGTCGCGTCAGAAACGGCAATCGTCCGAGGCCGCGAGGCATGGCCACAGCCTACGGTGTGACCTCCGCCCTGTCATTGGTGACTGTGGCGCAAGTGGCTGGTACGTTCGTCAGCGGGTCAGCCAAGGTTCTCAGCCGAAGGTCCAGCGTGTCGGGCTGGTCGTCGACGAGGGACCCGTCGCTCTTCGGGGCTCGTTCCCTCGTCATCGGAAATCTCATGCGCGCTCGGTGTCGGGCCGCTCGATCACGCGAGCAGGTAGCGGGCGACCTCGTTGATGAGGGGCTCGCCGGCCGCGAACCGGCGAACCTGGTCGCCGGCCAGCTCGAACGCCCGGATCGTGCTCGCCGGCGAGTCGCCGGCCATGTGCGGGCTGATCAGGACGTTGGGCAGGCCCCACAGGGCATGATCCGGCGGGAGCGGCTCCGGATCCGTGACGTCGAGGGCGGCCCGGATCCGACCGGCTCGGAGCTCCTCGATGAGCGCGGCGGCGTCGATCGTCCGGCCGCGCCCAGCGTTCACCAGAAGCGCGCCGTCCGGCAGGAGGCCGAGCCGCCGGGCGTCCAGCAGGCCCCGGGTCTCGCCCGTCAGCGGCAGGATGTTCACGAGGATCTCGGCGTCGCGGAGGACCTCGTCGAGATCGGCCAGACCGCGCACGCCGTCGCGCGCGATGCGACCCACACCGACAACCTCGACGCCGAACGGGCGCAGCCGGTCCGAGATCGCAATCCCGATCGACCCGAGGCCGAGGATCACGACGCGCCGGCCGGACAGCTCGGGCGGCTCGATGGCGTCCCACGCGCGTCGCGTCTGGGCGTCGCGGGACTGCACGAGGCCTCGCTGCATCGCCAGGATCGCGCCCACCACCCACTCCGCGAGCGGGGCGTCGTAGACCCCTCGGGCGTTGCAGACCATGACGTGCTCGGGCACCCGTCCGACGAGCCAGTCGACGCCGGCGCTCAGGGTCTGGATGACCCGCAGCCGCCCGCCTCCCCCGGCGAGCAGCTCGAACAGTGGCTCGCGGATCCGCGTGTACGGCACGACAAGGTCGACCTCGGCGAGGTCCGGCACCGGGTCGGGCTCGGGCCGCACGAGCCGGACGTCGACATTTGCGGGCAGCTCGCCCATGTGGACCCGCTCGGTGATGTCCGGCAGGCAGACGACGACCGCATCGGGACGGGCTGCGTCGGGCATGTCGCTGCGACGGCTGTGGTCAGGCGGTCGCGCCTGCTGCGTGCTTCTGAAGGGCGGCGATGATCACCATCGCCTGCTGATGGTCCTTCTCGTTCGGGTGGTCGTGATCAGCCGTGATGCCGCAATAGACATCGTGGATGGCCTGGCTCATCGTTTCCTGGTCCGCCACGGCCACGCCCCGATCCTGCATCCAGCGGGCCGTGTCGCTGTCGGCCGACAGGTGCATCGCCTCGAGCAGGGACTCTCTCGTCGACATCATTCGCCTCCTGATCAACGTCCGTCGGTGCGTAGCCTACGCCGGTCCGGTGCGGCAGTTGCGATCGACGCGATTGGTCGGGATCGCCGGTCAGACCGTGACCACGACCTTGCCCTGATTGCGGCCCTCGTGGACGTCGCGGAGGGCCGCCGCGATTTCCGCCAGCGGGTAGCGGCGGTCGATCCGCGGCTGGATCGCGCCGTCGGCGATCAGCTGCCTCAGGATCGCGACGTCGTCGGGCTGGAACGGTCGCCAGCCGGGCATCAGCCCGAGGTGCTTGCCGCCCCGCGCGAGGGTGAAGGTGAACGCGGCTGCGAAGAACGACAGGATCCAGACCCCATTCCCGCCCATCGAGATGTACACGCCGCGCGGCTTGAGGGCCTTCCGGTATCCGAAGATCGAGCGGTGAGCGTCGACGTCGATGATCCGATCGTACGGCCCGCTCCTCGTGTAGTCGGTCGTCGTGTAGTCGATGACCTCGTCCGCGCCGAGCGATCGGACAAAGTCCATCTTCTCGGTCCGGCAGACGCCCGTGACCCGCAGGCCGCGGGCCTTTGCCATCTGGACTTCGAAGGGACCGACGTTGCCCGACGCACCGACGACCATGACGCTGTCGCCGGGCTTCAGATCCTGGCCCCAGTACGGCTTCAGGCCCATCACGGCGAGGAGCGCCGCGTGGGGCAGCGTCGCCGCGACCTCGAACGACAGCTCGTCCGGGATCAGCTGGAACGCCCGGTCCGGCGCACAGACGTACTCGGCGAAGGCAGCCATGCCGAAGCGGATCAGGTCCCCGAACACGCGATCGCCGGGCTTGAAGCTCGTTGCTTCCGGCCCAACGGACTCGACCGTCCCCGCGACGTCCACGCCGAGCGTATGGCGTCGTGGACCCCGCAACCCGAGGAACACGCGTGCGACCCAGCCTCCCTTCGGGAGCATCCAGTCAAGGTCGGCCCGGTTCACCGAGGCGGCGCGAACCTTCACGAGTACCTGATCGCCGGTCGGGACCGGCGTCTCGACATCGCGCAGTTCGATGACTTCGGGTCCGCCCCAGCGGTCCCGCCATGCGATCTTCATACCCGTGGAAGTATGCCGCCTGCTCCTACCCTGCTTCGACGCGTTCTCATGGGCGTGAACGGGTCTTTGGCTCCGTTACAGTTCGGCGCATGAAGCCACCGATCGACACCTCCGTTGAGGCGCGAGCGCGGCAGCTCGAGGCCTATCGGGTGATGAGGCCTGAGGATCGGTTGCGCCTCGCCGATCAGATGAGCGACGAGGTCCGGTCGCTCGCCCGATCCGGCATCCGGGCACGGCACCCGGGTAACCCGACCGAGGCGGAGGTCGAAGCCGAGCTGGCGCGGATCTTCCTCGGTGCCGATGATGCCGCCGTCGTGACGGCCCGCCACCCGTCTGCGCGACCGTGACCTTCGGCGAGCTGCTGGCGTCGATCTTCGAGCGCCTCGAGCGAGCGGGAATCCCGTACATGGTCACCGGATCGCTCGCGAGCTCCTATCACGGCGAACCGAGGGCGACCCGCGACGTCGACATCGTCATCGACCCGGAACCCGAAGCCCTGGCCGCCCTCGTGGACGATCTCCAAGCGGCTGCCTTCTACGTTGATCGCGATGTCGCGCTCGACGCGCTCGCCCATCGATCGCAGTTCAGCGCGATCGGCCCCGACGCCTCCAAGGTCGACTTCATCATCCGTCGCGATCGGCCCTTCTCGCGCGAGGAGTTCTCGCGGCGGCAACCGGCCGACCTCCTTGGCACCCCCGGCTACTTGACGACGGCAGAAGACCTCGTGCTCGCGAAGCTCGAATGGGCGGCGGCGTCGGGCTCCGATCGACAACTCTCGGACGTCGCGGGCATCCTGGCGATCGCCGGCCCGCTCGACGGCGCCTACATCGAGCGCTGGGCGGTGGTGCTCGGCGTGGCCGACACGTGGCATCGCCTCAGAGACGAGTCTCAGTCCGGTTGAACAAGTGGGTGCGCGCCCGCCGCGCATCACTTCTGTCCAGATGTGGGCAGGATCTCAATCCAGCCCGACCTCATCGAGCGAATCTGTACCCATGTCCCAGACCGTCGACAACCTGAGCCTCGATCTGCTCGAATGGATCGGCCCGGGCGAGGCGCCCGTACACCGAGCAAGACCGGCAACGTCGTCCTGACGATCCCGTAGGACGAAGCCATCCTCGTCAGCGAATCGGGCGAAGTGCGCCGGTCTGGCCGATCCGATCGGGTGGTTCAGGCTGCCTCCGGCGCCGGCGCCGGCGCCGGCGCCACGTTGTGGTTCACGTGGAACACGTTGTCGGGGTCCCACACGCGTTTCAGGGCAGCGAGGCGGGCGAGCTTCGCGTCGCCGTAGATCCGGCGCGTCTCCTCGGCGCCGACGTCGCCGTTGCCGTTCGCGTAGCGGCCGAGGCCCTGCTCGGGCTCGGCGATCACCACGGCCCGGCGGCACCAGTCGAGGTTCGCATCGTCGAGTGTCGGGTCGGTCCAGGAGATGTCGGCGCTGACGTCGAACGCCGCGTCGCGCCCCGCGTAGGCGGTGGCGTCCTCCGCCACCCGGCCGATCGCGCCGCCGAGTGCCGTGACCGAGACACTCCCGTCCCCCGGTCCGGTGGCGACGTGCTCGACCAGCTCGTCGATCGCCTCGGCTCGGACGTCGTTCGTGTTGTGGCTCTTGATGAACGATCGGGTGCCCCACGCGAACGCGAGATCATGGGCGGTCTGGACGTCGAGGTACGGCTGGCTGCCGATCGTCGCGGTCAGCGGCTTCGGGCCGACGTGGAGACCGGCCGTGTCGCGCTCGACGTCCTCGGCCGCGCCGCTGTGGTTGTAGCCGATGAGGGCGAGGGGTCGGCCGACGAGCTCGTCGGGGTAGCCCTGATCCGCTCCCGCCTGGTCGATCCCGAAGATGACCGACACGGCGTCGGGCGCGGTCCGGGCGTAGTCGCGGAACATCGTCCAGACGTCCTGGACCTGGCTCGCCGGGAACGTGAGGACGCCCCGGTGGAGGTCGGGGCCGAACGGCTGGAGCCGGAACTCGAACGCGGTCGCGATCCCGAAGTTCCAGCCGGCGCCGCGCAGGCCCCAGAAGAGCTCGGGTTCATCGGTCTCGCTCGCGCGGACGAGCCGTCCGTCGGCGGTCGCGATCTCGACGGCGGCGAGGTGGTCGATCGTGAGTCCGAAGTTCCGCTGGAGGCGGCCGACCCCGCCGCCGAGCGTCAGCCCGGCGACGCCGGTGTGGCCGACGACGCCGACCGGACACACGAGTCCGTGTGCCTGGGCGGCGACATCGAGCTCGCCGAGGAGCGCGCCGCCGTTCACCCTGGCGATTCGGGTTCGCGGATCGACCTCGACGCCGCGCATGGACGACAGGTCGACGACCAGGCAGCCCTCGGCGCCCGTCATCCCCGCCAGGCTGTGCCCGCCGGACCGGACCGTGACCTCGAGGTCGTGCTCGCGCGCGAAGCGGACAGCCGTCGCGACCCTCGTGGCCGTCGACGGGCGGACGATGACCGCCGGCCGGCGGTCGTGCAGCGCGTTCCAGAGGCGGCGCGCCTCGTCATACGCCTCGTCGGCGGGCGTGACGATCTCGCCGACCGCTCGGCGGAGCTGATCGAGGTGGCGTGGCGCGATGCGGGCGGTTGCCTCCACCATCCGTCTCCCTCCTGGCCCATGCGTCCGGCCGACCCGCCAGATGGTCGCACGGTCACGATCGCGCGGCGAGCCCAGCCGGGACGCGACGCCCCGACGACCGTCGCGACCCGCTCGGTGCCCTACGTCACCGGGAACCGCGTTGCTCCCCTTGTGGCGAGGAGTCGGCTCGGCCTACGCTCGCCATTGGTACCAATCGATGGCCCGGACCATCGCCAACGGGGACAACCACATGCGAAGCACTCGACGCGGCGGCGTGGCGATCCTGATCTCGATCGCGATCCTCCTTGCCTTCGAAGCCGCGCCCGCCACCGCGCTCACACTCCAGCGGACCTGGTCGGCAAGGCTCGGGTCGAGTGGCTCGATCGGAACGGTCGCGCTCAGTGCGTACACCAGTGGCGCGGGTTCGATCCGGTACGGCCTCAGGGGCCTGCGGGCGAACGCGACCTACGGCGTCCAGATCCGCTACGGCACGTGCGCGAGGCTCGGCTCGGTGGCGGCTCGGCTGGCCGCGGTTCACACTTCGACAACCGGGACGGTGACGCGCACGGACAACCTGCTCTCCGGAACGATGCACTGGATCTGGTTGGCCGCCCGCAAGCCGAACTTCGTCGTCAGGTTCGTGAGCGGGACGTCGATCCGCTGCGGCGATTTCTCGTTTGTCCACGCGACCCGCGTCGCGGTGTCGGGGATTGGCATCGATCTGCCGGTCATCAGGGGGCCGTCCGCGTACCCGCCGTGTCGGGTCGCGATGTACCTCGCGGAGGTTGCCCAGCCTCGTGAGCCCGGGGTCACGTTCATCTACGCGCATGCCAGGACCGGGATGTTCCTGCCGTTGCTGACCAGCTGGCGCAACAACCGCGGCGCGAGCCTGATCGGCCGCACCGTGATGGTCTGGACGAGTGACAGCTACGTCAGCTATTACCGCGTCATCAGGGTCCGTGTGGCCTCGAATGCCATGACCGGCGTCACGTCACTCACGCGTGAGCGCCTGTGGCTCCAGACCTCGACCGGCCCGAACACCACGTACCCGAAGCTCATCGTCGAGGCGTCACGCTACAAGACGGTCAGGACGACGTACGCCGCCTCCCACCCGACGCCGCATCCGGTGAGCTGCTGAGGCAGGGTCAGCCCTGCTCGAACCAGTCGAGCACGCGCAGCGCGCGGAGCGTGTTCCACCGGCTCGGCTTGCCCTCGCCGTCGTCCATCTCGAAGTGGCTCTCGCCCTCGTGGACGTTCTGGAGCGGCCACCGCCCGCGGGGATCCCGGTTGCCTTCGACGACCTCGATCGCCTCCGCGAGGCGCTCGTCGGGCTTGATGTCGGCGGCGCGCAGGTGCTCGAGGGCGCGCAGCACGTCGTAGTGGTACCAGTGTGGGAACGAGAAGCGCAGCCAGTTCGGGTCGATCACCCCGCCGGTCGACTTCCGACGGAACAGCCGGCGCTCGAGCATGTATGCCTCGCCGCGGCGGCGAGCCTCGCCGACCTCGGCCGAGCCGCCGATCACCCGTTCGAACTCGAGCAGACCCTCGAGAACATTGATCGTCGTGCCGAACGACGACACCGTCGCGCCGTTCTCGACCTCGCAGTTCCAGCCGCCGTCCGGGAGCTGCTCGCCGAGGAGCCGGTCGACCAGCGGCGTCATGTCCACGCCGAATGACGCGCCGGTCGCGACGACGTTGCCGTTGATGCACGGCTCGACCTCACCCTCGAAGAACCGATTGGCGGCCCACGGGCTCTCCCACGGCGAGCCGTCTCCCCACGTGACGTGCTTGCGGACCAGCGCAACCGCTCGCCGAGCCTGCTCGCTCTCGGGATCGAGCCCGAAGCGCCGCAGGAGCTCCAGCACGTGGAACGTGTCCGACCAGTCGTGGGACCAGGCCTTGCCTGCCCACAGGCCGTCCGGCGCCTGGACCGCGAGCAGCTGCGCGCCCCAACCCTCCATGGCGATCCGTGCCCGCTCGGCGGCGACGAGGTCGGGC
>JANMCU010000281.1:0-20124 GCA_031361415.1 Chloroflexota bacterium | reverse complement strand
CCGGGAATAACGATCGAACCCCACACTCGGTTAGGGGTAACGCTCCTCCCGGTTCGCTGCGCCGGCGCTCGGTCAGGCCGCGCCCACGATCAGCCGGAGCCTGGCGGTGGGCCGAGGACCGTTGCCAGCCAGATGGCCGCGAGCGCCGCGAGCCCGATCGCCTCGGTCTGCCAGGCGCGCTCCCGGCGCTCCGGCGATGCCGAGCGGGAGACGATCGCCGCGATCAGCGGGACCGATCCGGCAAGGACGACCGCGGCCACCCCCAGCGGACCGCCACCCGAGACGATCGCCGAGCCAGCAGCGGCGACCCAGATCGCCCCGAGGAGGCCCTCGTGGACGCGCCAGGCCATGTCCGGACCGAGCCGGACGGCGATCGACGAGATCCCGGCGTCCCGGTCGCGTTCGACATCGACGAGCGTGTTGCCGATGGCCAGCGCCGCGCCGGCGGCGACCGCGACCGGCAGCAGGACGATGAACGCGACCGGCAGCGAACGCGCAACACCAACCCATCCGAACAACGGCAGGATCGGGATGCCGATCGCGAACGGCAGCCACGACCACGCCGTCCCCTTCAGGCGCAGGTCGTACGCGAGGCCGATGGCGATGACCAGCAGAGTGAGGATGCCGGTGGCGCGCGACACGCTCGCCGCGAGGACGATCCCGGCGAGGAAGCTGCCGATCGCGAGGAGCCGCGCGCCGGTCGGAGCGACGAGGCCTGCCGGGATCGGCTTGCCCGGCTTCCGGCCGGCGTCGTGCGGAGCGTCGACGAGGTCGTTGACCGTGCCGATGCCGAGCTGGAGGGCGGTCATCGCAAGACCGATCCGGATGACCTGGTCGGGCGCCCCGCCAGCGAGGACGGCGATCGCGCCGCTGACGAGCCCGTCGAGAATCGACGGAAAGGGATGGGTCAGCCGGATCCAGCCGAGCGTTCGCGCTCCGAGGCCTGGAGCGCGGTCAGACGTAGACGAACTCGCCGAAGTTCGCGACCAGGTACTCGACGAGCCGCTCGCGACCGTCGGCGACCTGCGATCGGATGCCCGGAATGAGCGCGAAAAGGGTGATGGCCGGCACGATCAGCCGTCCGCTCCGATCCCGCCCGATCACCGCCGGCGGCCCGCCGCCAGAAGCGAACACCCGTTCGAAACTGCTCTCATCGAGCCGCGCAGCGGTCCGGAAGTCGGCAACGACCTTGACCACGCCTCGCCGGATCGCGACATCCCGCATCAGCTCCGACGCCCACGCGTCGATCTGGTCGTCGCTCTGCTCCGCGAGTCGCTCGCGATACACCTTCGGGTCGGCCGACAAGCCGGTCGTCGCCACGTCGTCTCCTGGTTCGAGGATCGGCCGAAGTATGCCAGAGTCGGCGCTGCTCAAGTCCTTCAGGAAGGCTGGAGCCCGGCGTCGGGCGTCCGGCCGTCGGCCGTGGCGTGGGCGGCCGCCTCGGCGGCGGACCGATCCCCCTCCGGCCAGTCGTTGAACTGCTCGGTGACCCAACGTCCGATCGGACCAGGCCGGCCGCGCTCCGGTTCAGCCCGCACGAGCTCATGCAGGGCCGACCAGCAGCGAGCCGTCAGCGCATCGACGTTCTCGCGGTTGGGCCGGCCAGTGGGCGCCAGCGGCTCGCCGATCACGACCCGGATCCGGCGCCCGAAGCCGAGCCACGACGTACCGTGGATCGCGATCGGAACGAGCGGGACCTGCTCGCGCAGGGCAAAATACGCCGCGCCCTCGTTGAGCGGCCGGAGGTGCGCCTCGAACGGCTGGATCCGCCCCTCCCCCGCGATCGCCACGACCCCACCGGCCACGATCACGGCGTGCACGCGCCGGGTCGCCTCGATCAGGTCGTTCTTGCCCGGCCGGTACGGGATCGTGGCACCGGTCCAGGTCATCAACCGGTTGCGACCGCCGACCGACATGTCTTCCTCCTTCGGACCGAAGAAGGTCAGCCGCGGGCGCATCGGCAGCATCGCCATCAGGACGAACGGGTCCGCCCAGTTCAGGTGGTTGAAGCAGTAGATCGCGGGCGTCGCCGGCAGTCGCCGGCGGCCGTCGAGGCGCAGGCGGAGGTAGGCACGGACGATCAGCCACGAGGCGATCCGCGACAGCCACGCCCGAAAGATCCGGCGCAACGGATGGACGCCGTCGGTGCCGTGCGGCCGGGACGGATGCGCGACCGGGGCGCCGAGTGCGGCCACGACCGGAGTGGCGGCCGGGGCGGCCGGGACCCGCTCCTGGTCGGCCGATGGCGCGGCGCTGGGTGCAGGTTTCGCGACCGCGGAGGCGGTTGCCTCGACGGTCGGTCGTCGGCGCGGCGGCAGCGCCATCGGGTCGAAGTCGCGCAGGCTGCCGAGGACCAGGTCGGCGTAGGCCTCGGCGCCGTCGGCCGGCGGGATCGAATGGTTCGGGACCAGGACCGTCGTCATGCCGGCAGCTCGTGCCGCGCGAAGCCCGTTGTAGGAATCCTCGATCACGAGGATCGCCGACGGCTCGACATCGAGACGTCGGGCAGTCTCGAGGAACACGTCCGGCGCCGGCTTGCCGTGAGCGACCTCATCGGACGAGACGACCACCCGGAACGCATCCTCCAGCCCGCTCGCCGAGAGTGCCGCGGCGATGGACCGGCGGTGGGACGAGGATGCGAGCGCCGTCGGCCAGCGCGCCGCGGTCCGTCGGACGGCCTCGACCGCGCCGTCGATCGTCGGCGCACCCTGCTGCTGGTAGCGCTCGACCATCCCGTCGACGATCGACGCCTCGATCGTCGGAGCGTCGAGCTCGAGGGCGAGCCGGGTCCGCATCGTCTCGGACCATTGGCGGGAGTTCGCGCCCATGACCGCCGCTCGATCGTCGAGCGTCCAGTCGCGGCCATGTGCTCGGGCAAAGTCGCGCCGGACCTCGTCCCACCAGATCTCGGAATCGACGAGGACGCCATCCAGATCGAAGATGACCGCCTGAATCGCCCGCGACTGATCCGGACCGGCCGGCGCGCCGTCGGGCGCGTCAGCATGGGTCGCGGGCGAGGGCGACGAGGGCACGGCCTGTGCCGGCTCGGAAGCGCCGGGCTGGGGGTCAGCGTTTGGCGTCGGACGGTGCTTTCGCTCGGGTGGCCGGCGTGCCCGCCAGCTTCGCGGCCGCCGTGGTCGTGAGCGCTCGCGCCGTCGGGGCCCTGGCGGGCGCGCCGGTCGCCGGGCGCGTGGCGCTTGTCGCGGCCACCCGCAGCTTCGACCCGACCGTCTTCCGTCCGGACCCCCGCCGACTCTCCTCGATCGCGGGCAGCGGACGCCCGTCGATGGCGGCGATGACGCGCAGGGCGAACTCCGCGGCACGATCGGCTTCGGCGTCGACGCCGCGCAGGATCTGCGACTCGAGCTGGAAGCTCAGCATCCGGTGACCCGCCTGGGTCTCGACGCCGAGCTCTCCGATCGACACGCGACTCCAGCGGATCAGCTTCGTCGTGGCCCGCGGACCGTCGCCCGGGACATTGACCCGGACGAAGCAGGCGATCAGCCCGGGATCGGTCGGGACGAACACGGTGAACTTGGTTGCGGGCTCATCGCCCCAAGCGACCCAGCAATGCGGATCGGGTTCCGCCCCGAGCGCCCGCAGGACCGGTTCGACGACCGCTGCGACCTTCGGCCCCGCCGCGTCCCTGGCGGGAGCGGAGGCCCGCCATTCGCTGAGTCGCATCACTACCTCCGGATCGGGCCACCGATGGCGCGCCACCGGGACGTCTGCGTTGCCGCCGTCGGCCCGGGCGCACGGGTCCGGCCGAGGCTAGCACAGTCCTGTACCGTTGCCGACGCGAACCGGCAGGAGGGTTGACGGCGTGCACATCGATCGGCGATTGGTCGGGTCCGGCCTGTTCCTGATGACGATCGGCGGGGTCATCGTCGCCGACCGCCCAAGGCCGTCTCGGCGACGGTGCCGCACCGCGCGCCGGGACGCTGTGGCAGTGCGCCGGCTGACATGACGTTCGCCGGATTCGCCGCCGTCGGGGTCGTCGTCGGCCTCGTCCTCCTCGGCCGCGGCTTCCTCGGCTATCGCGCAGCCGGCCTGATCAGCGGCACCTCGGTCTCGCGCATCGCGAGCCTCGCGGTCGGCGAGGTCCTCGTCAGCGGGACGGCCGAGCCGATCGAGCTCACCCTCGTGTCGCCGCTCCAGAGCGTCCCCTGCATCTATTACCGTGCGCGGATCACCGAGTCGAGCAACGACGAGTCGCGCGAAGTGTTCAAGGAGGACCGCGCGGTGGGCTTCCGGGTGCGCGACGCGAGCGGCGCTCTTCGCGTCTTCCCGGGCAGCGCCAGGTTCGATGTGCCCGACCGGTACGACGAGTCAACGTCGGTCTGGGGCGCGGGTCCGACGGGCCTCCAGTTGCGGACCGGTCCGGTGTTCGCGCCGGGGCCGGAGGATCGCGAGGCGCAGATCGCTGCCCTCCTGACCGTCCGCAGACCGGATCACTGGTCGCTCTTCGACCGGAGCGGACTGCCAAGGTCGACGACGAACCATCGCTCGCGCTATCGCGAGGCAAGGATCGAGGCCGGCGACATCGTGACGGTCATGGGCCGCGTCCTGCCGTTCGCCGAACTCGAGGATCCGACCGGTGCCAACCTCGTCGACGGCACCGAACTCGACGGGGCCGATCCGGAGATCGCCGCGGACCTCGCCGAGGCGCGGGCGGCCGGCCTTCTTGCGGCAACGCCCGAAGATGCCTGGGGAAACGCGGCGATCGAAGGGTTCGGGATCGGCAAGCCGGTGCGGGCGCCGGAGCTGGATCCCGCCGCGAACCCCCCACCACCGCCCGATCCGGCCCTCGCCGCCCGCGCCGACGCCGCATTCGAGATCGCTCCCGACGCCCTGATCCTGGCCACCTCGGAGGAGGTCCCGATGCTCATCTCGCTCGGCGCGCCGACGCAGGTCGCGGCGCGCGCGGACCGCCAGTTCGTGCTCGGACTTGTCGGCGGCGCGCTCGCCGTCGTCAGCGCGATGGCCCTCGCGATCGTCGTCCAGAGCGGGATCCGATGACGGCGGCAAGGGCGGAGCATCGAGCCGGGCCGACGAGGCCCGGGCGCCGGGCGACGCCGGGGGCGAGGCGGGTATGAACCCGGTTGCGCTGGCTGGCGCGTTCGCGGTCGGCCTGGTCGTCGCGATCGTGCTGTTCGTCGTCGTCGTGACCTACAACGACGTCGTCGCCCTCCAGCGCCGGATCGACAAGGCCTGGGCGAACATCGAGGTCTCGCTCCAGCAACGGTTCGACCAGCTGCCGGCCCTGGTCGACTCGGTTCGCGGCCTGATGACCTTCGAGAGGGACGTGCTGACCAGGGTCACGGCCGCGCGCGCCGCGTTCTCGCCGACGGCGCCAATCCGCGAGCAGGCCGCCACCGCCGCGGCGACGACCCGTGCTGTCCGGACGCTGTTCGCGGCGGTCGAGCGCTACCCGGAGGTGCAGTCCGCCGCGAACGTCCTCGCCCTCCAGACGGAAATCGAGCGACTCGAATCGATGATCGCCGACCGGCGCGAGCTCTACAACGATCAGGTCTATCGCTACAACACGCGGATCGCCCAGCTGCCCGGGGTCGTTCTGGCGGGCCCGTTCAGCTGGACGCGGCGGGTGTTCTTCGACGCCGACGTGGCCGCCGACGTGCCGCCGCGCTCGCTGACCGACGACGAGCCCGCGGCCGGACCGTGACGAGCCCGTCGGGGACGCAGCCGGGAGCCGAGCCGGCGGTCGGCGAGCCCGAACCCGTCGACCTCATCCCAACTCGGCTCGTTCTGGCCCGGCACGGCGAGACCGCCTGGTCGAAATCCGGCCAGCACACGGGCCGGACCGATATCCCGCTGACCGAGATCGGACGGGACCAGGCCCGCCGGCTCGGTGCGGTGCTCGCCGGGCGGACCTTCAGTCGGGTGGTCTCGAGCCCCCTGTCGCGCGCGACCGAGACGGCCCGGTTGGCGGGGTTCGGCGCGCGTCTCGAGCTCGACCCCGACCTGCAGGAGTGGGACTACGGCGTCTACGAGGGACGTCGTCGGGCCGATATCGCCAGGGACGATCCGGGTTGGACGATCTGGAGCCGGCCGATCCCCGGTGGCGAGAGTCTTGCGGAGCTCGGCGAGCGGGCGGACCGGGTCATCGAGCGCCTTCTCCCGCTCAACGGCGATGTCCTCGTGTTCTCCCATGGCCATTTCCTGCGAGTGCTCGCGGCCCGCTGGATCGAAACCCCGCCGGTCACCGCCAGTCGTCTCGACCTGTGGACCGCGACCGTATCCGAGCTCGGCTGGGAAACGGACCGGCGGGTGATCGAGATCTGGAACGCGGCCGGGCACCTGGCGGGTTGACGATCGACCCGCTCTGCTCGCCCCGAGCCCCCGATTCGGAGTAGAATTCTTGTTCGCGCAATCGTTGCGCCCTCGTCCCCGCCAGGTCGACGGCCCTCGCGGACCGGCCTGCGTCGCCCGATCGCCAGTCCCGGGAGGTCTCACCTTCGTGTCCAACGGAACCATGCGTCCGCCGCGTCCTGCCGCCACGCCCGTGAACGAGCCCCTCAAGCACGTCATCGCCGAGTACAAGCACCAGGCTCAGACGATCACGTGCGTCTGCGGTTGGCACGGCAAGAGCTCCTCGCCCGATGGCCGGACGTCCGAGTGGACGACCCACCTCGCGGCCTTCCGGACGAAGCCCCGCTGATCCGCCGCGGTCGAGCGACCGCGCTTCCCCGACACGATCCGACCGGCGCGATCCGCGCCGGTCGTTCGATTCCGGCCCGTCGAACCGCTATCCCGACGTTCTTCGTTCCCGCCTGCCGGGTCGTCTCGTCCGGAGCTCAGCTCCGTCCGGGGACCGCGGCGACGGCTGGACTGCTGTAACCGTGCTCGGCGATCTCGCTCGCGCGGGCGCGATAGGCCTCGGCGCTCGGCGGCGTCATGGCCCGGAACCCGTCGACCATCCGGTTGTACATCGAGAACGCGGCCGCGATCAGCACAGCGAGCTGGATGTCCGCGTCGGTCGCACCGGCGTCCGTGGCCGCCGCGACGTCGGCCGCAGTCAGGTCGAGTGGGTCGCGCCGAACGGTCCGCGAGATGTGGAGCAGTGCCTGCATCTTCTCGCCCAGGCCGTCGGACGATCCGCTCTTGATCACGTCGACGACCGGCAGGAGATCCGTCGCGCCGCTCCGCTCGATCAGCGCGGATGCGAACGCCCCATGCGAATCCATGCAGTAGAAGCAATCGTTGCCGGCAGATACGGCCGTCGCCAGCATCTCCCGCTCGTGACGTTCGATCGTGGCGCCCGGGAAGTCGTTGACGAGCAGCTCGTCGGCCAGGCCGCGCAGGTGGACGCCGAGTCCGGGGGTCAGCCGGATCGCTGCGAGGATGCCGGGCACCTCGGGCAGCCCGCCCACGATCGGAACTTGCTGCGAGCGCAGGAGACGCTCCTCGTCACGTGCCATTGGTATCCCTCGGTAATGGTGGGGTTCGGTTGGTGGCGGTCGGTCGCCGGCAGTATGGATGGAGGGCCGCTCGCCCGCCGCGGGTGGATGGAAGCCTGGCGCGACCTCCCGATCAGACTCCGAGCGCGGCCGAGGCCATCGCCGTCCCGTCGATCCGCGCCCGGATCTTGGCGAACGCCGTGTCACGGGACGTGGACGTGTCGTCGCCGAACGGTGAGAAGCCGCAGTCGTCGGTCGTGCCGAGATGGCCGGGGTCGATGAACCGTGCAGCCTCGAGCACGCGGTCACGGACCTCGTCCGGGGACTCGACCCGCGGGTCGAGCGGGTCGATCACGCCGACGAAGATCCGGTGGTCACCCGACGCATGCGAGCCGAGCACCTCGAGCACGCGCATCCGATCCGCTTCGCTCGCGAGCTGCACATAGAAGTTGCCGACGTTCATCCGGAACAGGGCCGGCAGGAGCTCTGCGTAGGGCACGTCGGCGCTGTGGGTCGAATCCTGATCGCCGCCCGGGCACGAATGGACCCCGATCCGCCGGCGCTCGGCGTCGGTGAACCCCGCGAGAACGCGGTTGTTGAGCTCGACGAACGCGTCGAGCAGACTCTTCGACGGGTCCAGCTTGATCGACAGGCGCGCCTCGGTGAAGTCGATCTGGACGATCGCGCCTCGGTCGAGGCAGCCCCGGATCTCCGCCGTCGCCTCGGCGACGAGATCGTCGAGGAACGCCTCGCGCGAATACTCCGCGATTCCGCCCGGCGGATACATCAGGCTCAACGCTGATGCGGAGATCACGGCCTGCTTGAGTTGCGTGGACGTGTGCGGACGGGCGCCGTCGAGGTACGTCCAGGCCGGCGTCGCGTAGCGAAATGGGCCGTCGGTGATCAGGGGCAGCTGGCGGGTGTGGCCGTCGTCGAACGGGATCGTGACGCCGCCCCCGACGAGGTTCGTCAAGCCGGCGACCGGGTAGGTCGCGAAGCTCTGCTTGCGCTGCTCGCCGTCGGTGACGACGGTCGAACCGGTCTCCGCGAAGCGTCGAAGGGTGTCGCCCACCGCGTCGTCGAACAGTGCATCGAGCGCGTCCGGCCCGATCAGTCCCGCGGCGGCCGCCTCCATTCCGTCGAGAAGAGCCCGGGGACGAGGGATGCTCCCGATCGGCTCGGTCGGCAATGTCATGTGCGTATCCTATGGGACCGACATGCCTGTGGTCACCTCGCTCCCCCACGTCCGGCGTCCTCGACGCGGCTCGCTCGCCGTGTCCAGCGGACGGCGCCCGTGACCGCCCGCACGCTCACGATCGGGGCCGGCACCTACCCGCTGGTCCTGCCGAACATCCGCGATCCGCGGCTCCACGTCGCCTCGGTGATCATCACGATCCACGTTCTCGGCCAGGTTGCGCTCGGCTTCCGGGTCAGCGTTCCGCAGATCCTGGCGGCGATCCTGACCTGCGCGATCCTCGAGATTGCGCTGAGCTTCCGATCGGCCAAGGCATACGAGTGGCCCGCCAGCGCGATGCTGACCGGCAGCGGCGAGGCCCAGAACCTGCGGGACGTCGGCACGCCGCCGGGCGATCACTGGACCTTCGACGGGTGGTACGTCTTCGCGGCCGTCGCCGGCCTGTCGCTCCTGTCGAAGTACGTCATCCGGTATCGCGGGTCGCACGTCTTCAATCCGTCGTAATTCGGGCTCGTCGTGGCGTTCGTCGTGCTCGGCACGGCCCGGGTCGAGCCGCTCGACTTCTGGTGGGCGCCGCTCGAGCTGCCGATGATCGCGGCCTATGCCGTCATCCTGACCGGCGGGCTGCTGATCACGCGGCGATTGAAGCTGCTCGCGCTCGCGGCGACCTTCTGGCTGGCCCTTGCTGCGGGCGTCGGACTGCTCGCCGGATCTGGCCATTGCATGACCGCCAGCTGGGCCTTCGCGCCGGTCTGCGGCCTCGACTTCTGGCGGGTGATCGTCACCTCGCCCGAGGTCATGATCTTCCTGTTCTTCATGATCACCGATCCGAAGACCGTGCCGGCCGGGCGAGTCGGGCGGGTTGCGTTCGGGCTGCTCGTGGCTGCGACGAGCACGCTCCTCATGGCGCCCCAGACCGACGAGTTCGGCACGAAGGTCGGGCTGCTGGCGGGCCTGGTCGTGTGGTGCGCTCTGCGCCCGATCCTCGATCGTGTCCTGCCCGAGCCGAAGTCGGCCGGCGACGACGTCCGCTCGTCTGTCCGGCGCCTCGTGACCGGCGGCAACCCGACCGCCGGGCTTGCCCGCGTCGCCGTCCGGGTCGGCCTGGTCGTCGTCGCGGTCCTTGCCGTCGGCGTCGGGATCGTCGCCGCCGGCCAGCCGGCACGTGGGGTGATCGTCCCGGACGTCGAGGAAGTGCTCCACCGGCTGCCGACGGCGATCGATCCCGCGACGCTGCCCGCGATCTCGGTCAGTCAGGACGTCGTCGACTTCGACCACCAGCTCGCCGGACCCGAGATGCAGGGCGTCGTCGTCACCCTCGCCCAGAACCTCGAGCTCGAGAACCAGGCTCTCCTCCGGCGCGACGCGACGATCCTCCCGACCGTCGATCACGGCGACCGGCTGATCGAGATGCAGGGACGGCTCCAGGATGCCTCCACCACCGGGACCGCGGTCATCGTCCATTACCAGTTCGACGCGATCGACGTGTCGCTGCTGGTTCCGTTCGGGCGGCAGGATGGGCTGAGCCTGGGCATGACCGGGCGCGGCACGATGACCCAGGAGACCTACGATGCCGCGGGCACGCTCCAGGCTCGGCAGTCGTCGCCGTTCACGCTGATGTTCGCGCTGCGCCGGGCGACCGGGGCGCGCTGGCTCAACGTCGCCGTGCTGCCGCCGAAACCGGGCTGACCCGAGGAGGTCCCGATGACCTACGTTGCCGACCCGCGGGTCGACGCCTACATCGATGCGTTGGAGCCGTGGGCGCAGGAGATCTGTCGCGAGGTGCGCGAGCTGGTCCATGCCGCGGACCCCGAGGTCGTCGAGACGATCAAACGGTCGGTCCAGCCCTACTTCGTGCTCGAGGGCAACATCTGCGCCCTGCTCGCGGCGAAGGATCACGTGAACGTCTTCATGTATGACGGCGGGATCACGGACGATCCCGAGGGGATCATCACGGCCGGTCACGGCAACGACACGGCCCGCACGGTCGGAGTCCGGAAGGGCGAGCGGATCAACGCCCGCGCGTTCAGCGCGATGGTCAAGAAGGTGATCGCGAACAACCGGGCGGGCGGCTGGCGCAAGCTCAAAGCGGGCGGCTGATCAGCTCGCGCACGGTGAACTCGTCGTTATGGCGACACGCGGATTTCATGAAGCTCTGGGCCGGCCAGACCGTGTCCGAGCTGGGCTCGGTCGTGACCCGAACCGCTGTCCCGCTGGTCGCGCTGCTCGTGCTCGGAGCGGGCCCGTTCGAAATGGCCCTGCTCGTCGTGTCGGCCAGCATCGCCGTCCTGCTCGTCGGCCTCGTCGCAGGTGCATGGGTCGACCGGGTCCGTCGGCGGCCGCTGCTCATCTGGGCCGACGCGATCCGCGCCGTCCTGCTGTTCTCGATCCCGGCGGCCTATCTCGCCGGCGCGCTCCGGATCGAGCACCTGTATGTCGTCGTGTTCCTCGAGGGCAGCCTCGGGGCGCTCTTCGATGCCGCCTACCCGGCCTACGTCCCGTCGTTGATCGGAGTTGATCGCGTCCTCGAGGGCAACAGCAGGCTGGCCACGAGCTCGTCGCTGGCCGAGATCGGCGGTCCGGGCCTGGCGGGCGGCCTCGTGCAGCTCATCGGCGCACCGTTCGCGATCCTCATCGACGCGATCTCCTTCGGCGTATCGGCGATCTCGCTCGGCCTGATCCGTCGGCCCGAGCCGGCGCGCCCAGATCGGACATCGCCCACCCCCATCGGCCAGGAGATCCTCGAGGGCCTGCGACTCGTTCGCCGGCATCCGCTCCTGCTCCCGCTGATGCTCCGCTCGGTCATCGCGCACGTCGCCGGCTCGTTCTACGGCGTCCTCTACACGATCTACCTGATCCAGGACCTGCATCTCAGCCCGGTCCTGCTCGGTGTCGTCGTCTCGGCCGGAGGCGTCGGCTCGCTCGTCGGCTCGTTCCTGGCGTCGCGGGTGATCGGCCGGCTGGGCTTCGGCCCCGCCCTCATCTGGACGGCGATCGGGGCGTCGATCGTCGGCGTGCTGACGCCGCTCGCCGGCGGACCTCTCCCGCTGGCGGTGCTGATGGTGTTCCTGCCTCAGCTCGTCGGCGATGGCCTCCAGACGATCGAAGGAGTCGCCGAGCTGTCGCTCATTCAGGGCGTGATCCCGGATCGCGTCCTCGGGCGCGTCAACGCGACACTCGAGGTCTTCTCGCACGGGATCGCCTACCCGCTCGGCGCGCTTCTGGCCGCCGCACTGGCGGGCTGGATCGGCGTCCGCGGAGGGATCGCCATCGGATGGGCCGGGATGGCGGTCTCGATCCTGCTGCTGGTGCTGTCGCCGCTGCGGCGCGTCCGGCAGCCCTCGGATGCGGCGACGGTCGACGACTGAAGAGCCCGCGACAGCTCCCCGCAAGCGGTCGACGCTGGATCCAGACGGACATGGTGGCTCCGGCGGTAGGACTCGAACCTACGACCAAGCGGTTAACAGCCGCCCGCTCTACCACTGAGCTACGCCGGAGCGAGGGCCGGCTGCCCGTGACGGGCCGCCAGCGAGGGCGCCGTCGCGGCGCCGGACGAGAGGATACCAGATGGTCCGGGCGCGACCTGAGGCGCCGGAGGTCCTCCGCGGACGCGGATTCGAGCCTGCCCGATCGGGACGAACGGTCATTGCGCCGGCCGCTCGGTATCCTCGCGTCATGGCAAGCCCCCTGATCGGCGCCGGTGAGCTGCTGCGGCTGGTGCACGGCGGTGCCCGGGACCTCCGGATCGTCGATTGCCGATGGGTCCTCGGCCAGCCCGGCGTCGGCGCCGGGGCATACGCCGCGGACCACCTGCCGGGCGCGATCCATCTCGATCTCGACGCCGACCTGGCCGATCCCGACGGCTATGGCGCGCCGGGTCGCCATCCCCTGCCCACGCCGTCGGCGTTCGCAGCGCGGGCGGCCGAGGCCGGCATCGGCGACGCCGATCTCGTGGTCGCCTACGACGACGTCGGCGGCTGGGTCGCCGCTCGGCTCTGGTGGATGCTCGACGTCCTCGGCCACGAGCGGGTCGCGGTCCTCGACGGCGGGATCGCGGCGTGGGTCGCGGCCGGCGGCGAGCTGAGCCGAGTCGTTCCGCGCGTCATGCCCGGCGACCTCCATCTCGCCGACCGCTGGACGGGCGTGATCGACCGGGTCGAGCTCAAGGCGCGGCTCGGGTCGGTCGTCCTGCTCGACGCCCGCGGAGCCCCGCGCTATCGCGGCGAGACCGAGCCGATCGACCCGGTCGCGGGTCACATCCCGACCGCCCGCAACGCACCGGTCGACGGAAACCTGGTCGAACCGGGCGGCCGATTCCGCCCGCCTGACAAGCTTGCGGCCCGATTCCGCGATCTCGACGCGGATGGGTCGGGCGGACCCGTCGTGACGTCGTGCGGCAGCGGCGTCTCGGCGCTTCACCACGCTCTCGCCCTGCGAGCCGCCGGCCTGCCCGATCCGATCCTCTATGTCGGCTCGTACAGCGACTGGTCGCGCTCCGACGAGCCCGTCGCCACGGGCCCCGAGCCGGGCGATCCGCCAGGCCGATGATCACCAGATAAGGATCGATGTCGGCCTGCGTTGCCGCGATGCCGATTGGACCACGGGGAGACATGACGGCGCCCCTGCGTCGCAGGGGCGTCGTCGGAGTTCTGGTTGCGGCGGTCGACCTCAGGCGAGGAGCGACTCCACGAACGCGATGACCTTGGCCATGAGCTCGGGTGACAGCGTGAACGTCGTCGTCACTGCGGCGGGCTGGCTCACGCACGGATCAGTCGTCTGCGTGGTCTGGTCGGCGCTGCTGGACGGATCGGGGGACTCGGACGGCTCGGCGGACTCGGACGGCTCCGGGCTCTTGCTCGGATCCGCGGTCTCGCTCGGGTCCGCAGACTGGGACTGATCCTTGACGTCGGACAGGTCCGCGGACTCGGACGGGTCCGGGCTCTCGCTCGAATCGGCTGTTTCGCTCGGGTCCGGCGTCTCGGACGCATCGGGCGTGCAGCTCGTCGGGGACGGCACCACGACCGGAGCCGGCGGCGTGACCTGGGTCGAGTCCTCGACCACGATCTTGCCCTGGCCGGTCGCCGTGAGCGTGGCCCCATTGACAATCGCGGTCGCGTCGATCAGGACGACGCCGGCGGGCTCTGCCGCAGGCACCGGGACGGCGGCGTGGTAGGCGGAACCGTTGCCGCTCCGCGTCAGAACGGCCGCGACGTCACCGCTCGCGAAATGGACGATCGCGTCGACGGTGGCCGGTCGGAGATCCTTGGCGGCGTGGACGATCGCGAGAACGCGGAAGACCCCGCCCGGATGCGACGCGTTGCCCTTGGTCTTCAGGCTCGCGGCGGTCGAGCCGCCGTGGGCGACGGTCGGGCCGTGACTCGTGGCGCCCTTGGCACCGTTGTCATGGCTCTTGGCCGAGACGGCGCCCGTGAACGCAAGGGATGCGAACAGAGCGAGCATGAGCGCCTTGGTGGTCGTGCGCTTCATCAATTCGGGACTCCTCGATGGTTGACGAACGCGCCCCACCGTCGCGCGATCCGCCGGATGATTCCAGGCGATGCCCGATACCGGGCATCCGCGATCGGCATCAAACCGATCGAGTCGAGCCTACCCCGGCCGGCCATTGCTCGCCAATCGGACCATCGTACCCACGATTGCCCCTAACGCGCCGAGTCGTCGCCACCCTGCCGCTGCGAACATCACCGGACATTCCCAGCCAAGCACCACGGGTCCTACTCGAGGTAGTCCTTGAGCTTCCGGCTCCGGCTCGGATGGCGAAGCTTGCGGAGGGCCTTGGCCTCGATCTGGCGGATCCGCTCGCGGGTGACGTTGAACTCGCGGCCGACCTCCTCGAGCGTCCGCGCACGACCATCCTCCAGCCCGAATCGAAGCTGGAGCACCCGCCGTTCACGACCGGTCAGCGAGTCCAGGACGGCTTCGACCTGCTCCTTGAGGAGCTGGTGCGATGCGGCCTCCGCGGGCGCCAACGCACCGCGATCCTCGATGAAGTCGCCGAGGTGGGAGTCCTCCTCCTCGCCGATCGGCGTCTCGAGCGAGACCGGCTCCTGCGAGACCTTGATGATCTCGCGGACCTTCTCGGGCGTGACCTGGACCTCCTGGCCCTTGGACATCGCCTCGGCGATCTCCTCGACCGTCGGCTCGCGACCGAGCTCCTGGAGGAGCTGGCGCGAGACGCGGATCAGCCGGTTGATCGTCTCGACCATGTGGACCGGGATGCGGATCGTGCGGGCCTGGTCGGCGATCGCCCGGGTGATCGCCTGGCGGATCCACCACGTCGCGTAGGTCGAGAACTTGAAGCCCTTCTCGAAGTCGAACTTCTCGACCGCCCGGATCAGCCCGATGTTCCCTTCCTGGATCAGGTCGAGGAACGACATCCCGCGGCCGATGTACTTCTTCGCGATCGACACGACGAGGCGCAGGTTGGCCGACGTCAGCTGCTCGCGGGCGTCCCGCCCGATCCGGACGAGCTCGCCTTTGCGATGGGCCAGCTTGGTGTTGAGGGGCACCTCGGGATCGAAGCCCATTCGCTTGAACAGGTCCGCGTCGTTGCCGGCGGTGACCCAGCGCTCGAGCGCCGGGAAGGCGACGTCGTCGCGAGTCCAGTCGTAGATCGCGCGCAGCCCGACGTTGTCGCGCGAGTCGAGGTCGCCGTTGTGGACCGCGAGATACGACCAGTCGAGCAGCGTCAGGAACGCGTCCGGGGCGCACTTCTCGCTGTAGGCCGCGACGAGCTTCTTGGCTTCCCTCAGGAGGTCTTTCGTCCCGTCCGACTGAGCGTCGCGGCCGGCCTTGACGAGGTGGAAGTCCGGCGGCGCGACGAGCAGGTCAGCGGCGGTCTCGGCGTGGATGGCGTCCGACACGAGCCGGTGCGCCTCGTCGCCGAGCGGCAGCCGATGCTGGAGCTTCGTCGACCGGGTCTTGCGCTCGGTGTCGTGGCGGGTCCACTCGTGAAGCGACACGATCCCCTTCCACGGCGCCTCGACGAGCTGCTCGCCGAGCTCGATGGCCTTGGCCAGGACCACCTCTTCCTCGGCCGTCAGCAGGGCGACCTTGCCGATCTCCTTGAGGTACATCCGGACCGGGTCGTCGATCCCGATCATGTCGGCGCTGATCGCGTCGAGCTCCTCGGCGGTCGGTTCGTCGACCTCCTTCGGGTCGAGCTTGGCCGGCGCGTCGCTCGGCATCTTGTTGTCGACCGCGACGCCGTCCTCGCCGATCACCTCGACGCCGACATCGCCACCGTCGGCCACGACGACCCCGTCGGACCCGGGCTCGGCGCCAAGGTCCAGGTCGTCATCGTCCTCGTCGTCCTCGTCGGCGGCGACCTGGGGCAGGATCACCTTGGCCGCCCGGAGGTTGCGGGTCGCGAGCCGAGCCTCCTCGACGTCGGCCTTGGCCCGTCGCGGGCGAGCAAGAACAGCCTCGACCAATTGCTTGTCCAGGGGATCAGCCATTGATGTGCCTCCGGGCTGGGGGTTGCGGTGACGGATCAGCGAAGAAGCGCACAGGCTCAGGTCCTCACGAGGACCGTCGCTTGTTCGATCTGGCGATCGATCGCGCGACGGGATTCGTTGGTCTGGCGCTGGAGGTCGACGAGCCGGGTGACGGACTCGCGCTCGCCGCGGCTCTCGGCCGACAGGAGTTCGGCGCCGACCCAGTCGGCCCTCTCGTCGAGCCGGAGCCGTTCGAGCCGGAGCAGGCAGCGATCGACGGCGTAGGCGATCCGCTCGGCGCTGATGTGGGCGAAGTCCGGCGATGGCCGGGCGAGGATGGCCTGGGCGAGGGCCCGGATCTCGTCGTCGAGGCCGGCCATGAGCGCCGACATCGAGAACGGGGCGTTGACGCCCTCGTCATTGGGCACGCGCTGGACGACGATCGCGCGGAACAGCTCGCGAGCGGGGGTCGACGGCAGCTGGTCCGGCCCGATCTCGTCGGACGCGCGGAGCTGCTGGTCGGGGACGAGCAGGATCAAGCGGAGAAGCTCCTCCTCGACCGGCGTGATGGCCGCCAGGATCCGGTCGACGGGGAGTGCGTCGGCAGCCCCGATGACCGCGTCGGCGGTGATCCGGCCCTGGACCGCGGCGGCTTCGGGTCGCTGGTGGAGGACCTCGAGGACGGTCCGCTCCTCGACACCCGACACGCGGTGGATCGTCTGGAGGTACGCGTCGCGCATGACCGGGTTCGGGATCGCCCGGAGCGTCGGCACGATCGCGTTGACGAAGCGCGTCTTGCCGCCCGGGGTCTTGAGATCGAATGCCTTGGCGTGCTGGTCGATCAGGTAGTCGACGATCGGCTGGGCGGTCCGGACTTCCTCGCGCCAGCGGTCCGGCGTCTCACGAACGACCTCGTCGGGATCCTTTCCGTCGGGCAGCCGGACAACGCGGACCTCGTCGAGCTCGACGCCGGTGTCGGCCACCGCGAGCTGGCCGATCAGCGACTCGAGCGCCTGGGCGCCGAACGTGCCGGCCTTCTCGCCGGCCGCGTCGACGTCATAGGCGAGGGCGATCTTCGTCGCGTATCGGGTCAGGAGCGCGACCTGGCCCGGCGTGAGCGCCGTCCCGAGGGAGGCCACGACGTTGTCGAAGCCCGCCTGGTGAGCCATCAGCGCGTCGGTGTAACCCTCGACGATCACCGCCTGGCCGTTCTTCCGGATCGGACCCTTGGCGCGGTCGATCAGGTAAAGGGTCCGGGACTTGTCGAAGATCGGGGTCGCCGGGGAGTTGAGGTACTTCGGCCCATGATCTTTATCCTCGGGCGGATGGCGTCGCGGAGCTCCGCCTCCGACCTCGGAGATGCCCTGCCGGCTCTCGATCCCGCCTTCAGCGGGAAGGATCCGTCCGCCGAGCCCGACCGGACCGGCGCTGGCGTCGCGGATCGGGAAGATCACCCGTTCGCGGAAGCGGTCGTAGACACCGCCGCGGGCAGACTGGCGAGGCTGGGCCAAGCCGACCTCGACGAGTTCGTCGGAGCGGACCTGGCGCTTGGCGGCGAGCGTCCGGGCGAGGGTGTCCCAGCCGCCGGGCGCATAGCCGAGCTGGTAGGTGGCGATCGTGGCTTCGGTGAAGCCGCGGCCGCGGAGGTAGTCGAGGGCCGGCTGGCCGGTCTTCGAGCCGGTCAGGACCGCGTGGTAGAACGCGATCGCGCTCTCCATCACGTCGCGCAGGCGGGCCTTGCGGGCATCCTCGCGGGTCGTCCGCTCGTCGATCTCGACGCCGGCCTTGGCGGCGAGAACCTTCAGGGCCTCGGGGAATGACAGCGAGTCGCGCTTCATCACGAAGCTGAAGATGTCGCCGCCCTCGCCGCAGCCGAAGCACTTCCACGAGTCGCGGACCGGCGTCACGGTGAAGGATGGCGTCTTCTCGCCGTGGAACGGGCAAAGCCCCTTGAACGTGGAGCCGGCCTTCTTCAGCTGGACGGTCTCGCCGACGACATCGACGACGCTCAGCTTGCTCTTCACTTCGGCAGCAACACCGACCGCCAAGCTCGTCCTCCCACCGGCCCGAGGCCGGGTCATGACCCGGGTTGGTGGTCCCGGGATCGTCGCGCTCGCCCTCAGGCAGGGAGCGCCGGACATGACTGTGGGCTTGTCAAGTCTTGACAAGCCGCTCGAGCCCATCTTAGCACTCGGTTGTCAATACCTCCGGGGGGTATTGACAGGTCGATGGAGCGACGCCTGTGGGCATTGCCGCGACGCCATTCGACAATGAGGCACACCTCAAGGCGATCGTCCGGGCACTCCTCACTTGATTCGAAGGGCTCGGTCTGGCCAGCCATCCAGCCGGGGCCGCCGAATGAGTCACATATCGGTCAGATGACCGGTCGAAGGCATCCGTGCATCAGGCAGCGGCCGATGCAATCGGCTCGAACAACGAGCTGTGCAACCGATCATCGGAAATCTTGGCCGTGGAATCGGGGCACAACCATTTCCGATGAGATCCGGGGTGTGCGTTCGGGGCCTGGCGGGAATCGCCGAGACCCTGATCGACTTGGCAGGTCCACCGTCACGGGGACGCCGGGGGTGGCGCGTCGAGATAAGCCTGGTTCGCGACCTCGATGTACAGGGTCGAATGGTGGTCGGCGGATTCCGTGTAGGTCGCCACCTTGACCGGAACACTCATCGTCTCGGCATAGGTGTCGCCGAGGTGCGAGGCCAGCCAGGTGAGTAGGGCGCCGCCCCGCTCCTCGCCGAGTGTGGCTCCGAGGAATCCGGAAAGCGGATCCAGGGCATCGATCGGGGCAAGGATCGTTTCCGTCGCCGTGCCCTTCAAACTGGCGAATCCGTCAGCGAGACCGCCGCCAGGATCGGTCACCAGGCCGATGACCCGCATTCGGCCCGCGGCGTCGAGTTCCTGGCACGTGCGGACGCTGTAACCCGCCGCCTTGGTGCTCGGCTTCGGCGCCGCGCAGGCGTAGCCCTGGGTCTCGTAGTAGGCGGCGATGTCCTCCGCCGCGAAGGCGAATCCGGTCGTGTTGGCCGTCGGGATCGCCGACGCAGGCGGTTCGCTGGGCGACGGGATCGATGGCGACGCCGCAGCGAGCGACGGCGCGGGCGAGGCTGGCCTGCTGGGCGTCACCGTGCTCGGAGCGCAAGCCGCCAGCAGCAGCGCGGTCGCGACGACGAGCGAGGCGAGGATGGGTGGGCGATCGGGGTTGGACAATGGACGACTCGCGATGGCAGTGTCGGTATGGTGGCGGATCGAGACCATCTCCTTCGGCGGGCGCGAATCGCGAACGAATCAGCGGACCAATGTTCCCCCCGGGTGGTCGCGAGGGCTCGCCACAGCGGCCGTTTGAGGTGCCTCTCGGCGCCGTGCAGTTGGCCTTCACGACCATCGGCCGTTCGACAGACCGAACGAACAGGTCCATCGTTCGTTATCCGGGGAAGAACCGAAACCCCACAGAGGACCACCATCGCATGAACAAACGCATCATTTCGACAGCCCTCGCGGCGATCTCGATTGCTGCCCTCTCCGCCACGGCCGTCAGCGCAGCGCCGCCCGCCGGCGCCACCGGCCACGGCGCCGCCGTCTCGGCAGTTGCCAAGGCCGTCGAGACCGTCAGCGGCCAGTCCCACGGCGCGACCGTCTCGGCTCTGGCCAAGACTCACGGTGCCGAGGTCTCGGCCGCAGCCAGGGCCAAGGGTGCCGCGGCCAGTGCGGCCGGCAAGGCCAAGGGTGCCGCGGCCGCTGCCGCCGGTCAGGCCAAGGGTGCGTCCGCTGCTGCCGCCGGTCAGGCAGCCGGCACAGCTGCGTCCGAGCCGGGCCGCCTCAAGGCCACTGCGAACCAGCCCTAGACACCCCAGTCACCGATCTGAACGAGGCCTCCCTTCCGGGAGGTCTCTTCATTTCTGGGGGGGCAGGTTCGGCAGCCGGATCGGCTGAGCTGCTGGGCTCAGCGTCCACGGCGACCGTGGCGAAGAGCGACAAGCCCAGGGGTACACATCCGTGGCTCCGACCCCGGCAGCCAGACGATTGTCCACGGGGAGCGAGA
>JANMCU010000227.1:0-9889 GCA_031361415.1 Chloroflexota bacterium | reverse complement strand
CGGCGTCGGCACCCTCGGGCACGTTCTCGATATAGGCGGTGTGAACATTCGGAACGTTCTTCTCGACGTACTGTAGGCCCTCGTAATGCGACTGCGACCAGCCGCCGTCGTCGTGCGGCCCGATCAGGACCATCGCGACGTTGAACTTGCCGGCCACCACATCCGGGACCTGGAGGGCCGCAGTTCCGCCCTTGGCGGCGCCCGCGTTGCAGTCGTTGGACGCGGCGGCGCTGCCCGCCGGTGCGCTGGCCGCCGGAGCGCTGCTTGCCGCCCCGCTCGCAGGTGTGCTTGCCGCCGGCGTCGTGCACGCGCCGACGACGATGACCGTCGCCGCGAACAGGCTCGCCAGCCGCAGCCTTGTGCTCGCCATGGATCCTCCTCCTGGCCGGGGCGCAGATTGCGCACAGGCATCCCGCGCCGTGGATCGCACGGGCCCTCGGCTCGCGCGCTCGGGCGACCTGACGGATCCCGGTCCGCTTCGGTCTCGGCCGAAGGATACCGGGCTGCGTGAACCAACGACAGCCGATCGCAACCACCTCGGCGTGGCGGATCGGTGGCGGATCGGGCGTGCGAGGGCTGCCGGATCCGGCCCGGACCAGGCAGGCGAGCGTCGTCCTGTACCATCGGCCGCGATGTTCGAACGTACCGCGCTGGCCGCTGGGCCGCGCGTGATCAGCGCCAGGTTGCCGGGCGCCCGTTCGGTCTCCATCGCGGCCTACGTCCTCGCCGGCTCGCGCCTCGAGACGCCCGAGGAGGCCGGGGTCGCCCATTTCATGGAGCACATCACGTTCAAGGGAACCGAGCGGTTCCCCTCGACCCGGGCGATCTCCGAGGCGATCGAGGGCGTCGGCGGCTCGTTCAATGCCGCCACGGATCGCGAGTCGACGGTCTACTGGGTCCGCGTCCCACGGCGCGAGGCGACCCGAGCGATGGACGTCCTCGGCGAGCTGATCGTCCGGCCGAACCTCGACGAGAAGGAGATCGACGGCGAGCGGACGGTCATCGTCGAGGAGATCCGGTCCTATCTGGACGATCCAGCCGAGTACGCGCAGACGCTCTTCCAGCAAGCGATGTTCGGGAGCGGCGCGCTCGGGCGCGAGATCTGCGGCGATGAAGAGGGCATCCGGGCGCTGCCGTCGGACACCATCCGGCGCTTCTGGCGGACGATGTACCGGCCCGCCAACACCGTCGTCGCGATCGCGGGCGACATCGATCACGGCGAGGCCGTCGACCTGGCCCACGCCGCGTTCGGGACGGGCAACGGCGCCGTGCCGGGCTTCGTCGCAGCGCCCGAGCTGCCGGCCGGCGAACGGGCGCTTTTCCGGGCCAGGCGCGACACCACCCAGGCCCAGATGATCGTCGGCGTGCCGGCCCTCCGGCGCGACCATCCCGACGCCTGGATCCTCGCCGTCCTCAACGGCGTGCTCGGCGACGGGATGTCGAGCCGGCTGTTCCTGTCGGTCCGGGAGGCCCAGGGCCTCGCGTACGACGTCTCGTCGGGGCTTGTCGACTACGCCGACGCCGGCTCGCTCGAGGTGTCGGCCGGGGTCGATCCCGAGCGCCTGCCGGCCGCGCTCGATGCGGTCCTCGCCGAGCTCGCCCGTCTCCGCGACGAGCCGGTTCCGGCCGACGAGCTGGCCAAGACGAAGGCCTACCTGTCCGGCGGCCTGGAGTTGCGGATGGACGAGACCCGTCACCTTGCGTCGTGGATCGGTGGCCAGGAGGCTCTCCACGACCGCGTCCTCGACCTCGACGAGGCGCTCGCGGCCGTCGCCGCGGTCGACGCCGATGAGGTCCAGCGCCTCGCCCGCGAGCTGTTCCGAAACGAGGGCCTGCGGCTCGCGGTCGTCGCCCCGGCGCGCCACCTGCGCGGCCTCGAGCGGCGCCTCCGATTGCCGGCATGACCGCCTCGTCCACGCAGACCGTCGCGACGGACGCCGGGGTGGCGGTCGAAACCGCGGCCGCCGGCCCGTCAGCCGGTCCGGTGGCCGGGCGCGATCCGGACCTCGTCCTCGCGCGGGTCCACCTGCTGCTCGGCTCGCTCAGCCTCGCTCGGACGGAGCTCGAGACGCTGGCCGGGCGCGGTTCACTCGACGACGACGCCATCCGCGATCTGGCCGAGGCCCGCTGGCGAACCGGCGACGTGCTCGGAGCGGGCGAGGCCGCGACGGCCTGGCTCGAGCACCACCCGGACGACGTCCTCGGGCTCGTGATCGCAGCCGAGGCCCAGGCGGCTCTCGGTCGACCAGGCGAGGCGCGCCGGCTCGCCGGACGGGCGATGGATCGCGCGGAGGGCTCGCTCGATCCGCTCTTCGCGGGGATGCAGCGCAGCGCGATCTGGCCGGTCGAGCCGGGCACGACAGACGGTCCCGTCGGCGTCCTGTTCGACGATCTTCATCCGGGTCCGCACCCGGTCCGGCCGCTTCCCGCGGCGACCCACGGCGGCGAGTTCCGGAGCCTGGCCGATCGATCCTCCGGCGCCGGCCAGCCCACGCCATTCGAGCCCGGCGTGCCGTCCGCCCTTTCGACCGGCCCGAGCCTGTGGGGCGACGATGCGGCCGGGATGGATGCGGCGGCGGGCGACGCGCTGGACCCGACGACGCTCTTCCACAGCGCCCGGATCGCCCTCGAGGCCGGCCGGCCTGCCGAGGCCGGGACCGGCCTGATTCTCGCGCTTCGTGCAGCGCCTGGTCTCGCTCCGGCGGTCCTCGACCTGTTGGCCGGGCGCGGCGAGCCCCTGCTCGCGCTCGTGCGCGGCGATGCCCAGCGGATCGTCGGCCGCGAGGTCGAGGCGAAGCGCGATCACGCCAGCGCGGCGGGCGGCGTCGCGACGCACGACGAACTCGAACCCCAAGCCGAACCTGATGCCAAATCCGCGGCTCAGACCGCGGACCCCGATGAAGCACCCACCCCCAGCTCCCAGGAGGACTCGTGAGCGAACGCACCCTCGTCCTGATCAAGCCGGACGGCGTCCAGCGCCTCCTGACCGGTCGGATCCTCGCTCGCTACGAGGACCGCGGCCTGAAGATCGTGGCGCTGAAGCTGATCCACGTGTCGGCCGACCTCGCCGAGCGCCACTACGCCGTCCATCGCGAGAAGCGGTTCTTCCGCGGCCTCGTTGACTTCATCACGAGCGCGCCGCTCGTCGCAGCGGTTCTCGAGGGGCCGAATGCGATCGCCGTCGTCCGGGCGATGAACGGGGCGACCCGGCCGCACGAGGCCGCGCCGGGCTCGATCCGCGGCGACTTCGCGCTCGAGACCGCCCAGAACCTGGTTCACGCGTCGGACAGCCAGGACAACGCCGCGGCCGAGATCGACCTGTGGTTCGCGCCGACGGAGCTGCTCGCCTACGAGCGCGACATCGATCGCTGGGTGCTCGCTCCCGAGGAGTAGGAACTCCCGGCCGGGTGCCAGCGCGCGATCAGCCGCCGGCGGAGGCCGAGGCCGACGGCGATCCGACGATCCCGGCGCTCGGCGCGGACGATCCGGGATCGACCGGCTGGAAGGAGAAGTCCGGAGCGCCGGTTTGGGCGGCCGGTGGCGACGCGCTCGGCGCACGGCTCGGCTCCGCCTGCGGCCCTTGTGCGCCGACCACCGGCACGGCCCGCGCTGCCTGTGGGACGCCGACACCGCCTGCGGCGACGGCGAAGGCGAGGCCCGCGACAGCCAGCACCGCCATCGATGCCAGCGGCATCCGATTGAGCCGGATCGCGGCCGGCAGCGTCCAGAGAACGTCGAGCAGGCCGCCCGCGATGTGCGCCGCGCGCTCCAACAGGCGCTCGACCGTGCCCACCCCGACCATCGGGCGATGGGGCCACGGGCTCGGCCAGACGGGGCGCTCGCCCCGACCCGCCGCGACTCTCGAACTCGGCGCCCGGATTCCCACCCACAGCAGCCGTCCGTAGATCGCGATCGAAGCGACCGGGGCGACCGTCACGACAGCCGCGAGGACATCCGGCAGGGCGAGGTGGGCGAGCGACGATCGCGCCTGCCACGCGATCAGGCCCGGCCAGCCGATCGCGGCAGTGGCGATGCCGACGAGCGCCAGCGCAAGGAGCGGGGCCCGGCGCGCCCAGCCCGCCAGCTCTGGGACGCGGCGCGTGCCGAACCCGCCGTGGATCGCCACGGCCCACGCAGCGAACGCGCTGCGGCCGACGACGAACACGAGCAGCCAGATCCGGCTCGGCTCCCACACGGCCGGATCGAACCCGGACAGGCCGAGGACGACGAACCCGGCGTCGGCCGCGATCGTGTAGCCGACCACGTGCTCGAGGTCGTCCTGGATCCAGGCCGCGACGATCCCGAGCACGACGCTCACGGCTCCGATCGCAGCGATGACCGATCGCTCGTTGCCGAGCGGCAGGGCGAGCGGCGCCACGGTCTGGTCGATCCACGCCAGGGCGATGGCCGCGAACGCGGCGGGACCCCATGCCAGCAGGAGCGGCAGCGCCACGCCCGGCGCAGCGTCCGCGACCCGGGCGGCCCAGAGGTGGAACGGGATCGCCCCGAACCGGATGGCGACCGCGATGGCGAATGCGAGATAGGCGAGACCGAAGACAGCCGGGGCTGCGACGAGCTCACCGAGCGGACGAGCGATCCACGCGGTCGCGATCACCGCCAGGCCGCCCGCGACCGCGAGCGCTCGCAGCTCGCGGACGCCGACCGATGCCGCCCTTGCCGCGGCGCCGACCGGCGCCGCGACAAGGATCCCGGCCAGGCCACCGGCAGTGGCCGCGACGACCGCGATCCGCGGATCGGACAGGGCGAGGGCGAGCACGGCGGCGCCGAGTCCGAGAACAACGATCCCGGGCACATCCGGCTCGTGCATCGCCGAGACGTCGACCGCGACCAGCAGCAGCCCGACCACGCTCCCGAGCAAGGCGTACAGGCGCAGCCATTCCGACGGCGCAAGGACGGCGCCTCCGATCCGGATCGCGGCCGACGGATCGATCGAGGCAGCGCTGCCAACCATCAGCGTCAGGCCGATGACGGCGAACCCGGTCGACCAGGCTCGGCTCCCGCGGAGCAGCAGCGATGCCGTCCCGCACACGACGGCGATCATGATGAACGGCATCACTGTCACGACGGATCCTCGGGCGGTCGCGCATGTGGACGGTCCGCTCGACCGGGTGGTTGGGCGCCCGGGCCGGCCCGACGCGCACGGTCCTGGCGCGCCGGCGTGCCCGCTGGCGCGCGGCTCGGACCGGTGGTGCGGACCGGTCGCTCCGAACGGTCCGATCGTTCCGGGCCATCAGGTGGCCGGTGGGCGTCGGGCGGTCGTCGCGCGGCTTCCCGGCTCCCGCCGGCATCGATCGCGTCGAGCCCGCCGGCGCCCCGCGCAGCCATCGTGATCACGGCGATCGCGCCGCCGATCGCGATCGTCAGGACCGCGTCGACCAGCTGCTCCGCCTGGCTCGGCGTCGTGTCGAGCCCGGCCCGGATCAACGACGCGGCGACGAGGAGGAGCAGGGCGCCGACGGCGATCCGGAGGGCGTCGCGCCCCGTGACGAGCGGCGCTGCGGCCAGCACGATCAGGGCAAACCCGGCCGCCTGGGCCTCGGCCGGGCCAAGCCCAGCGGCGCCGAGACCATGGCTGCCGAACCCGATGACCGCCGCAGCTGCGCCGACGAGCGCCTCGGCCGGCCAGCCGATCCGGGTCCCTCCGGTCACGACATCCCCGCGCAGGCTGATGGCGATGAGCCGGACCGCCAGCATGGTCGCGGCGATCCGGGCGAGGATCGCGAGCGGGTCGGGCCACGGGTCGGCGACGAGCGGAGCGCCGAGCAGGACGACCAGCAGGCCGAGCAGAGTCGCCTGGACATCGCGGGCCGAGACGGCGAGGACGGCGCCTGCGACCGTCACGACGGCGATCGCCGCCAGGGCCGGGTTCACGCCGAGCGTCGCCGGTCGCGGTCGATCATGGGCTCGGAGTCGCGAGCTCCGGGTGAGTGGGCGTCTGGATGATCTCGAAGGTGTTGAGGGGCCAGTAGCGGAGCCAGGCTCGGCCGATGACGGCACTCACGTCGACCGGTCCGAACTCGCGCGAGTCGGCCGAGTTTCCGCGATGGTCGCCCATGAGCATGAGCTGTCCGTCGGGAATGACCCATGTGTCCGCATCGCCCAGCGTTTCGGTCGGCTGAGTCTGGCCGTCGGCCTCCTTGAAGACATATGGCTCGACGAGCTTGATGCCATTGACGAAGACCGCGCCGTCCTGGATGTGGACGGTATTGCCGCCGACGCCGACCACCCGCTTGATGTACGGCTCGCCGGCCGACGGCGCCCAGGTCGTCGGCGGAGAGAAGACCACGATGTCGCCGATCTTGTACGTGTCGAAACGGGGAGTCAGCTTGTCGACGAGAACGTACTGATCGGGCTCGAGCGTCTGCTCCATCGACATCTGCTGAACCTTGAACGGCTGGGCCACGAACGACTGGATCACCCAGAAGATGATCAGGGTCAGGACGAGGGTCTCGGCGATCTCCAGGAGGCACCCGACGGCGGGCTTGCGGGTCACGTGGTCGGGGTCAGGGGGGTCACAAGTCCGGCAGTATAGGTTGTCGGACCCGAAGGGCTTCGGTCCCGCGGACCGGCTCGCGAAGCTCGCCGATCAGTGCCGCGCTGACGCGGACGGCCGCTTCGTCGGCTTCGCCGACGGGCGCTTCGTGGGGCTGGCCGACGGGCTCGCGGAGGGGCCGGCCGACGGGCTCGCGGACGGGCTCGCCAGCTCCGGATGCCTGGCCGTCGGGAGAATGCCGAGATCCTCGATCGGCCAGTAGCGGAGCCATGCCCGGCCGATCACCTTGTCGACCGCGATCGGGCCGAACACGCGCGAATCCGACGAGCGCTGGCGGTGGTCGCCCATCACGAACAGCTGACCCGGTCCGATCGTCCAGGTGCTCGTACCGTCCTCGGGTTCGGTTATCTGGGGCTTGCCGTCGGTCCCCTTGTAAACGTAGGGCTCGTCGAGCTCGATGCCGTTGACGAACACCTTTCCGTCGTGGATCGAGACGGTGTCGCCTTCGACGCCGATGATCCGCTTGATGAACGGCTTCTGATCGGGCGATTCGTCGACCGCCTGGGGCGGCGTGAACACGATGATGTCGCCGCGGTGGTAGTGGTCGAAATGCGGGGTCAGACGATCAACGAGGACGAACTGGCCGTCCTGGATCGTGTTCTGCATCGAGAACTGCTGGACCTGGAACGGCTGGGCCACGAACGACTGGATGACCCAGAACAGGATGAGCGTCAGGACGAGGGTCTCGACGATCTCGAGGACGCAGCCGAGGGCGCGTCGACCGGCCGGCGGCGTGGCCGGCGGCTGGCCCGGCGGGGGAGGGGTCGTCACAGCGGTGAAGCATAGGGTGCGCATGGCGTTGCCATGTCCGGCGGTCCGCGCTCCGCCCGCCGGTTCGGCAAGGTGCCGCCGGGCGCGCCGCTTTGCTACACTCCCCGCGGCCCACCTGCCGACATCGCAGGCGGGCTGCCCCCGATCCTCGGACATGCGGTTCCGCCGCGCAGTCCGCGATCCGGTGCCCGAGCGAGAGTGGAGGACGCCCAGACCCAGATGGATGCCAAAGTGCTCCAGTTGATCATCCTGCCAGCCGGCATCATCGCCGTGCTCTTCGCGATCTACCTCGCACGCGACGTCCTGTCGCGCGACACCGGGACGAAGGAGATGGAAGACGTCGCCGGGACGATCTTCGAGGGCGCGGTCGCCTTCATCCGGCGCCAGTACACGACGATCGGCGTCCTGGCCGTGGTCGGCGCCTTCGTCATCGCGGGCGTGATCACGATCTTCGAGACCGAGAAGGTCGCCGACACGAAGACGTTCGGCTTCAGCCTCGGTTGGCGGACCGGGCTGGCCTTCCTCGTCGGCGCCGCGTGCTCGATGGCGTCCGGGATCATCGGCATGTACATCAGCGTCAAGGCCAACGTCCGGACGGCGGCCGCCGCCCGGCGCAGCCTCGTCGAGGCGGTCCAGGTCGCGATGCGCGGCGGAGCCGTCTCAGGCTTCCTGGTGGTCGCCCTGTCACTGCTCGGCGTCTACGGAATCTTCACCCTCTTCGGTGGACTGTCCGGTGGCCAGGCGACGCACGACGCGCCGTTCCTGATCGTCGGCTTCGGCTTCGGGGCTTCCTTCGTCGCCCTGTTCGCCCAGCTCGGCGGCGGGATCTACACCAAGGCCGCGGACGTCGGCTCCGACCTCGTCGGGAAGGTCGAGAAGGGCATCCCCGAGGACGACCCGCGCAACGCGGGCGTCGTCGCGGACCTCGTCGGCGACAACGTCGGCGACTGTGCCGGTCGCGGCGCGGACCTGTTCGAGTCAACGGCCGCCGAGAACATCGGCGCGATGATCCTCGGCGTCGGGATCTTCACGATCGCGACCAACGCGGGCTGGCCAAACCCGCAGGCGTGGATCTTCTTCCCGCTCGTCGTGCGCGCCTTCGGGCTCCTCTCGACGATCGTCGCGATCTTCTTCGTTCGCGGCAAGGAAGACGAGAACCCGATGAACATTCTGAACCGCGGCTACTGGGTCACCACGATCCTGTCCGTGTTCGCCCTCCTCCTCGTCACCAACGTGATGCTCCAGACCAACGGCAATGCCCCGTCGGGTTTGCCGGTCTGGCTGTACTTCTTCGCCGCCGGCGTCGTCGGTCTGGCGACCAGCGTCGCCTTCGTCTACATCACCCAGTTCTACACCGCCGGCTCCTTCCGGCCCGTCCGCGAAATCGCCGAGGCGTCCAAGACCGGCCCGGCGACCAACATCATCTCCGGCACCGCGGTCGGTTACGAGACCACGTTCGTGACCGCGATCACGATCGGGATCGCGCTCATCGCCAGCCACTGGCTCGGGTCGATGGCCGGGCTCACGAACGCCGCCGGGAAGGACGTCGGCGGCATCTTCGGGACCGCCGTCGCAACGATGGCGATGCTGATGACGACGGCTTACATCCTCGCCATGGACACGTTCGGCCCGATCACCGACAACGCCGGTGGCATCGCCGAGTTCAGCCGGGCCGAGGCCGGCGCACGCGAGATCACCGACCGGCTCGATGCCGTCGGCAATACCACGAAGGCCCTCACCAAGGGGTACGCGATCGCCTCGGCGTCCCTGGCCGCCTTCCTGCTGTTCAGCGCCTACATCGACAAGGTCAACCTGATCCAGACGAATCGGGGCGGCCCGCTGCTCGAATCGGTGAACCTCGCCAACGTGAACGTGTTCGTCGCGGCCCTGATCGGGGCGATGCTCGTCTACTTCTTCAGCTCGCTGGCGATCCGCGCAGTCGGCACGACGGCCCAGGCGATCATCGTCGAGGTCCGGCGCCAGTTCCGGGAGATGCCCGGGATCATGGATTACACGCAGCGCCCGGACTACGCCCGGGTCGTCGACATCACGACGAAGGCGGCTCTGCGCGAGATGATCGCGCCGGGCGTCGTCGCGGTTGCCACTCCGATCATCGTCGGGTTGCTGCTCGGCGCCGAAGCGGTCGCCGGGATGCTGATGGTCGGCACGATCGCGGGCGTCATGCTCGCCACCGTCCTGAACAACGGCGGCGGCGCGTGGGACAACGCGAAGAAGTACATCGAGTCGGGCCATCTCAAGGACGACCAGGGCAATGTCCTCGGCAAGGGCTCGGACGCCCACGCGGCGGCCGTCGTCGGTGACACCGTGGGGGACCCGTTCAAGGACACCGCCGGCCCGTCGCTCCACGTCCTCGTGAAACTCCTGGCCACCATCACCCTCGTCCTGGCTCCGCTGTTCATTCGCTAACCCCGATCGACTCCAGGTCGTCGCGCCTGACGCGTCCAGGCCAAGGCGACGCCGAGCACGCGAGCGAGCGCACTCGGACGTGCGTAAGCGATCGCGCGCCGGCGTCAACCCCGGCCC
>JANMCU010000223.1:0-15687 GCA_031361415.1 Chloroflexota bacterium | reverse complement strand
ACTTCGCCGGCGAGCGGCTGGTCGACAGCGGAGCGTTCAGCGGTCTGCCGTCGGGCGAGGGCGGCGCGGCGATCATCGGCGAGCTCGAAGCGCGCGGCAAGGGCCGGGCCGCGGTCACCTATCGTCTGCGCGACTGGCTGGACAGCCGCCAACGGTACTGGGGCACACCGATCCCGGTCATCTATTGCCCGATCGACGGGATCGTTCCGGTGCCCGAGGAGGATCTGCCGGTCCGCCTGCCCGACACCGTCGACTACCGCGGCAGCGGCGAGAACCCGCTCAACCGAGACGAGGCGTTCCTCAACGTGACCTGCCCCCAGTGCGGCGGTCCTGCGAAGCGCGAGACCGACACGATGGACACGTTCGTCGACTCGTCGTGGTACTGGTTCCGCTACCTGTCGCCCGAGAAGGCCGGTGCGCCGATCGAGCGCGAGCTCGTCCAGCGCTGGACTCCCGTCGACCAGTACACCGGCGGCTCCGAGCATGCGGTGATGCACCTGCTGTATGCCCGGGAGTGGACGAAGATGATGCGCGACATCGGCCTCGTCGACCAGGACGAGCCGTTCAGGCGCCTGTTCAACCAGGGCCAGATCCTGGGCATGGACGGCGAGCGGATGTCGAAGTCGCGCGGCAACACCCAGGACCCGGACGCGCTCGTCGAGCGGTACGGCGCCGACACGATCCGGCTGTTCCTGATGTTCATGGGCCCGTGGGACCAGGGCGGGCCGTGGAGCCCGAACGGGATCGGTGGCGTCCACCGCTTCCTGAACCGGCTCTGGACGATCGCGCTGGATGCTCACGGCCGCGAGCCCGGCGACCCGGACAGCGGCACGCTGCCGGCCGGCGTCGACGAGGCGGCCGCCCGGCAGCAGATCCGCCAGGCCGCCCATCGGACGCTCCGCGGGGTCACGGCCGACTACGAGGCGTTCCACTTCAACACGATGATCGCGAAGCTGATGGAGCTCGCCAACCTGCTGATGCGGTTCCGGGGCTCCGCCGTGGCGGGCTCGGCGGAGTGGGACGAGGCCGTCCGGATGGCACTGCTGATGCTCGCGCCGGCCGCGCCGCACATCACCGAGGAGCTGTGGACGCGCCTGAACGGGGCGGCGGGCGACAGCAACTGGTCATCGATTCACGCGGAGACGTGGCCGGCGGTCGACAAGGCCGCGGTCGTCGAGGCGACCCGCGAGGTCCCGGTCCAGGTCAATGGCAAGCTTCGCGACAGGATCGTCGTCGCGGCCGACGTGACCGGCGCCCACCTGGAGCGTGCCGTCCTCGCGAGCGAGCGGATCCAGGCGGTCCTCGCCGGCCGCGAGCCGTTGCGGATCATCCAGGCCGGCGGCGGACGGCTCGTCAACATCGTCGTCCGGGACACCGAGCAGGCCTAGGCGTGGCCCACGTCGGGGAGCTTCGTGCGCCACGGCCCGGCGGGGTCGCCGCCGTGTCGTGGGCCGAGGGCCGGATCGACCGGTTCTGGGTCGGGCCCGAGAGTGACCTGCTCCACGCGATCTTCGACGGAGAGCGCTGGCTCGAGACCGAATCGCTTGGCGGGACCCCGGTCTCGACGCCGGGCGCGACAGCCTGGGCGGTCAACCAGCTCCAGGTGTTCGCCGTGTTTGCCGACGGCGAGCTCTGGAACCGCTACTGGGACGGGGCGAGCTGGCACCCGTGGGAGTCGCTCGGCGGCGTGCTCGAGCCGGACGCCGGCGCCGCCGCATCGTCGTGGTCGGCCGACCGGATCGACGTGTGGGCGGTCGGCCGCGACGGCCGGACGTGGCATCGGTTCTGGGACGGCACCCGCTGGGTCGACTGGGAGCAGCTCGCCGGCTGACGTGTACAACGGCAGGGCAGCAGCTCACGCGTTAGCATTCGTACTGCCCACCCGACCACCCTCCCGCGCGGAGCCGCGCACCCGGAGACCCGAATGCCCGACGTCCGCCTTGGCGCCCTGTGCTGGAACCAGTACACGGATTGGCAATCCCTCCTCGCGGCCGGCGTGCGCGCCGAGGCCCTCGGCTACCACAGCCTGTGGACGTGGGACCACCTGTACCCGATCGTCGGCGACAGCGACGGCCCGATCCACGAGGGCTGGCTGACCCTCGCGGCCTGGGCCCAGGCGACGCAGCGGATCCGGATCGGGCTGATGGTCGGCGCGAACACGTTCCGCGAGCCGGCGCTCACCGCGAAGATGGCGACCACGCTCGACCACATCTCCGGCGGCCGCGCCACCCTCGGCATCGGCGGCGCCTGGTTCGAGGAGGAGCACCTCGCCTACGGGATCCCGTTCGGTGACGGGTTCCCGGAGCGGCTGCGCTGGCTCGCCGAGGCGCTGCCGATCCTGCGCGGGATGCTCCGCGCTGAGACACCGACCGCCAGGGGACTGCGCTACCACGCGGTTGCCGTTCGCAACGACCCGCCGCCGGTCCAGGCCCGGCTGCCGCTCCTGATCGGTGGCGGCGGCGAACAGGTCACGCTCAAGCTGGTCGCGCGCTACGCCGATGCCAACAACGTCGGCGGCGGGATCGACAAGGTCCGCCAGAAGGAGGCCGTCCTCCTCCGCCACTGCGAGTCGGTCGGACGAGACCCGGCCGAGATCGAGCGGACGACCGGCCTGGGCGTCGTCGTCATCCGCGACTCCCGCGACGAGGCCCGCCGGGTGTCCGACGCGATCTTCGCCCACAACGGCCAGGCGGTGCCGTGGGAGAACCAGCCGGTCGGGACGCCCGAGGACGTGGCCGCGTTCATCGCCCCGTTCCTCGAGCTTGGCTATCACCATGTGATCGCCGGCTTTCCGAACCCCTACGACGAGGAATCGATGACCCGGCTCGCGACCGAGGTGCGAACGCTGCTCGGCCCATCGTCGGCGGCCGAGCGCAGCGCGTAGACCCAGCCGGTCTTGCGGTCGAGGTCCTCGAGCTCGGTCGTCGTCCGGACCTCGTACGCGGCGAGCTCGACGAGCTCGCCGGTCGGCAGGTAGCGGCGGCCCGGGTCGCCCAGCAGCATGTCGATCCCGAGGGCATGCGCCCGCTGCAGCCACGACACGGCCCGATCGGCCAGGCCTGCCTCGTAGCAGACGTCGCCGGCGAGGATCACGTCGACATCGGGTGGCTCCTCGTCGAGGACGTCGTGCGCAACGACGGCCGCCCGGACGCCGTTGGCATGGGCGTTGAGCGCGATGGCGGCGGCGGAGAACGGGTCGATGTCGGCGCCCGTCACGCTCGAGGCGCCGGCGTTCAGGGCGGCGACGGCGCACAGGCCCGAGCCCGACGCGAGATCGAGCACCCGCCGACCGGCGACAGCCTCGGGGTGATCGCGCAGATATCGACCGATCGCGAGCCCACCGCCCCATGCGAATGCCCAGTACGGCAGGGCCGCGTCCGGGTCCCGCGTTTCGATCTGGACCGCATGCCACAGCGGCAGGACCTCGTCGGCGAGGTGAAGCCGGATCTCCTCGAGCCCGGGAACCGGCCGAAGGCGGGTGTGGCGGAGGACGAACGCGCGGGTCGATCGGGCGGCCATCACCGCAGTCTAGTTCGGCGCCGCCTCGCTCGACTCCTTCTGGCGCGCCCGGTGGCGTCTCGCCTTGGCGCGATTGCCGCAGGTCGCCATGTCGCACCAGCGCCGGCGACCGGCGCGCGACTCGTCGTAGAAGATCCAACGGCACGTGTCGTTGGCGCAGATCCGGATCCGGTCGTCGTGGCCGTTGCCGATCTCGCGGACGATCGGCTCCGCGATCCGGGCCAGGACGTCGTCGATCGCGTCGCCGACGTGGCTGTGCCCGAGGCGCACGCCGTCGTCGGCCGCGACGAGCTCGATCCGTTCGCGTCCGGCGAGCGTCCGGTTGACCGCGTCGATCGCGGAGCGGGGCGGCGCCTCGGCGTGGGCCACCGCATCAGTGACGTCGCGCAGGGCGGTCCGGGCGGTGATCAGCCGGCGCAGGACCAGCTCGCGCTCTGCGGCCGAGCGGGCAAGACCGGTGATCGCGGTTGCGTCGGGCGCGACGCCGGCATCCGCCAGCCACGTCGCCGCCGTATGGAGCGAGGTCAGTCGCTCGACGAGTGCATCGTCCTCGAGCTCGAGGGTGTTCAGGAAGTCGAAGGCTGTCTCGAGGGGAACCGCGTCATGGACGTGGTCGCTCGTCGCGGGCCGGTGAGCGGTGGCTGTTGTATTCACGATAACCACTCTATATCGCTTGACAGGTTACCCGCAAGAGGCTAAGGTAACGAAGTAACCACAATAACGCTAAACACCGGTTATCAGCACCGGAGACGGGAGAGTCCGATGGACGCCTTGATCGCCCTCGCTGCCATCCTCATCGGGCTCATCGGACTCGACATCGCCGCCCTGTGGTGGGGCGTCGACAGTCGCGACTGGGTTGCCGACGACCACGCCCGCTGACCCGTCTCACCTTCCTGGAGATCATCCGACATGCATCAGTACCCCTTCTTCGCCATCCTCGCGCTCGATCTCGCCCGTGAGCGTGCGGCCGAGGCCGAGGCCTACCGTCTCGCCGCCCTCGCCGCCCTCGCCAATCGAGCCGATCGACGACCCTCGCCGGTCCGGCGCCTGATCGCCCGCGTGGCGCTCGCCATCGCCCGCGCAGCCGACGACGAGGTCGGACGGGTTCCGGTCGCGAGCCGCTGAACATCCGATCCAATGCGCCAACGAGGCACCTGACCCCGGTCCGACGACCGGGGTCGTGCTTGACCCGTGGGCTGCACGCGGGACCTCGAGCACCCGTCCGAACCCGCGCAGCTAAGCGGCAGATAAGTGAGCGCGGCTAGAGTGCCGTCAGACGCCCCGCCGACGTCGGAAGTGCCCCCAACGTCGCGGGGCGTCGTGCTGTCCGCAAGGCTCGTCGGCCTCGCCCGGCACGTCGATCGCTTGCCTCCCGCCGAGGAGGACCGATGGACCATTCGTCCGCGCCGTGGCGCGCCATCGAAGACAGTTCGCCCGTGGCGGGCGGTACGGATCCGGAGCGACGATCGGCCGCCGGGCCACGATCGACCTGGATCGTCGCGGCCCTGGTCGGTGCGGCGCTCGTGGCCGGTACGGCGATCTGGCTCGTGGCGACGAACGGGAGCGGGTCGCTCGTCGTCGAAGGCGGCGGGCCACTGCCGGTGGGATCGGATCGGGTGGTCGCCAGGCTCGATCGGCCGCGGTCCTCGGCGGTCGCCGATGATCTCGTGGTCGACGTCCAGGGCGCGGTCGTTCGACCCGGGATCGTCCACCTTGCTCCAGGCTCGCGGATCGCGGACGCGATCGCTGCAGCGGGAGGATACGGCCCGCGGGTCGCGCCGGATCGCGTCGGCCTGCGCCTGAACCTCGCCGCGCTCCTCAAGGACGGCGACCAGGTGATCGTGCCGTCGCGTGATGACGTGGCAGCCGCTCCGACCGCTCGAGTCACCGAACCCGGTGCGAGCCCGGCCGGACGCAGCGGCCCCGTCGACCTGAACCATGCCACGGCGGCAGAGCTCGACGCGTTGCCGGGGATCGGGCCGGTGACCGCGGCGAAGATCGTTGCCGCGCGGGACGAACAGCCGTTCACGTCGGTCGACGACCTCCGGACGAGGAAGATCCTCGGGCAGGCGACGTTCGACAAGGTCAAGAACCTCGTGATCGTGCGGTGACTGGTCGGCGGCCGTCGAGCCACCCGGGCTGGCGGTGACCGCGAGCGGCTGGCTGGCGATCGGGGCGACGTTCGCCGCGCTGGTCGCGCCCGAGGCCGGATCGCCGATCGTCGCGGTCGCGGCGGCCCTCATGGCGCTCGGCGTGCGGTCCGCGATGCCGATCGCCGGTGCGGCCGCGCGGTGGCGCGGCGGCTCGTCTGGCGCGACGGCCTCCGCCGGCAGCCGGCGGTCAACAACGCGGAGCGCCGCCCTGGCAAGCGCGGCCGGTGCGCTGGCCATCGGCGTTCGGCTCCTCGCGAACCCGCTCGTCGGGGCCACGGAGCCCGAAGGCGCCCTGCCCGGCGGGAGCGGGCCGTGGACCGCGACGGTCGAGGCGCGTGGGTCCGATCGGGACGGCCAGCAGCTCGCCACCCTCCGGCTCACCGAGGACGGCGCGGCGACCGGTCCATCCTGGCTCGTCGCGGCCACGCTGCCGCGCTATCCCGAGATCGAGCCGGGCCTCATCGTCACGATTGACGGATCGCTCCGGGCGCCGCCGGTCGGGCCGTATGGCGACTACCTCCGCCGGATCGCCGTCGTCGCGACCATTCAATCGCGATCGCTCGCGGTGGCGGGTTCGGTGGACGGCCCGACGGCCGCCCTGGAGCGGCTCCGGCGCGGGGCCGGCGACGCACTCGCCGCGGCGATTCCGGAGCCCGAGGCCGGACTCGCTGCCGGGATCGTCATCGGATTGCGCGATCGCGTCGACCGGGATCTTGCCGCGGACTTCACGACGGTCGGGGCCAGTCACGTCGTCGCGATCTCGGGCTGGAACATCGCGATCGTGGCCGCGACGGTCGCCGCTCTGGCCCGTGGATTCGGCCGCCGCCGCCGGTCGGTCATCCTCGCGCTCGCGATCGTCGTCTACGTCCTGTTCGCTGGTGCCTCCGCGTCGGTCGTCCGGGCGGCCGCGATGGCCGGCGTCGTGCTGATTGCGCGCGAGAGCGGGCGAGCAGGCCGCGCCGCCGCCGCGCTCGGCTGGGCGGCCGCGATCCTGCTCGTGGTCGAGCCGTCGCTCGTCCTCGACGCCGGGTTCCAGCTCTCGACACTCGCAACGGCCGGGATCCTTGCCTGGTCGGACCGCATCGACCGGCGCCTCCGGACCGTGACCGGCGGACGCCTGCCAGGCTGGTTGGTCGAGTCACTGGCGGTATCGCTCGCGGCCCAGGCGGCCACGCTCCCGGTCGTCCTCGCGACCTTCGGACGACTGGCGATCATCTCCCCGCTCATCAACCTCGCAGTCGTCCCGCTCGTGGCCCCGGCCATGGCTGCGGCGCTGGTCGCCCTGCTCGGCGGGGCGGTCGCCGTGCTCGGCGGTCCGGGGATCGTCGCGACAGTCGCCGGACTCCCGGCGTGGGCCCTCCTGACGCTGATGTGCACGGTGATCCGGTGGGGCGCGGGCCTCCCGATCGCCAGCCTCACGATCGATCCTCCTTGGACGGTCGTGACGGGCGTCGCCGTTGCCGTCGCGCCCCTGGCCATCGTCCTGATCCGAAGGCGGCGATCTCCCCGGCCGGCGCGCGGAGCCGGCTCGTCGCGCTCGACCGTGTTGTCGCGGCCGACCGCTCCACGCTCCCCCTCCGTCACGGCGCCACGCCGGCCACCGCGCGGTCTTGAGCGGCTCGCCGCCGCGGCCCTCGCGGTCGCGCTCGGCGGGCTCGGGCTGGCGGCCGCCCATCGGGTCGACGGTGCGACGCGGATCACCGTCCTCGACGTCGGTCAAGGCGACTCGATCCTCGTTGAGGGCGGCCGCGGCGGCCGGATGCTGATCGACGGCGGCCCGGATCCGGATCGGCGGCTCGTCGCGCTCGACCGGCGGCTGCCGCCGTGGGACCGCCGGATCGACATCGTCGTCCTGACCCACCCGCATGAGGATCACGTCGCGGGTCTGCCGATCCTCCTCGAGCGCTACCGGGTCGGGCGGATCTACGAGACGGGCATGCGCGGACCCGGGCCCGGCTACCGCGCGTTCGCCCACGATGTCGGCGGTTCGTCGGCGCCACTCGACGGGATCCTGTCGACCGGCGCGCGGATTGCCCTCGACGACATCCGCTTCCAGGTCCTGTGGCCGGATCTCGGCCGTGTTCCGCGCGAGCCGCCGGATGCCGGCCGCGGGATCAACGACGTCTCGATCGTGTTGCTGGGCGAGGTCGCCGGTCGGCGGTTCCTGCTGACCGGCGATGTCGAGGATGACGTCGACCCGCTCCTCGCCAAGCGCGGGCTGCCGCCCATCGACATCCTCAAGGTCGCCCACCATGGCAGCGCGACCGCGTCGACCCCCGCGTTCCTCGATGCGGTGCGGCCGCGCGTCGCGATCGCGTCGGCCGGGGCCGGCAACCCGTACGGACATCCGGCCCGGTCGACGATCGAGCGTCTCGCGGCGACCGGCGCCCGGGTCCTCCGGACCGACACGGACGGATCGGTGACGGTGACGATCGCGACCGACGGCGTGATCGCGGTCGCGACGACCGGCGCTCGGAAGGCCGCCCTCACCCCGGTTCGCGCCGGGCCGCAGGTTGCGGCTGCCGTCCTCTCGATCCCGCGCCTGACGCCGCCGGCGGGTGCGTTCAGCTGCGGGATACCATCGGGCGGATGACGATTGCCCGCGTCGCGTACTTCTTCGGCGATGACGACCTGACGATCGATCGGGCCGTGCGCCGGTTCGGGCAGGCGGTCGCCGACGGCGGCGAGCCGCTCGAGCGCTGGGACCTGCGCGGCTCGCGCAACAGCGCCAGCGCCCAGATCGGCGAGATTCACAGCCGCGTGGCGACCGCCACGATGTTCGGGGGCGGGACGCTCGCGGTCGTCACGAATGCCGGCGCCCTGACTGTGTCGAACGAGGACCGCGACGCCCTGCTCGCGACGATCCCGCTCGTCGCCGACGGCAACGCCCTCGTGATCGTCGAGCAGAGCCAGAGCGGCGCGAAGTTCCCGGGCCAGACGAAGCTCGCCGAGGCGATCCGAGGCGCCGGCGGCGCGGTCCGCGGGATCGAGTCGCCGAAGGAGGGCGCGCTCGCGGCGTGGGTCGACGGCGAAGCGCAAGATCGCGGGATCCGGCTGGGGGTCGGGGCGGCGAAGGAGCTCGCGACCCGGGTCGGCGGCTTCGTCCGGGAGGGCGATGCCGACCGGCGCGACCAGACGCGTCGGGCGTCGATGGAGCTCGACAAGCTCGCCCTCTACCGGCCGGACGGAGTCGTCTCGCCGGACGATGTCCGGGACCTCGTGTCGGAGGCGGTGCCGGGCAGCGCGTGGGCGCTCGCCGACGCAGTTGCCGAGCGTGACGCGCCGAAGGCCCTCCGGCTGCTCGACGCGCTTGCCGAATCGATGGCCGAGCCGGTCATCGTCGTCGTCCTCCATCGCCGGATCCGCGAGCTGCTCGAGCTCCTCGATCGAATGCCGGGCGCGAAGTCCCTGGGCGCGGCGGCCCTCGCGATGGGGATCAAGAGCGAATTCCGCGCCCGCCGGCTTGCCGAGCAGGCGCGCAAATGGCACCCGGCCGAGCTCATCGCCGCGATCGACGGCCTGCTCGAGCTCGATGCCGTCGTGAAGGGCGCCCCCGGCCGCGGCGGCGGCGAGGCCCAGCACCGGCTCGCGTTGGCGCTCTGGATCGGCGATCTCGACGCCCGGGCATCGATGAATCGACCGCCCGCCCCCGTCACCACCTCAAGACGGTGACAAGACGGCCATGACCGAGACTCCCGTCGATGACGCCTTCGCTCGATCCGAACGCGGAAGCCGGCCCGGGCGTGGAGGACCTCCACGGTGGCTCACCGGCAGTTCGCCTTCGTCGCCCGAAACGCTTGCTCGCGATCGCTCTGGTCGGGTTGCTGGCCGTCGTCGGCCTGAACGTGGCCGGGGTTCTGCGCTATCCCGGCGGCCCGCTCCGCGACCCATCCGATGACGGCCCGCTCGGGCTCGATCTCCGCGCGGCCAACCAGGGTTACAGCTCGGTCGCCAATGACCCGACGGACTCGGTGGTCACCGGAGCGCCGTTGTACTTCGGAACGGTGACCCTGGTGGACTCATGGCCGGTCGACGCAACGGTCGAGGCCGTGCGGCCGCTCGAGCTGACGCCGGGCCTGACGGTCGAGCGTGCCGTCGTCGGGATCGTGCCGGCCGGTTTGTCCCCGATCGGATGGGGCGACCGCACGCTATTGGCGAACGAGGCCGCGGACGAGACCTACGGCGGCGCGTTGGGCGACCTGCCGGTGGTCGTTCCGTCGAACACGTCGGCCGACCGCGGCTCCACCCTGATGCTCGTTGTGTCTGCGGCAACGCCGGGGCGGTACGGGTTCCGCGGGGTCGAGATCGACTACCGGATCGGACCCTTCAGCTTTCGTGCGACCCAGTACCTCGCGCTCGACTCCTGCATCGGGCCGTTCGCACCGGGCCAGAGCTGTTCGACCGGCGAATAGTTCGTCTGGTCTCGCGTCCGGCCTCGTCCAGGTTGACATTGCGCTCCAGCGGTGGTCGCGCTGACCGCGAGTCTGCGAGAGCGGACTGGCGGCCATGCCACCGAGGTCCGAGGCGGAGCTCCGCGATGCCATCGGCCCGAGGTCGCGAGGACCACAGGCGGCAACGCCGCCCTGGTCGTTCCGGCGTGACAGCCGGAAGTCTCGCCAATCAGTCGGCGGAGGACCAGGCCTGTTCCTGGACGACCAGATCGCTCTCGATCGCGAAGACGCACCGGCCGTCGCGCAGGTCGAGCAACTCGATCAGCTCGGGATCGATGTACAGCTGGTGGCAGTCCTCGCACAGCCCGCCGGGGATCCCGAAGCACAGGCGCTCCGTCCGATCCGACATCCGGAACGTCGTGTCGAACCGGGTCGTGATCAGGCGGCGACTGCAACCGGGGCATCGCTCGCGAAGGCTGGACATCGGCGGATCTGCTGAGCCTCGTGGCCGGGTCGATCGTCGATCGACCATCTGCCGTAAGGCTGCGGTTCGGCAGCGTCCGCCGACATGACCCGACGGTACCGCCACGCGACCGGTACTCGAGCCAGGGATTCCGCCTCATGCTTGTGCTTGGAACGATGCCGGCGCGCTGCCAACCCGACTGCGTTCGTCGCGCCTGGGTGCGTCAGCGCAAGGCGACCGCGAGGACCGGAACGAGCGCACCCGCAGGTGCGTGAGTGAGGACCGCAGCGGTCAACGAGGCGATGGCGTGCTCAGGGGTGACAGCTATTGAACGCGCAGCACCGTGCGAGCTTCGGCCCAGTGCTTCTCGAGGGAGTAGTACTCCCGCTCGGGCGGCGTGAAGATGTGGACGACGACCGCGCCGAAGTCGACGAGGACCCAATGCGACGATGCGGTCCCCTCGCGACCGATCGGTCGGACCTTCTCGGCACGCATGCCCTCGATCACCCCGTCGGCGATGGCGTCGAGCTGGCGCTCGGAGCCGCCGGAGCAGATGACGAACGCGTCGGCGAGGGTCGTCAGCCCGGTCAGGTCGAGCAGGATGATGTCCGCTGCCTTCTTGTCCTCGGCGAGCTCCACGATGCGCCGGGCGATCTCGAGGGACGGTCGCTCGGCAGCGGGAAGGACGGCGGCCGCCGCGGCCGCGACGCCGGCGGCATCGCGGCTCGGCAGGCCGTCGGGGCGTGGGGCATGAGCGGTGGCCGACACCTGGTCGGCCGGCGTCCCGGTCAGGGGCGCGCTGTCAGTCACGATCGGTTCATCCTCCTGGGGTTCGGGTTGACGATACAGCCGATCGGCCGCGATGACCTCCGCCACGCCCGGCGGGACCAGCCCGGCAAGGGATCGAGAGGCGGCCACGCGCCGGCGGACCCCTGACGCCGACACGTCCACGATGGAACCGTCGAAGACGACGATCCGGCCGTCGCGGCCGGGGAACGTGGCCGCGATCGACGAGGCGTCGGGACGCGGATGGCCGGCGCGCGGCGCGACCGCAATCCGCGCGAGATCGAGCAATCGCTCGGGTGCGTTCCAGCTCGCGAAACCCGCGAACGACTCGGCCGACAGGATCACGGTCAGGTCCGGGTCGCGGCCGGCTGCATGCTCCGAGGCGGCAAGCGCGGCGACCGTGTCGACGGTCCATGACGGCCCGTCGCGATCGAGCTCGATCCGGCTCGCCTCGAGCCGCGGCTCGCCGGCGATCCCGGCCTCGACCATCGCCAGTCGGACCGCCGCCGGGCTGATCGGGCGACCCTGCTTGTGGGGCGGCACCGCCGCCGGGACGATGAGGATTCGTTCGAGTCCGAGCTGATCGCGAGCGGCCCGGGCGAGCCCGAGATGGCCGTCGTGGAACGGGTCGAAGGTGCCGCCGAGGATGCCGATCGAACCGGCCCGGACCGGAACCGGCCCGGTCGCGTCGGTCACCGGTCCTCCCAGGGCTGCGCCTCCCAGGTCAGCTCGGTCGCGCCGATCCGGACGAGGTCGCCGGCCCGGACCCCGACCCGCCGCAGCTCGTCATCGATCCCGAGCCGGGCGAGGTCGCGCTGGAACCGCTCGGCCGACTCCTCGACATCGAAGTTCGTCTGGGCCGCGACCCGCTCGATCCGCTTGCCGCGGACCCGGAAGATCCCGTCCTCGAGCTGCTCGACGCTGAAGCCGTCGCCCATCGCCTCGATCCGATGGACGACGACGCCACCCGGCTCGGGCGGCGCATCGAGCTCGTCGGCGTCCGGGAGGACATCGGCGATCCGGGCGCGCAATGAATCAAGGCCGGTCCCGTCGACCGCCGAGATCGCCACGACGTCCTGGCCCTCGGTCCGCCGGGCGTCGCGGAACGCCGGCCAGGCCTCGATCGCGGTCGGTCGATCGAGCTTGTTGAAGGCGACGATGATCGGCTTCTCGAGGAGGACCGGGTCATGGGCGCGCAGCTCGTCGCGGATGACGTCATAGTCCCAGGCGGGATCGCGGCCGGAGCCGTCGACGATCTGGATCAGGATCCGGGTCCGCTCCACATGGCGGAGGAACGCATGGCCGAGCCCGGCCCCGAGCGACGCGCCCTCGATCAGCCCGGGCACGTCGGCGATCGTCGGCCGCCGCTCGTCACCGGCCGGGTCGTCCGGGCCGGCGAGGTCCATGACCCCGAGGTTTGGCTCGAGCGTCGTGAACGGGTAGTCGGCAATCTTCGGGGTGGCGGCTGTCAGCGCGGCCAGGAGGGTCGACTTGCCGGCGTTCGGCAAACCAACGAGCCCGATGTCTGCGATCAGGCGGAGCTCCAGGCGGAGCCAGCGCTCCTCGCCCGGCTCGCCTTTCTGGGCGTGCTTCGGCGCCTGGTGGGTCGAGGTCTTGAAGTGGGTATTGCCGAGGCCACCGCGGCCGCCCTTCGCGATCATCGCCAGCTGGCCCACCGCGACGAGGTCGGCCAAAAGCTCGTCCGTCTCGTCGTCGAAGATCGCGGTGCCCGGCGGAACGTCGATCGTGAGCTCGTCGCCGGCGGCGCCGTGGCGGCGCGAGCCGGATCCGCGACCACCCGAGGTCGCCTTGAAATGGTGCTTGAAGCGGAAATCGCGAAGTGTCGTCTGACCGGCATCGACCCGGACGTGGATCGAGCCGCCGCGACCGCCATCACCGCCGTCCGGGCCGCCGCGCGGGACGTGGGCCTCGGTCCGGAACGTGGCTGCCCCGTCACCGCCCGCGCCGGCCTTGACGAAGATCTTGACGCGGTCGAGAAACATCAGCTGGATTGTCGCATTCGTTCGGTCCGACCAGGATCAACCGCGGGTTCGCCCGGGCGGCGCCAATCGTGGCAACAGCCGGCGGACGTCCCGGGCGACCGGCCGCGCCGCGTCGTCGGCCCTCCTCCAAGCCGACGACGCGTCGCAGGGTGGGGTCAGTCGATCAGAGGTAGTTCAACGGATTGACGCGGGTTCCGCCGTTCCAGATCGGCCCGATCCAGACTTCGAAGTGGCAGTGTGGCCCGGTCGCATTACCGCTCATCCCGACCCGCCCGACGCGTTGCCCGCGGCCGACCGACTGGCCGCGTCCGACCGAGACGGACGACATGTGGTTGTAGGTCGTGTACAGGTTCGAGCCGTGCGCGATCCAGACCTGGTAACCACCGCCGTTGTTGTTCCAGCCGGCGAAGATGACCGTTCCCGAGGCGGCCGCGAGGACCGGGGTCCCGGTGTCTGCGGCGATGTCGATCGCCCAGTGGCCGTAGTGGAAGTACTGGCTGATGTAGCCGCCCGGCACCGGCCAGGAGAGCCGCCCGCCGCCGTAGGTCGCGGGCGGTCGGCTCGAACCGCCGCTGCTGCCGCTGCTGCCGCTGCTGCCGCTGCTGCCACCGGACTGCGGGACCGGCTTCTTCGTGGGCGTTGGCTTCGGCGTCGCGATCTCGTTCGAACGAGCACCGGGGATCGTCAGTGTCTGACCGGCCACGAGGATCGGATCGGTGAGCTGATTGATGTCGATGATGTCGGCCGGGGCCACCCGATATTTCGCGGCCAGGGTCTCGAGCGTGTCGCTCGTGGCGACCGTGACGACGACCCCGTTGACCGGCGGGATCGTCAGGATCTGGCCGACCTTGAGGTCATTCTTGTTCTTGAGGTTGTTGGCCCACCACACAGTCATCATCGACACGTGGAACTTGGTGGCGATGCCCGTCAGCGAGTCGCCCGACCGGACCCGGTAGGTCCGCAGGAGCTCCGAGCCGTCGGCGACGGTCGTGTCGACCGAGACCGGCTTGACGAGTGTCCCGTCCGAGGCGAAAGGTCCGTCGATCGTGGTCTGATCGACGCCGACCGCGTTCCACGCCCCATTGGTCGGGTTGCTGCCTACGACGCCGCCACCGGCGTTGTCAGTCACGGTCCGGTCGTCGATCCCGCCCTGCGCCGCACCGTCGAGACCGGAGACCGCGCCACCGAGGGCGATCCGTGGCTCGATCCCGGCGCCGTCCGTGTTGCCGATCGCTCCCGTTGCGACGGCCGGGCCGAGATTGCTCAGGACGAGCGCGATGGCCACCAGGCCGACCGCCGTGGCCGAGACGAGGCGCTCACCCGACAGGCTGGGGCGAGCCATCGATCCGGCGCGCAGGGCCCGGGCGATCGAGATGCTGTGGCGCTGAAATGAAGCGGCCGCGGCTGAACGGTGGCCAGGGCCGGGGCGCAGGCGCGCGATGAGGCGCTGCACACCGACCGTTGCGTTGCGCAATACGGTCTCCTGGTGGGACCGGACGGTCAACGGGGTTGGGAAGCGCGAGGGATGGGGGCGCTTGGGGGACCGTCCGGGAGATGTCGCGTCTTCGAGCTGGGGGTCTCTGTCCGCGGCCGAGCGCGCCTTCCAGCGTGCTTTCGACTTCGCTCGGAACCGTAACAGACACGTAACGACCACGCAAACGGGGTGTTGCCGATGACATTGGCTGTCGCACCTGGGCACGCCATCGCGGCGTTGACCGCTGCGGTCCTCACTCACGCACCTGCGGGTGCGCTCGTTCCGGTCCTCCCGGTCGCCTTGCGCTGACGCGCCCATGCGCGACGAACGCAGTCTTCCGGTGGCGTCCTTCCGGTGGCATCGCCGTCGTCACCGCGACAGGCCGCTCGGCGGGCTCTAGGAGGCTTCGAGGCTCTTCGTCAGCGATCCGAGGAACTGGACGTTGTTCTCGGTCTTGGCCAGGCGGTTGAGGAGGAGCTCGATGCCTTCGTTCGTGCCGACCGCCGACAGCATCCGGCGCATCGTCCAGACCATCTTCAGGACCGGCTCCTCGAGGAGGAGCTCCTCGCGCCGGGTGCCCGAGCGCTGAACGTCGATCGCCGGGAAGATCCGCTTCTCGGCGAGCTTTCGGTCGAGGATGAGCTCCGAGTTGCCGGTGCCCTTGAACTCCTCGTAGATCACGTCGTCCATCCGCGAGCCGGTGTCGACCAGGCAGGTGGCGATGACCGTCAGCGAGCCGCCTTCCTCGATGTTCCGGGCGGCGCCGAAGAACCGCTTCGGGGGATAGAGGGCGATCGGGTCGATGCCGCCGGACAGGGTTCGGCCGGACGGCGGAAGGGCCAGGTTGTAGGCGCGGGCGAGCCGGGTGATCGAGTCGAGCAGGATCACGACGTCGCGG
>JANMCU010000192.1:0-8859 GCA_031361415.1 Chloroflexota bacterium | reverse complement strand
GGGGTCCCGGCCGCGTTCCTCGGACCGGCGGTCGGCGCCCTTGACGGGCTCCTCGCCCGCTTCGCCCGGACCCATGGCCCGTTCCTGACCCCCGATCCGGCCCGTCGCTGGGGGCTCCCGTTGGGTGTCGTCGGAGACGCGCTGGAGCGGCTCCTGGATGCCGGCACGATCCTCCGCGGCGAGTTCCGGCCCGGCGGCGCGGAGCGCGACTGGATCGAGCCGGACGTCCTCCGACTGCTCCGCCGGCGATCGCTCGCCCGGTTGCGCAAGGAGGTCGAACCGGTCGATCCGGCCGCCTTCGCCCGGTTCCTGCCGGCCTGGCAGGGCGTCGCCGCGGTCGGCGACGCGCCCGCGCCCCTCGGCCCGACCGCCGCCCTCGAACGACTCGCCGAGGTGATCGACCAGCTCGCCGGCGTCGCCTTGCCCGCCTCGGTCCTCGAGCGCGACATCCTCCCGGTCCGCGTCCCGGGCTACCAGCCGCGACTGCTCGACGAGCTCGGTGCCCTCGGCGAGGTGACCTGGGTCGGTCGCGGGAGCCTCGGCCGCGACGACGGCCGCGTCGCGCTCGTCCGACCGGGCCGCGAGCTTCTTCGGCCGGCGGCTCTCGTCGATCCCGTCGATCGGCCGGCCGGTCCGCGCCACGATGGGATCCGCGAGCATCTGGCATCCCGTGGTGCGTCGTTCTACCGCGAGCTGTTCGCCGCCGCCGGCGGCGGGCCCGATCGCGAGGTCCTCGATGCACTGTGGGACCTCGTCTGGGCCGGCGAGGTCACGAACGACACGTTCGCCCCGCTCCGGGCCCTTCGCTGGAAGCGGCCGGCCCGGAACGCCCGTCGACGCGGGCCGGGGCGGTTGACGTCGCTCGGACCGCCCGAGGCCGCCGGTCGCTGGTCGCTCGTCCCGCCACCGCCCGGCTCGCCGACCGAGCGGCTCCACGCGACCGCGCTCGCGCTGCTCGACCGGCACGGAATCGTGACCCGCGAAGCTGTCGCCGGCGAGGCGGTCGACGGCGGCTTCTCGGCGGTCTATCCGATCTTCCGCGCCCTCGAGGATGCCGGCCGGATCCGGCGCGGCTACTTCATCGACGGGCTCGGGGCGGCCCAGTTCGCCCTGTCGGGAGCGATCGAGCGGCTCCGCTCGGTGCGCGATCCGGGTCGTGATGCCGCCGAACGGACAGTGCATCTCCTCGCGGCCGCCGACCCGACCAACCCGTACGGTGCCGCGATCCCATGGCCGCGTCGCGGCGAGGACGACCGGCGCGCGCTCCAACGGGCAGCCGGTGCCCACGTTGTGCTCGTGGACGGTGTGGCCGCGCTGTATGTCGATCGGGGCAGCGGCTCGATCCAGGTCCTGCCCGCGGCCGACGAGTCGGCGATCGGCGAGATCGCGGCCAGGGCGCTTGGCGGGCTCGTCGGTGGCGGCCGGACACGCGAGCTCGTGATCACCAGGGTCGATGGCGTGCCGGTCGCCGAGTCGCCATTCCGCGAGCGCCTGATGGCGGCCGGGTTCGTGCCGGCCTACCGAGGCCTGGTGCTCCGTCCGGCGCCGGCGAGCCACGACCGGAGCGGCCCGCGCGGGCCGATCGCCCGGATCACGGCCCGTCGCGCCGGCCTCGACTGACGACTCGACCGTGCCCGAAGGCGACACGCTCCACCGGACGGCCAGCGGACTGGCGCCGCACCTCGTCGGCCGCCCGGTCACGGCCGCCCGGGTCCGGGCAGGCGGCCCGCAGGTCGGGCGCGTCGTCGGCGCCACGATCACGAGCGTCGAGGCGATCGGCAAGAACCTGCTGATCCGGTTCGACAACGGCCTCGAGCTGCGAACCCACCTCCGGATGACCGGCTCGTGGCACCGCTACCGGCCAGGCGAGCCATGGCAGCGCCCAGCCGCCCGCGCCCGCCTGGTGATCGAGGTGCCGGGCGCGGTCGCGGTTTGCTTCGATGCCCCGGTGGTCGAGCTGTTCGAGACCCGCGCCGAATCGATCCATCCGGCGCTCGCCCGGCTCGGCCCGGACCTGCTCGATCCGGCCTGGGGTGCCAGCCACGGGGTCGAGGCGAGACGTCGCCTCACCGATCCGGCCAGGTCGGCGATGACGGTGTCCGCGGCCCTCCTCGATCAGGGGGCCGTCGCCGGGATCGGCAACATCTGGCGCAACGAGACACTGTTCCAGGAACGGATCCAGCCGTGGACGCTGGTCGGCGAGCTCGACGACGCGACCGTCGATCGGCTGGTCGCGACAGCCCGCGACCTGCTCGAGCGGAGCGTCGGCTCCCCCTCGGGCAGATCACCCATGTGGGTGTACCGCCGGGCTGGTCGACCATGCCGTCGCTGTGGCACGCTCGTCCGGTCGGCAGCGCAGGACACCGGAATCCCGCGAACGACCTATTGGTGTCCGGCCTGTCAAGGCGGGAAGGGAACGAACGATGGCGGCAGTCGCCGTCCAGTGTGAAGGCAGCCGGAGCGACGGCTGGCTGTGCTCGGTGACCCTGCGCGAGGGTGGTCTCGACATCTCGAGCCACTCGGTCCACGTCCGGGCGGCCGACCTGCAACGCCTCGCGCCCGACGCGTCGGATCCGACCGCGCTCGTCAAGGCCTCGCTCGAGTTCCTGCTCGAGCGCGAGTCGCCGCGGATGATCCTCCGCTCGTTCGACCTGCTCGACATCGCCCGTTACTTCCCCGAGTACGAGCAGGCGATCCGCAATCACGCTCGCTCGACCTGATCAGGGACAATCGGCGCCCGATGCGGGGACCACGACAGCCTCCGGCATCCTGATATTGGCCGTGTGCCAGATCGTCAGCTGCTCGTAGACGATCGGAACCTGGTCGAAGCTTGCGAAGCGGCTCGCGCCGGTTGCGTCGGCCGGGATCGCGCAGTCGCCGGCCATCCCGCCGATCGCCAGGTCGACGCTGCCCCCCGGCTGCACGGTCGTGGGCTCAAACGGCTGCATCGCAGCGGGATCGCAGCAGACCGGGAGCAGCCCGAGGCCGACGAGACGCGGCTGGGTGCGCCCGTTCACTGTGAAGGTTCCTTGCTCGGGGATGCCCTCGATCGTGAGCGGGAGCCGCGATGTGTTGGTGACGGTGAGAGTGACGGTGAACGGTCGATCACCCGTGACCGCAACGTATGTGCCGGGCGGGTTCGACGAGCCTGGGCCGGCCGGATCGGCTCCACTTGATCCGCCGTCGAACCCGATCGCATCCGACGTTCCGATGCTCAGTGCCACAAGTCCGATGAGGGCGATGCCGAGCACCGCGCCGATGCGAGCCCGCCGGTCGGTCGAGATCCGGACCGCGACGAAGAGGGCCGCGAAGGCGAGAAGGGCGGCGACCGCCTGGCCGACGGGGACATGGTCCTCGGCGACCACGCCATCGCCCGGCTGGATCGAATACGGCTGGGCCGGCGTCGGGAGCGGTGTCGATCCCGGGCTGATGGAGATCGGTCGGGCGGCGACGACCGCCAGGATCAGGATGGCGGCCACCGCGCCGAGAACCGCGGCGGTCCCCGCCCAGCTGCGGATTGCCACGAGGTGCCGCGGTCCGCGATCCGAATGAAGACGGGATCGGACGACAGTCGCCAGGACCGTGGGCGCCGGCCCAGGGTCGCGTGCCGCTAGCATCGCCCGGAGATCGCGCTCGAAGGCTCCGTCATCGGTCATCGGTCGACCTCCATGACGACGAGCGCCGAGCGCAGGCGCCCGGTCGCGTAATGCAGGCGCGACTTGATCGTTCCCGCCGGGACGCCGACCCGATCGGCGATCACCTCGACGTTCAAGTCCAGCCAGAAGCGCAGCACCAGCACGATCCGCTCGTCGGGCTCCAGCGTCTCGAACGCGCGGCTCATCGTGTCGCGCGCGTTGACCGCCTCTCGGAAGTCGGCGACATCGTCCGATCGGTCGCCCTCGAGCCCCAACGCCGGAAGCTGCGTGACCGGGTGACGCCGCCGGGCGCGGAGTCGATCCCGGCAGCCGTTGACGAGGATTCGCCCGAACCACGCCTCGAATCGGTCGCCATCGCGCAACGACCGGCGTTCCCGCCAGGCCGTGAGAGCCGCGTCGGCCACGGCGTCCTCGGCTTCCATGGCGCTCCCGAGGATCACGGTCGCGAGTCGGAAGGCCGGATCGAGCTGCGCCTCGATGCACGCTCCGACCAACTCCTGATCGGCCGTCACCCGCTCGCGTCCGAGCGACATAGCCTGGGCTCCATCGTTTCCATCCATCCTCGCTTGCACCTGACGACGGAGCGACCCGGAACGTTCACGAGAGGGTGCCGCACCGCACGGTCGCGCGTATCATCGCCGCCGATGTGCGAGCACTTCGTCGCCCGGGCCGCGGAGCCGTTCCGCCTCGACGAGCTGTGGCCGTTCGCCGAGCGCCTCGAGCGCTACGGCATTGCCGGCCTCGGCTGGGGAGCCGCCTGGCTGACGGGCGACGCGACGCTCGCCGACCATCGCGATATCCGGGCGTTCCGCGATGATCCGTCGGTGCCGGGCATCGGCGCCGTCGAGACGACGAGCGTGCTCGTCCACCTCCGCCGCCCGTCGAAGCTGTCGACCCTTCAGCTCGCCGACACGCAGCCGTTCTCGGACCCGGGCGCGCGGTTCGCCTTCAGCCACAACGGCGACCTGCGCGACACGCACGCTGCACGTCGCCGGTTCCAGGCCGAGGGCAGGATCGCCGGCCGTGCAGACACGGAGGTCGGCGAGCGCTGGCTCGAGGATGTGTGGGACGCGTGCCCGACCCCCGCGGACGCGCTCCGCTCCCTCCACGCGACGTTCGGCGGGCAGGCCAATCTCGCGCTGATCGCTGGCGACGGCACAGCCGTCCACTACGCCGGCAACACGGAGAACCCGGTCTTCTCCTTCCGCCTGGGGCGGATCGGGATCGTCTCGACCGCGCTCTACTCGATCGACCGCTCGCTCTTCCAGCTGGCCGCGTCCGGTGCAATCGAGCGACGCCTGGTTCGGCCCGGCATCGCCGTCACCCTCGATCGAACTGGAACACCCGCCGCGGCCTGATTGCGGTTCCGCAACAATCCCGCTCGTTCGGCGTCCTAGGCTTGACTCGGAGGCACGTTCGGGGGAGCGGAGGGTGGAACGTGACGGAGAAGGCGCGCGATGCGCGAGGTTCAACGGCGGGCTCGGCTGATGCCGATCGGCGGCCGACGGCCGACCTGCCGATCGGGCATCTGGTCCGGATTTCCCTCTATTGGCTCGGCCTGACCGCGATCGACGGTGCGGTCGGTGTCTTCACCCAGAATCGCCTGAACTTCGACGGATTCGCCCCGGAGCTCGAGGTGGGACGAATCCTCTTCCTGCTCTCCATCCCGGTCGCGCTGCTGTCGATCCTGATCCAGCCGACGGTTGGTGCGATCAGCGACTACACCGTGAGCCGCTGGGGCCGGCGAAAGCCGTTCATCGTCTTCGGCTCGCTGCTCGACCTTGTGTTCCTGGCCGGGATCGCGACCGCCAACAATGTGCTCATCCTCGGGGTCTTCGCGTCGCTGCTCGCGATCAGCACGAACATCGCCCGCGGACCGTTCCAGGGCTACGTCCCTGACCTCATCGCGGAGCGCCAGGTCGGGATGGCCAGCGCGCTCGTGGGCTTGATGCAGATCCTCGGCAACGTGACCGGCTTCCTGCTCGTGACGATCGCGGTGTCGTTCCACCGGATGGAGCTGGCAATCGCCGCGGTCGCCATCGTCGAGCTGATCACGATGGTCGCCGTCGTCGTCCGGGTCAGCCCGGGCGTCCCGCCGCTCGATCGAGAGGGACGATCCTGGCCGGCGATCGCGAAGACGGCCTGGGGGACCGACATCCTGCGCGAGCGCTCCTACGTCTGGCTCGTCGCGTCCCGCCTGTTCTTCCTGATGGGCGGCGCAATGCTGGTCAACCTGGTGATCACCTACCTGAAGCAGACGCACAATCTGTCGAAGGAAGCGGCGAACGGGACGAATGTGATCATCCTGGTGATCATCGTCATCGCCAACCTGATCGCGATCATCCCGAGCGCCCGGATCTCGGATCGGATCGGACGCAAGCCGGTGATCTACACGAGCTGCGTCGTCGGCGGGATCGGCCTGCTGATCGCGGCCCTGACTCCGGCCGTGCCGCTGGCGGATGCGGCCCAGGGGTCCGTCCCGATCGGCGTGTTCGTCGGTGCGTTCCTCTTCGGCGCATCGGCCGGGACGTTTCTGGCGGTCGACTGGGCCCTGATCACCGACATCATCCCGCGCGCCTCGTCGGGCCGGTACATGGGCCTCTCGAACGTGGCGACCGGTTCATCGACGGTGTTCGCCGTGATGACCGGCGGCCTGGTCCTCGACTTCGTCAACAACGTGTTCGGACTCGGCCAGGGTCCGCGCGCCGCGTACCTGCTCGGTGCTGCCTACTACGTCGTCGCGATGATCTGCCTCCGACCGGTGGTCGAGCCCGACCGCCGATCGAGCACCCGCGAGGCCGCCGCCGCAGCGGCCTGAAACGATCCGCGGTCGGCGGGCAGCGGTCATCGGACGCCCGCCGACACGCTTTTCAGCGGACGTCGGCGTCGATCGGCTCGGCCTGGCTTCGTCGGTCGGCCGGCGAGCCGTGCGGTAGCCCGAGCCAGGCTCGAAGGCGGCGCGTCCGCGACCGTCGCTCGGCGCGGAGCGCCTCGATCCGGGCACGCCACCACGACACGCGCAGCCAGCCGAACGCATCGTCGTGGCGCCACAGGACCGGCACGAGCGCCCACAGGAACACGATGTAGTCGAGCCGGATCGGTCGCCGGCCGAAGCTGACGAGTGCCTCGAGCTGGGCGATCGTGCCGGGCAGGGTCGCGAGGCTCAGCAGGACCGACACGGCGAGGAACAGCAGGCCCCACAGCCGGGCCCGCGGCGAGAGGACCGCGAGAAACACGACCGGCACCCACTTCATCCAGCTCGCGATCGCCCACAGGACCCCGGCCATGCGCGGTCCGCTGAACTGGGCGGCCCACAGCAGGAGCGTGAGCGGCAGGTTGATGTTGCCCGTGTCGAGATTGGCTCCGAACGGGAAGGCGAGCAGGGCAACCAGCAGCGCGGTGTGGAGCGGTCGTCGGCTGTACGCCCAGTGAATGGTCCAGAGCAGGACGAGGATCGTCCCACCGCGCCAGACGTACCAGGCGACGTCCCACGGCATCAGCGCCCACGGGGCGAACAGGGGCAACATCCACGGGGCATAGACGTACGGCAGGAACGGCCCGGTGGGGCGATACGGGTCGCCGCCGCCGAGCCAGATCCGGACCGCCGCCCAGTAGGCCCGTGCATCCGCCCCGGCCGGGTCACCGCGCGCAATCAGACCGGCCGCGAGGCATCCGAACGTGACGATGAGGAGGGTCATCGCAAGGATCCGGCGGCGATCGTGAAGGCGGTTGACCTCATGACGGAGCGCGCGGCGGATGACACTCGCCCGCCGCCGGAGCGGGGCCCGCGCGTGGTCGCTCCCCGTCCCGGTCGCGGCGTCCCTCCTCGTCGTCATCCCGCGGCATTCTGGCAGACCGCCGCCGGACGCCCCGCCGAAGGGCGCCGGTTCGCAACATCCGGCCGCCGCGCTCGCCGGGTCCGTGAACGGTCGCCGCGCTATCCTTCCCCGATCCAGGGCAGGGAGCGCGCGTCCGTGGCTGACGGCACCGTCATCATCATCGGCGGAGCGGAGGACAAGATCCGCGACCGGGTCATCCTCAACCGCTTCGTCGCGCTCGCGGGCGGCCGGGACGCGACGATCGTCGTCATCGCGACCGCATCGAGCCTCGGCACCGAAGCGGGCGAGCGATATCGCCAGATCTTCAGTGACCTCGGTGTCGGGACGGTCCGGCCGCTCCACGCGACGACCCGCCCGCAGGCCAACGACGAGACCGTCGCCCTTGCCCTGCGCGATGCGACGGGCGTCTTCCTGACCGGCGGCAACCAGCTCAAGCTCGCGTCGACGATCGGCGGCACTCGCCTGGCCGACGCGATGCTCGAGCGCTTCCGCCACGGAGCGGTCATGGCCGGGACATCGGCCGGTGCGTCCGCGATGAGCAGCCACATGATCGCGTTCGGGGCGTCCGGCGCGACCCCGAAGCATCGGATGGCCCAGATCGCCGCCGGGCTCGGGATGCTCCCGGGCGTGATCGTCGACCAGCATTTCCAGCAGCGCAACCGGTTGGGTCGTCTCCTCAGCCTCATCGCCCAGAACCCGTCATTGCTCGGTCTCGGCGTCGACGAGGACACCGCCGGTGTCGTCGGGCCGGACCACGTGATGGAGGTGATCGGCCGCGGCAGCATCACGGTGGTCGACGGCGCCGCATCGGAAACCGACGCGTGGGAGATCCGCGGTCACAAGCCCCTGATGATCAGCGGCGTCGTCCTCCATTCGCTGCCGGCCGGATACCGCTTCGACCTGCGCCGTCGGCATCGCCTCGCGACCCCGACGCTGCACGCGCTGCCGGCCGGCGAGATCGCCTCCGGCTGAGGCGCAGCGGCTCCCACCCGCGTTGCTCCGGCTGCCGGACCAAGGAGCGGCCGAACGCCCTGGTCGCGCCCGATCGGGTGGCTTCGTTCGCTGCATGCTCCGGGTGGTGGACCAGCGAGCGGCGGAAGGGCCCGACTTCCACCGATCGGCTCGTCTCCGTCGCCCGTTGCTCCGCTCACCGGACGAACGTGATCCGAGGCGGCCACCGAGCGGCCTCGTGACGCCGCCTTGTACACTCGGCCGACCGATCGTGAGCGCAGGAGGAATCCGTGGCCCGGACAGCACCTCAGCCACGTGAGAAGAAGACCGCTGCTGCGGTCGACGCCTCGGCCGAACCGGCAACCGCCGGCGCACCGGCGACGTCCGGCGTACGCGCGACGGCCGTCGCGTCG
>JANMCU010000129.1:0-2694 GCA_031361415.1 Chloroflexota bacterium | reverse complement strand
ACCGTCGCGAGCATGTTCGTTCCCGTGTCGCCGTCGGGCACCGGGAAGACGTTGAGGGCATTGATCTCGTCGACGTGCCGCTCGAGGTTGGCGACCGCGCTCCGGATCGCGTCGAGGAGCCCGCCGCCGGTGCAGTGCTGGCGAACCATCAGGCGACGTCGGTCCCGCTGGCCGCGAGGTCGTCGGAGCTGACATCGGGCGGGTTGGGCTGGTGTCCGCCCTGGACGAGCTCGACGTCGTATGGCGCGATTCGGAGCCCATCGACGTGGATCGCGAGCCGGTCGATCTCGCGGTCGAGCGCCCGATGGACCGCGTAGCGGACAGCCGAATCGACCTGTCGAGCGACCTCCGCGATCGGCAGGCCGTGGGCCACGACGAGATCGAGGTCCACGCCGAGCCCACCGCGGAGCTCGACCCGGATACCGCGCGGAGCCAGTCCGAATCGCTCGGCCAACCTGCCGACCGGTCCGCCGCCCGCAAAGCCGATGACCCCGTAGGATCCGAGCGTCGCGCTGCGGATCACGTCGACGATCGCACGGCGACTGACGAGCGAGCGACCGGGGGTCGGTGACGGCGGATGGGTCGGCACGCGGCGGGCATCCTCCCTCAAGGCTGGATCCGCCGGGCCCGTGGCGAGGCGCGCGACGCGGGTGCTATCATACCGCCCCTCCCGAGCCTTCCGGCCGGGGATGCCCGCGCGTCCGCGCTCGGGTCCGAACCTGACCTCACCACCCGACCGATCTCGAGGACACCATGGCCCGCTCCTGTGCGATCTGCGGCAAGGTTTCGATGGGCGGCTTCAACCCGCAGTCGTCGGGCATGAACCGCGTCCGAGCCCACCGCCGCTACCAGCCGAACCTGCAGCCGTTCACGACCCGCGACGCCAAGGGAACCGCGACGAAGTCGCTCGTCTGCACCCGCTGCCGGCGAACCTCGCTGAAGTCCGCCAAGTAGCGCCTGGCGCCGATCCGGCGCCCTTCGCGCTCTGACGCCCGGCCCGCTGCCGGGCGTCCGTCTGTCCGGCGGTTGCGGTTGCGGTCAGGCGCCCGGACGATGAGGCAGTTGGTCGGGCGGGTCCGCCACGCCACCGGTCCGGTCCGCCTCAACGGTCCGCCGTGTCGAGCCAGATCGTGAACGGCCCGTCGTTGACCAGCTCGACCGCCATCACGCTCCCGAACCGGCCGGTCGCGACCGTCACACCGAGTCCGCGCAGCGCCTCGGCGAATCGGAGGTACAGGCGCTCGGCGAGCTCGGGCGGCGCAGCACCTGTGAACCCCGGCCGGCGGCCACGACGCGTGTCCGCATAGAGCGTGAACTGGCTCACGACGAGGGCCGCGCCGCCGACGTCGACCAGCGACAGGTTCGTGCGGCCGGCCGGGTCGTCGAAGATCCGGAGCTCCGTGACGCGCCGAGCCAGCCCATCGACGACCGGATCGTCGTCGGCCGGCCCGACGCCGAGCAGCACGACGAGGCCCGGCCCGATCTCGCCGACGATCTCGCCGTCGACCCGGACCCGCGCCCCGCTGGTCCGCTGGAGGAGCGCCCTCACGCGCGGGCGGGTTTCGTCCGCGACGATCCGGGCATCGGTCGGAGCGTCTCGGGTGGCTTCACCCCGAATTCGGCGGCATAGGCCTCGCGCCAGCGGGCCGCCTCGACAGCGTAACGGGCCCGGTCGGCAGCGTGCCGTTCGATTGCCAGCTCCTCGGCCGACGCGGGCACGAGGAGGTCGTAGTCGCGGACGCCGTCGGGATTGAACTGCCCGCTCCCGCGGAGCGGAATGACCGGGATGCCGCCCGCCTCGATCTCGTTCATGAGCGACCAGGCGAGGTGCTTGGGGAGCTGGGTGAACGTGACCATCGCGTCGCGCGGGATCGGCGGCTTGCCGTGGTTCAGGCCGTACTGGTAGCCCTCGTCCGCCAGCGCGCGCACGAGGCGGATCTCGCGACCCATGTTGTGACCCTTGATCCAGAGCACGGACCCGACGATGAGGATGTCGACCCCGAGCCCGCCGACGAACTCGGCCGACTCGCGATTCACGCCGCCATCGACCTGGACCTCGCCCTCGACTGGCTTGTGGCCGAGGTACTGGCGGGCGGCGAGGATCTTCTCGGCCGCGACATCCTTCATGAACGACTGGCCGCCGAACCCGGGCTCGACGGTCATCACGAGGACGATGTCGAACAGGCCGCGATACGGCTCCAGTGCGCTGAGCGGCGTCCTGGGCTTGACGGCGAGACCTGGCGCCCGGCCGGCTGCCCGGATCTTGCGGAGCGTGGGCTCGATCTGGACGGGATCGACCTCGACATGGAACGTCACCGAGTCGCAGCCGGCGTCGAGGAACCCGTCGACGTACTGGAGCGGGTCGCTGATCATCAGATGAGCGTCGATGGGCAGCTCGGTCCGCGGCCGGATGCCCTTGATCATCTTCGACCCGAAGGTCAGGTTCGGGACGAAATGGCCGTCCATGACGTCGATATGGAAGCGATCCGCGCCCTCACGCTCGGCGCGCCGGATCGCATGGGCCATGTTCGAATGGTCCGCGTCCAGGATGCTGACCGACACCCGCGCCCGCCCACCGGCCGTCACGAATTGCCCGCCCACCCGGACGTGGCGGCATCCACGGTCGCGGGAGCTGGTTGATCGCTCCGTTCGCCGCGCAGGGCGTGCGCGCTCTCGTCGACGAGCCGTGCTCGG
>JANMCU010000123.1:0-4712 GCA_031361415.1 Chloroflexota bacterium | reverse complement strand
GGCGCCCGTGATCGCGACACGCATGCTCAGGCGTCCGTCGATGCGGCCAGCCGGGCCCCGTACTGGCGCTCGTAGTACGCGTCCCAGTCGCCCGATTTCGCCGCCCGCCACCAGGCCTCGTTGGCCCGGAACCAGTCGATCGTGGCCGCCAGGCCATCGCCGAACGAGGTCCGGTTGCGCCAGCCGAGCCCCGCGAGCTTCGAGCCGTCGAGGGCGTAGCGGCGGTCGTGGCCCAGCCGGTCGGGCACGGTCCGCACGAGCGACCACGGCTTGCCGAGCCGTTCGAGGAGAGCGGCGATCACAGCGCGGTTCGTCATCTCCGCCGAGCCCGGCACGTTGTACGTCTCGCCGCTCGCGCCGTGGCGCAGGACGTGGTCGATCGCGCCGGCATGGTCGGACACGAACAGCCAGTCGCGCTGCTGCAGGCCGTCGCCGTACATCGGCAGCGGCTGGTCGTCGATCGCATTTGTCACGAACAACGGGATCAGCTTCTCGGGATGGTGGAATGGCCCGTAGGTGTTCGATCCGCGGGTCACGACCGCGTCGATCCCGTGGGTCACGACGTAGCTCTGAACGAGCAGCTCGCCGGCCGCCTTGGCCGCGGAATAGGGCGAGCGCGGATCGAGCCGGTCGGTCTCCTTCGAGCGGCCCTCGGCGACCGACCCGTACACCTCGTCGGTCGAGACCTGGAGGTAGCGGACCGGGGGCCGGCCGGTCGCGACCCGGGCCGTGGATGCCGCCCGGACCGCCTCGAGCAGGACATGGACGCCGATGACGCCGGTCCGCAGAAATGCCTCGGGATCGAGGATGCTTCGATCGACGTGCGATTCGGCGGCGAAGTTGACGACCGCGTCGACATCGGCGACGAGCGGCCCGACGATCCCGGGCTCGGCGATGTCGCCGGCGACGAACCGGAAACGAGCCGCCTGATGCGGATCACCCTCGACGGCCGCCAGGTTCGCCCGATTTCCGGCGTAGGTCAGCTTGTCGAGGACCGTGATCCGCGTCCCATCATCGCGGCCCAACACGTCGCGAACGTAGGCACTGCCGATGAACCCGGCGCCGCCGGTGACAAGGATGCGGGCGTCGGCGCCGAGGCGCGCCGGCGAGGATCCGTCGTGGGCCACGAGTGCGGCTATCCGACCGGGCGCTCGACGGGGCGAACGAGCCGGCCGGCCTCGTCGTCGTCGCGAGCGAGCTCGGCGGCCCGCATCAGCGACGGGACAGTCCCGGCGTCGGCCCACTGGCCGTCGTAGACCTTGCTGTACAAGCGTCCGTCGGGGATGTAGTGGTTCAGGACGTCGGTGATCTCGAACTCGCCGCGGCCCGACGGGGCGAGCGTGTCGATGACCGTGAAGGCGTCGGCGCGCAGGAAGTAGACCCCGATCGGGATCAGGTCGCTCTTCGGCTGGGCCGGCTTCTCCTCGAACCCGATCACGCGGCCCGCCGGATCCAGCTCCGCGACGCCGAACCGCTCCGGATCGGCCACCTTGTAGAGGAGAGTTCCGGCGCCCCACGAGCCGGACTCGAACTCGGCGGCCGTTTCGGCCAGGGCAGGCCCGAGCAGGATGTTGTCACCGAGCACGCAGCAGAACGCGTCGTCGCCGACGAAGTCGCGGGCCAGCCCGATCGCATGGGCGATCCCGAGCGCACCGTGCTGATAGCGATACGTCAGGTCGAGCCCGAAATGCGATCCGTCGGCCAGCAGCTCGACCACGTCGCCGACGCTCTTGCCGCCGACGATCACCATCACCTCGCGGATCCCCATCCCGGCCAGCGTCTCGATCGGGTAGTAGATCATCGGCCGGTCGTAGATCGGCAGGAGATGCTTGTTGGTGACGATCGTCAGGGGGAACAGGCGGGTCGCGGTGCCGCCCGCGAGAACGATCCCTTTCACGTGGTCACGGTAGCAGAGGGCTGGTCGACGGAGCGTTGCTCGGCTCGAAGCACCGCTGGTCGCCACCCGGCAGCCCACCGCCCGGGGCGGGTTGGCTGCAGTCGACAGGCGTGTCGCCGGCACCCGGCAGGCCACCCGCATAGTCGAGGATCACGAGGACGAATGCGACCTTGTCGAGGTCCGTCGTCGGCAGGAGGTAGGCGGTCTGCACGACCGAGTTCGCGTCCTTCCGGACGTCGGTCACCACGCCGATCACGAGGCCCTTGGGGTAGGGCGAGCGGATCCCGCCGGCGAGCTCGATCCCCGGCGTGAGCACCTGCTCGCCGGGCTGGACCTTCTCGGTTGAATCGATGTTCTGCATGATCAGGGCACCACCGAGCTGGCCGACGACCTGGCCCTGGGCGGTGCTCGTCTCGGTCTCACCGGTCACGATCGAGCTCCGGTCGCTGATCAGCGTGACGCTCGCGAAGTCGGGCCCGACCTCGGCCACCCGCCCGACGAGCGCGCCGCCCTCCGCGATGACGACATCGCCCTTGGCGATCCCGTCGTTGGTCCCCTTCGAGATCGTGACCGAGCGACGCGCCTCGCTCGACTCGCGCGCGATCACCTCGGCCGCCGCCGTCTGGTACTTGAACGTGCTCCGGAGCTGGAGCAGGGCCGTCAGCTGCTCGTTCTCGCTCTCGATCGCCTGGGCCCGGATGTTGTCGGCGGTCAGGCGCTCGTTCTCGCGCCGAAGCGCGGCATTGTCCGAATGAAGACCCTGGATCTCGCCGATCGCAGCCACCGCGTTCGCGACCGAGTCGGCGACGCCGTGGACGGCGCCCTGGATCGGGCGGAGGGCGTAGGCGACGGCGTTCTGGAACTCGGTCACACCCGGGCTCGACGAGATCGCCATCAGGATGAGGCTGATCGACAGCAGGATCGTGAAGGAGACGGCACGCCGGCGGGAGGCACGCGTCGCGAAGAGGCTGGTCATCGGCGAATCAGGTCAGCGGCACCCTTGGCGTCGAGTCGCCGCTCGCACACCGAGGTCCAAGGCGGAGCTCCGCGATGCCGTTGGCCCGAGGTTGCCGCGTGCAAGCTGCGTGACCTAGCGCGGGGCCCGGGCGTACGTGTCGGACACGAGGACGCGATCCATCTTCTCCAGCTCCTGGAGGACGACACCGGTGCCGCGGGCGACGCAGGTCAGCGGATCGTCCGCGACGTGGACCGGCATCTGGGTGGCGTCGGCCACGCACCGGTCGAGGCCGGACAGCAACGCGCCGCCGCCGGCGAGGACGATCCCCTGGTCCATGATGTCGGCAACGAGCTCGGGTGGCGTCTCCTCGATCGTGTCCTTGATCGTGTCCACGATCTGGATGACCGACGGCTCGATGGCCTCGCGGATCTGGTCGGCACCGACCTCGACCGAGCGCGGCAGGCCGGTCAGGAGGTCGCGGCCGCGGAGCGAGACGCGCTGCGAATCCCAGTCGCCGGGATAGGCCGACGCGATCGCGATCTTGATGTCCTCCGCGGTCCGCTCACCGAGGAACAGGTTGTACTCGCGTCGGGCGAACGCCACGATGTCCTGGTCCATCTCGTCGCCGCCGATCCGGATCGAGCGCGACACGACGATCCCGCCGAGGCTGATGACCGCCACCTCGGTGGTGCCACCGCCGATGTCGACGATCAGGCTGCCGGACGGCTCGCTGACCGGCAGCCCGGCACCGATCGCGGCGGCCATGGGCTCCTCGATCAGGCGGGCCCAGCGGGCCCCGGCGTTCATCGCGGCGTCGCGGACGGCCCGCTTCTCGACCTCGGTCACGCCCGACGGGATGCCGAGCAGCATTCGCGGCCTGGCGATCAGCCCGATCCGGTCGTGGACCTTGTCGACGAAGTACTTGATCATCTGCTCGGTCACGTCGAAGTCGCTGATGACGCCGTCCCGGAGCGGGCGAACCGCGATGATCGAGGCCGGCGTCCGGCCGACCATCCGCTTGGCCTCGGCCCCGACCGCGAGGACACGCTTCGTCTTCGCGTCGATCGCGACGACCGATGGCTCGCTCATGACGATCCCGCGGTCGCGGACGTGGACCAGGGTGTTGGCGGTCCCGAGGTCGATCCCGATATCCCGGGAGAAGAGGCCGAGGAAACGGTCGAACATGACGGCAGGCGGGTCCTTCGCGGTGGTGGGGATCGGGGCCGGGTCGCAGCGGCTCCGCGGCAGGGCGGTGGCGGATCGCGCGCTCGGTCTCGGGCGGGGAGAGCCCGTGCAGTATACCCGCGCGGTCCGGACGCGCCGGAGGCGGTCGATCGCCCTGTCCCAACGCCGGCTCGCCGGCCAGGCCTGAATTCGACAAACGAATCTCACGCGGTCGCAAGGCAGCCGATTTGTGTCATGTGACCGCGTGGGATTCGAATGACCAGATCTGCCGGCAAGACCACGCTCGATCGAGGCCGCATCTCAATCCGAAATCCGGCTGGCGACCACCTGGGATTCGGATGACAGAAACCAGGCGATCGAGCGCCGAACCAACAGCCCGCGCGGCGCGCGGTCCGGTCGAACGAGACGCCTCGGTCGCGCAGTGACACATAGGCGTCGTGGCCCACGACGAGGTGGTCGAGCAGGTCGATGTCGAGGAGGCGGCCGGCGGCCAGCGCCTCGGCCGTGAGGTGGAGGTCGTCGGGCGACGGGGTGGGGTCGCCCGACGGGTGGTTGTGGACGAGGATCACGCCGCTCGCGTTGAGCCGGACCGCATCACGGAACAGTTCGCCGACGCGGACCAGCGACGACGACACGTTGCCCTGGTACACGGTCGCGACCCGCAGGACGACA
>JANMCU010000120.1:0-4090 GCA_031361415.1 Chloroflexota bacterium | reverse complement strand
GTGGGACGCCTGGGCCGCTGGCGCGATCACACCGCCCCTCATCGTCGGCCACGAGTTCGTCGGCGAGGTTCTCGAGATCGGCAGCAACGTGACCGACCTCCAGCCCGGCGACATCGTGAGTGGCGAAGGCCACGTCGTGTGCGGCCACTGCCGCCACTGCCGGGCCGGCCGCTGGCACCTCTGTGCGAAGACCGTAGGGCTCGGGGTCAACCGGGACGGCGCATTTGCCGAGCAGGTCGTGCTGCCGGTGACGAACGTGTGGCACCACTGGCCGGGCGTGGATCCGGAGGTCGCGGCGATCTTCGATCCGTTCGGGAACGCGGTCCACACCGCGCTCAGCTTCCCGGTCCTCGGCGAGGACGTCCTGATCGTCGGCGCCGGACCGATCGGGCTCATGGCCGCGGCCGTCGTCCGCCATGCCGGCGCCCGTCTCGTCGTCGTCAGCGAGCCGAACGCGTTCCGCCGTGAGCTCGCGCTGAAGATGGGCGCGACCCATGTCGTCGACCCGCGGGCCACGGCGCTCTCGAACCTGGAACCAGAGATCGGGATGGTCGAAGGCTTCGACGTCGTCCTCGAGATGTCCGGCAACCCGACGGCCCTGCGCGACGCGCTCGCCCACATGGCGCATGGCGGCGGGATGGCGATCCTGGGCATCCCGACCGAGGAGATCTCGATCGACATGAGCAAGGTCGTCTTCAACCAGCTGACGCTCCGGGGCATCTACGGCCGGGAGATGTACGAGACCTGGTACAAGATGTCGGTGATGCTCCAGTCCGGGCTCGACATCCGCCCGGCGATCACCCACCGCTTCTCGTATCGCGACCACGAGGCTGCATTCGCCGCGGCCCGGAGCGGCGACTCCGGCAAGGTGATCATGGACTGGAAGGATTGAGCGACCGATGAGCACCGACGTCCGGATCCTGAGGCGGATGGGTCGCGAGTCCTCGCGGCAGCTCGGACAGATGAGCTCCGTCTCCGACTTCGGAGAAGGAACGCACGAATCAACGTTGAGGTTGCCCGTTCGATGGCGATGAACGACCCCAGACCCGGCCCTCTCGCGTTCCTGGGCGAGGAGCTCGACGACCTTCGCTCCCGACACCTGTATCGCCCGCTCCGGGTCATGTCGTCGGCCCAGGGGCCGATCGTGTCGGTCGACGAGGAGCGTCAGATCAGCCTCGCGTCGAACGACTACCTCGGCCTGACCCACCATCCGCGTGTCCGCAACGCGGCGCTCCAGGCGATCCGCGACTTCGGGGCGGGCTCGGGCGCGGTCCGGACGATTGCCGGGACGATGAGCCTTCACGAGGAGCTCGAGCGCGACCTCGCCGTCTTCAAGGGCACCGCCGCCACCCTGACGTTCCAGTCCGGTTTCGCGGCCAACACCGGAATCATCCCCGCGATCACCGGCGAACAGGACCTCATCGTCTCCGATGAGCTCAACCACGCCTCGATCATCGACGGGATGCGCCTCTCGAAGGCGCCCCGCAAGATCTACCGGCACGCGGATACGGACAGCCTCCGCGCTGTTCTCGATGAAGCCGTCGAGAAGGGCCGCGAGGGGACGGGCCTCCCCTATCGCCTGATCCTGGTCGTGACCGACGGGGTCTTCTCGATGGACGGCGACATCGCGCCCTTGCCGGGGATCGTCGCGGCGGCCGAGTCGGCAAATGCCGCGGTCTTCGTCGACGACGCCCACGCCTCGGGCGTCCTCGGCCGCGACGGTCGTGGCTCGGTCGACCATTTCGGGCTGCATGACCGGGTGGCGATCCAGGTCGGAACGCTCAGCAAGGCGGTCGGCGTGCTCGGCGGCTATGTCGCGGGCTCGCAGGACCTGCGCGACATCCTCATCCAGCGGGCCAGGCCATTCCTCTTCTCGACCTCCCACCCGCCGGCCGTCGTGGCGGCCTGCATCGAGGCGATCAAGGTGATGCAGGAGGAGCCCGAGCTGCACGAGCGGCTTTGGGCGAACACGCGGCGATTCAAGGCCGAGCTCGCCCGACTCGGCTTCGACACCGGTCGATCGGAGACGCCGATCACCCCGGTGATGATGGGCGATCCCGACACGGCCGGCCGGTTCAGCCAGCGCCTGTTCGAGGAGGGCGTCTTCGCCCAGCCCGTCGTCTTCCCGACCGTCGCGATCGACAAGGCCCGGATCCGGACCATCGTCACCGCCGCCCACGCCGACGCGCAGCTCGATCGAGCCCTCGAGGCGTTCGACGTGGTCGGCCGCGAGCTCGGCCTGATCGGCGGATGACGAATCGGCAACCTCGACGGCGAGCCGAGACTGGCTCACTCGGGCTTCGCTCCGAGGCCGAGCCCGGCCGAGGCCATCGGCCCGAGGCGGCGGCCGCCGAGCTCTCCGTCCAGACCCGCGACCTGCCGCTCGATGCGCACGTCCACACTGATCTCTCACCCGACAGCGACGTCCCGATCGACGCCTACGCCACGCAGGCGGTCGAGCGCGGGATCGCCGAGATCGCGGTCACCGATCACGTCGACTTCGTGCCGGGCGCGGCGGCGTTTTCGTTCGTACCCTTCACCGAGCGCGAGCGTGTCGCCCGCGAGGCCGCGGATCGCTGGGGACCGCGCGGAGTGGCGATCCGATTCGGCGTCGAGATCACCTACGACCGGGCGCATGAGGACGACATCCGCGACCACCTCGCGCGTCACGTCTACGACTACGTGATCGGGAGCGTCCACTCACACCCCGGTTCGCCGTTCCAGGCGAGCCGTGTCGCCGTTTGGGCCGCCGGCAAGACCGTGGCGGAGATTGTCGCGCCCTATTTCGACGAGGTGCTCGGGGCAATCCGGTCGGGCCTGTTCGACACGATCGGCCACCTCGATTTCGTCAAGCGGTATCTCATCCCGCACGTGACCCCCGCCCAGCTCGCCGCCGCGCCCGAGCTGTATGAGCCGCTGCTGGTGGCCCTCGTGGAAACCGGGACCGCCCTCGAGGTCAACACCAGCGGCCTGCACCAATCGCCCGCCGAGACCTATCCGGCGGGCCCCATCGTCGAGCGCTATCGGTTGCTCGGAGGCACCAGTGTCGTCGCCGGGTCCGACGCTCATCGAAAAGAGTCATTCACAATGGGCCTAGAGGCGGGGTATGGTGTCGTCGCGGCCGCGGGGTTCGGGCAGCTTGCCTTCCGTCGTGGCGGATCCAGGGTCAACGTGGCCCTGCCGGATCGCTTTCGCACCCGGGAGGGTGTGGTCGGGGCACACGCCTAACGGAGCACGGCATTCCGTCGTTATGACCATCGACGACGCAGCGATCGAACGTCTCGTGTCCGAAGCCCAGCAGGGTGACGCCTGGGCATTCGGAATGCTCTTCGACCATTACCACGAGTCGATCTACCGTTTCATCGCCAGCCGCGTCCACCGCCCGTCGGACGCGGAGGACCTGACGCAGCATGTCTTCGTCAAGGCCTTGGAAGCGTTGCCGCGGTACGAATCGCGGGGCATTCCCTTCGGGGGCTGGCTCTTCCGGCTGGCCAGGAACGCCGTCATCGACCACGTCCGGACGCGGCACGACCATGCCGAGCTGGACTCGATCATCGAATGGGCCCACGGAGACGCAGGTCCCGACGAGGTTGCGGTCGTGCGTCAGGAGCTGGATGCCGTGAACGCGGCATTGGCCGGCCTGACCGACGAACAACGAGAGGCAATCGCGCTGCGGTTCTTTGCCGGGCTTTCGGCCCGCGAGGCCGCCGAGGCGATGGGCAAACAGGAAGGGACCGTGCGCGGTCTCCAGTTCCGGGCAATCGCCGCCCTGCGGCGGCAGCTCGGGATCGAGCTCGACGGCAGCGATGCGGGCGAGCTGCGAGTTCCGCGTCGAGCGAATGCAACGACGGATGGATGACGACATGCAGGCCATCGAGGTTCGGGATCGCGACATCGAGCGTCGGCTCGAGTCATACGCCCGCGCCCGCCTGAACCCCGATCCCCAGGCCGTCGCCCGCGCCCGCTCGCGGGTCATGCGCGAGGCGCGGCTCCAGTTCGAGGCCTCGCGGATCGCGGCCCACATCGCTCCAGCGATCCCGCTCGCCGTGCATCGCTCGGCCGCCCGTCGCCTCGCGATGCCCTTCCTCGC
>JANMCU010000050.1:0-5376 GCA_031361415.1 Chloroflexota bacterium | reverse complement strand
AGCGAGGACGAGGATCGGGACATCCTCTCGATCGTCGGGGTGATCGATGCCGGCGACGCGGATGAGGCCTTCGCCCGGGTGATCTACACCGAGTCGCACGACGAGGATGCCAACGGGTCGGCCCGCGTCCCCGAGGAGATCTGGCCCGGTTACGCCGACTCGTGGGCATCGAAGAAGCGCGCCACGCTCGGCAGCGCGATCGTCCTGACCAGCCCCGGGATCCCGATGCTGTTCCAGGGCCAGGAGCTCGTCGAGGGCTCCTGGTTCGACGATGAGGACGGCCTCGACTGGACGCTTCGCCACCGTCACGCCGGGCTACTCCGGCTCCATCGCGACCTGATCGCGCTCCGGCGCAACACGACCGACGTGTCGCGCGGCCTGCGCGGCGAGAACGTCACGGTCCACCACGTCAACGAGGACGCGAAGGTCCTCGCGTGGCACCGCTGGCTCGAGGGCGGGCCGCGCGACGACGTGATCGTGCTGGCCAACTTCTCGGCGGCCTCGTGGCCCGACTACCATCTCGGGGTCCCGCGAGCCGGCCGCTGGCGGGTCCGGTTCAACAGCGACTGGGACGGCTACGACCCGGATTTCGAGGTCGTCGACTCGCTCGACGCGGACAGCCGCGCCGAGCGCCAGGACGGCATGGCCCAGCGGATCGCCGTCGGGCTCGGCCCGTACTCGGTCGTGATCCTGTCCCAGGACGACTAGCCGGAATGGCTGGGCTGGCTGGGCTGCCTCATCCGGGGATGCTATCAAGACCTTGCCGTTGACGTGAACGTTAGGTCAGCGATCCTCGCGGGCGGCCCGCATCGCCTCGGCCGCCGGCCGATTGAGGGGTGACGCGGCCTCGAGCCCCGCGATCGCCCCGTCGACATCGGCGACCGACCGGTTCTGGCTCAGCTTGAATTTCGCCTCGATCCGGCTGATCACGATCTCGATCCCGACGATCGCCCGGAGCTGGCCGTCGATGTAGGGGAGGGGAGCGTCGTCGACCGACCACGGCTTCGCCCGCGACGCCTCGTGGCGTTCGGTCAGGGCGCGCACGTTCGCCTCGACCCATGCCGCGTCGTCGTGGATCACGAGCCGGCCGTGGACGTGGGCGGTGATGTAGTTCCAGGTCGGCACGACCCGGCCATGCTCGCGCTTTGTCGCGTACCACGCCGGCGAGATATACGCGTCGGGGCCGCGCACGATCACCATCGCCTCGCCGATCGGCGGGACCGTCCATTGGCGATTGTTCCGGGCCACGTGGCCCATCAGCCGGCCGCGGTTGCCGGCGTCAGCGTCGGTGGCGGCCGTCGCAGGCGGCTCATGAATGAGCGGCAGCATCGTCGCGAGCAGGCCGTCGGCGGTCGCGCTGACGAGGTCGGCGGCGCGGATGTTCGAAAGGAGCTCGGCGACGTCCTCGTCGGTTGGTCGGAAATGGTCGGGGATGTACACGCTCCGCAGTATCGCCCGTCGACGGCGAGTCTGACGCGACTGAGGCGCCGCGGCAGGACCGGCGGCCGCTACGATGCGGCTGGGCCGGAGTGGCGAAACAGGCAGACGCGGCGGTCTTAAACACCGCTGATCGCAAGATCGTCCGGGTTCGAACCCCGGCTCCGGCACCACCGTTGATGTCGCCTGCCTCGACCGCCGAGCGATCGAGAGGGCACAATGCCCCCCGGACCCCCAGCCCGTCGCATGAGGGTGAAGATGCCTGAACCGTCCGACCTGCAAACGACCGAAGAGGCGCTCCAAAGCTGGCGCGAGGCCGAGCGAAGCGTCGCCGTCGCCCGGCGTGGTCGGATCGCCGCCGAGGCGGCCGCCATGGCTGCGGACCAGGCCGCGAGCGCGGCCGCTGCGACGGCAACCGCCGCCAAGAGCGCGCTCGAAGCGATGGCGTTCGCCGAGACGTCGGCGGCCAAGACCGCCGAGGCGGCCAAGCTGGCCGCCCTGTCGGCAACCGCTGGGTTCGCCGACGCGACGTCCGATGCGAGCCTCGCCGAGGTCGACGAAGCGGTCGCTCATGAGGGCTATCGGGCCGCGGTCGACCGGGCCCGCGACCAGACCTAGATCGGGCGGAATTCCGCGATTCGGCGGGCCGTCGTTGTCGGTTGTTGCGGGAATGATCTTCCGGGCGATCACGGCCAGGGGGACCTACGGGACCGGCGGCCCCGGGCGACGCCCGGGATGTCAGCGCCGGCGGAGCGAGAACCGCCCCCCGGACTTGCGCTCGTCGACGGCCGCCGGGACGACGATCCCGTCCGAGCCGAACGCGCTGCTCGACAGCTTCGCCAGCCGGTCCGAGGCCGGCGCGTTCGGGGCGCCGAGGACGATCGGCACACCCTCGTTGACGGCCTTCAGGTACAGGAACGGATCGTACGGCAGCTCGGCGCCGACCTTCGTGCCGAGCGCCTGCTCGACGTCGCGCAGCCTGAGGATCTCGCGCCCGAACGTGTTGTTGAGCACGAACGTCGTCTTGCCCGCGACCGTGCCCGCCTCGTTGAGGTACTCCACGAGGCCGGTCACGGCCTTGAGCGCGGCGATCTCGGGGTTGACGACGAAGATCACGGTCTCGGCGTGCTCGAACGCCTGCAGCGTTCGCTCGTCGAGCCAGGAGCTGGTGTCGACGACGATCTGGTCGTACGTGTCGAGGAGCGTGCTGAGGAGCCGATCGACGTGATCGGCGGTGACGAGCGCGGCCTGCTCGGGCCCGGTCGGCCCGGCCAGGACGTGGAGGCCGCTGTCATGGCGGGTCGCGTACGTCCGCAGGAGCTCGGCTTCGCGCAGTGCCGAATCGTCGCGGATGACGTCGGTCAGGGTCTGGCGCGGCTGGATGTTCAGGTGCGTGGCGACCTGGCCGAACTGCAGGTCGAGATCGACGATCACGACGCGATCGGGCTTGCGCTGGGCGGCGGCCATCGCGATGTTGACCGCGATGGTGGACGTCCCGGCACCGCCCTTCGGGCTGTGGACGGTGACGACGCGGCGGGTTCGCGAGACCGTGATCCCGTCGGTCGAGACGACCGAGCTCAGGTCCTTCGAGCGCTGGAAGCGGAGGAGGAGTGCCTCGACCCGAGCCTCGAGCTCGCGTGCGTCGAAGGGCTTGGCCATGACGTCGTCGGCGCCGGCCTCGAGGAAGCGAATCCGCTCCTCGACTTCCTCGGTCTGGCTGACGCACAGGACCGGGATGGCCACGAGCGACGGCGTTGCCCGGATCTCGCGGCAGACCTCGGCCGCCGACTTGGCGCCGGAAACGACGTCGATGATGACGACCTGGTTGGCACTGACCCTGGCGAATGCGTCGTCGGGGTCGGTCGAGATGGTGACCGTGTAGCCGACGCTGGTCAGGACGGTGGAGATCGTCTCGCCGAAGGCCGGATCGGCCTCGATGAGCAGGACGGTGCTGGCGGGCACGGATCCTCCGCGGGCAGGATGGGGTCCGATGGTCGTGTCAGGCGACCGATCCGGAGACCGGTGGCTGAGAGGATACAACGGGCGAGCGGCAACACGCCGTCGGCCGTCCGACACGAGCGGGTGGATCGGGTGGGCCGGCTACCCTGGCGGCGGGCGCCGGAGGCCCTCGCGGGCGCGAGGCTGCCCTCGTGCTACACTCCGCACCCGCCTTTCGGTTCCGCGTCGGCCTTGCCGCCCAGCGGGACGATTCCCATTGGAAGGAGTGCACTGGCGCATGCGCCGATACGAACTCATGCTGGTCCTGCGTCCCGATGTCGCGGATGACAAGGCCCAGGCGGTCATCGACCGCACCACCCGCCAGCTCGTCGCCGACGGCGCCCAGATCGTGAAGGTCGCCCCGTGGGGCCGCCGCCGGCTGGCCTACCAGATCGACCGGTACCGCGAAGGCTCGTACCACATCGTCCTCTTCGAGGCGCCGCCCGCGGCCCTCGCCGAGATGGAGCGCACGCTCCAGATCACCGAAGAGGTCCTCCGCCACCTGGTGACGCGCGACGACCGACCGGCCCGACCGGGTCGGAACGACGGTCTCGAGGACGGCAGCGAGGAGTCGGATGACACCAATCTCCCGTCGGCCGAGGACGAAGAGGACGACGATATCCCCGAGCGGATCGACGAATCCGAGACCGAGGCGGCCCCGGCCGCCATCGACTGAGGGAGCGCGACGATGGCCCTGTGCAAGGTGATGATCATCGGCAACCTGGGCGCGGATCCGGAGATGCGCTACACGCCCAGCGGTCGCCCGGTCACCCAGTTCAACGTTGCCGTCAACCAGAGCACGAAGAACCAGCAGACCAACGAGTGGGTCGAGGCGACCGACTGGTTCCGCGTCAGCGTCTGGGGCGATCGTGCGGAACGCGCCGCCGAGAACCTCCGGAAGGGCAACAAGGTCTTCGTCGAGGGTCGGTTCAAGACCCGCGAGTTCGAAGGCCGCGACGGCCAGAAGCGGACCTCGCTCGAGCTGACGGCCGACAGCCTCGTCAACCTCGAGAAGCGCAACCGCGAGGACGGTGACGGCGAGTTCGCCAGCACGACCACGTCCGCTCCGCCGCGACCCGCGGGCGCGCCCGCGGGCAACGGTGGCAACGCCGGCGGCAACGCCCCGCGCGGTGGTGGTGGCAGCTTCGACGACGTGAGCGACCTCGACGACCTGCCGTTCTGAGCGAGCGATCCTGACCCTTCCGCGACCGATCCGGTCGCCCGACTGATTTCAACCCGACTGATCCCGTGCGGCGCAGTCGCCGCGCACCGAGGAGACACCGATGCCACCCCCCGCCAGAGCCAAGAAGCGCGACGACTACTACCGCGACCGACGTCGCCGGAAGGTCTGCGCGTTCTGCGCGGACAAGACCGTCTCGATCGACTACACGGAGGTCAACCGCCTCCGCCGCTACCTCTCGGAGCGGGCGAAGATCGAGCCGCGCCGCAAGACCGGCACCTGCGCCGAGCACCAGCGTGAGCTGGCCGTGGCCCTGAAGCGAGCCCGGATCGTCGCCCTCCTGCCGTACGCCCCGCAGCACCTCCGGCCCTGAGGTCCTCGGGAGGGAGGCCACAGCGAAGTCTCCATCCCCGATGGTGGACCGAAGGTGGTTCGTGAACCGGTGATCAACCGATCTGGGCGGATGACGTGATCGAGGGACTGGCGCTGCTGTCGGGGGGAGTCGCCGCCGGCCTGTTCGGGTCGCTCCTCGGGCTTGGCGGTGGGATCCTGATCGTCCCACTCCTGACTGTCCTTGTAGGTTTGACGCCCGCTCACGCTGCGGAGCGGATTGGGGTGCCGCGTGTGGAACCCGAAGCGGACGCCGGGCCCATCCAGGAGAACCTGGACATCCGCTACTATGAGGGCAAGGATCGGCAGACGCTGGACGTTTTCAGTCCGCGCAACGCTCACAATCGGCCTGTGGTGTTCTTTGTCCATGG
>JANMCU010000072.1:0-8242 GCA_031361415.1 Chloroflexota bacterium | reverse complement strand
CACCCCGGGATTCGGGGACTTCTTGTTCATAGGCGCTGGCTAGGGGTGACCTGTGGTGATCGCGGTGGGTGTCAGGTCCGCGCTCGGGTTCGTCTTGTTCGTTCGCGTCCCGGCGGCCTGGGCGCGCTGGGCCGACGTCCTCCGCGCGGACGCGAGCGGCGCGGGAACCGCGGCATTCACGACAGTGGGCTGGTACCTGCCCGTGCCGTTGCTGCCGCGGCTTGTCGCGGCGGTGCTCGTCGCGGGAGCCGCCGGCCTGACCGGGCGGCGCTGGGTCCTGCCGATCGCCGTCGTCCTGGCGATGCCCGTCGTCTGGGGCAACTCCCTGGCGGTCCTGGCCGCGTGCGTCCCGCTCTGGCGTGTCGACCGGACCGCGCGCTCTGACAGGACCTTTGTGGCATAGGGCACGCTTGACCCGGCCGGATAAGGTTCGTTCCGAACTCAATCGACCAGCGCACGGGGGCGCCGAATGGAACGAGCCGCGTACGCGCTGATGGCGGCGCACGAAGATCGGCACTGGTGGTTCGTCGGACGGCGGGCCGTCATCGGCGCGATGCTGGACCGGATCGCGCTGCCGGATCGGCCGCGGATCCTTGAAGCGGGCTGCGGCACCGGCGGCAATCTCGGCCTGCTCGAGGAGCGCGGCGACGTCAGCGCGTTCGAGCCCTACGAGGAAGCCGCCACCTGGGCCACCGAGCGTCATCCCGGCACCGATATCCGCTCCGGCCGGCTTCCCGAGACGCTTCCGTTCCCCGACGCCACCTTCGACCTGGTCGCGGCTCTCGACGTTCTCGAGCACTGCACCGACGATGCGGGCTCGCTGGCGGCCCTGGTCCGGATGACGCGACCCGGCGGTTGGATCCTCGTCACCGTCCCAGCCCACAGGCGACTCTTCGGATCGCACGACGAGCGCCTCCACCATCGACGGCGATACGGCCGCGCGGAGCTGCGTTCCCTCGCCGATGCGTCCGGGCTCGAGATCACGTTCGAGACCGCCTTCAACACGTTCCTCGCGCCGATCGCGATCGGCTATCGTCTGATGTCGAACGCCACCGGTCTCGACCTCGGCAACCAGGAGCGGCTCCCGGTCGGGCCCGTCAACCGCCTACTCGGTGCCACATTCGCGCTGGAACAACGGGTCATCTCGCGCTGGTCGATTCCGTTCGGACTGTCGTACGGGATGATCCTGCGACGCCCTCTCGAGGCGCCCGAGTCCACTCCGCGGCCTGATGCGCCGCTTCACGGCTCGCGATCACCGACGACGAGATTCCTGAGCCCGTGACGAGCCTGTCGACGACCGTTTCCGTCGCCCTTGGTCGGCGCTCGGACAGAACATTTCCCGCGGCGGCAGCGACGCTCATCGGGATCGCCGTCGTCCTCGCGGCGCTTGACCTGACCGTTCTGCCGTACCTGTTCCGGGAGGGTGCCACGGACTGGCGGGCGTACGAGGAGGCGGCAGCCCAGCTCGGCGCGCACCAGAACCCGTACGCCTGGGCAAACACGGTGGACATCCGCGCCCTGACGCCGTACCCGTATCTCTATCCGCCGCCGCTGGCCTGGCTCTGGGGGCTCGGGCTGAACGCCTCGTTGTGGCTCGCGATCAAGGTCGCCTCCCTCGCGACCCTCGGGCTGTTCGCGATCCGCGCGACCCCACGGCCGTCAGACCGCGTCCTGATCACGGGCGCCCTCGTCGGCCTCGCGGTCGCCGCCCCACCCGTCATCCACGACCTGATCCTCGGCAACGTCATGGTCCTGTACGTCGCAGCGTTCGCGGTCCTCGCCGCGGTCCCCGACCGGCGCTGGGCGGTCGTCCCGCTCGGGATCCTCATGGCAATCGCGTTCAAGCCGCTGGTCGCCGCGCTCGTCGTCTGGATGCTCGTCCGCGACCGCGCCCGGTTGGTCGACCTCCTCGCCGTCGCCGTCGTCGTGACAATCGGGTTCGCAATCGTGATCGGCCCATGGGCGTATGTCGACTACCTCGTCGCTTTGCCGAAGCTCGGCGGTCTCGCCCAACCCTTCAGCGGCAATCTCGGCCTGTCCGGCGTGTCGCAGCCCCTGGCGTTCGCGGCGATCCCGCTCGCCCTCGGCTGGGCGGCCGTTGCCGGACGCCGGCTTGCACTCGAACCCGGGCTGGCCGTCGCGATCGGCCTGACCCTGATCGCCCAGCCGACGCTCGGCCTGAACTACGCCGGGGTCCTGATCCCGGCGATCATCCTGATCTGGCGAGCAAGCCGGCCGGCTGGACTCCTTCTCGGCGTGCTCCTGCCGCTCGTCTCGATCATCAGTCCGCCGGTCGCGGGGCTCGCCGTCGCCGTCACGGGCTCTGTGATCGGCTGGCGCCGTCGCCCGGCCTCGGATCCGGTCGCCGCAGTCGCGTCCGTGCCCGCGTGATGACGGTCGCCCCCAGCCGGAGCGCGACCGACGAGCGCTCGCGCCGGATCATGCTTGGGCTCATCGTCGCGTTCGTCGGCGTGATCGCGGTCGCGTACATCGGGTTCGGCCTGAGTGCCGCGTCGACCACGCTCGGCTGCGACTACAACACCTACGCCGACGCGGCCACGCGCCACCTCAACGGCGAGGCGCTCTACCCGGCCGGCGTGGCCCGGACCGGCGAGTGCGGGCTCTACCAGTACCCGCCGCCCTTCCTGCTGTTCGTGCTCCCGTTCGCCGCCCTCGGCGGGGCCGGCCTGTGGGTCTGGATCGCGGCCTCGACCGCCGCGTTTGCCCTCGCCTGCGCAATCCTCCCGGTCCAACCGTGGATCCGGATCGCGATCTTCCTGCTCGGAGCGATGGGCTGGCCGCTGATCTTCGGGCTCCGGATCGGCCAGGTCGTGCCGTTCCTGTTCCTGCTTTCGGCGCTCGGCTGGCGCTGGCTCGATCGACCCGCGCCGCTCGGGCTCGTCGTCGGGATCGGGACGATCGTCAAGGTCCAGCCGGGTCTCGTCATCGCCTGGCTGGTGCTCCGGCTCAACCTCCGGGCAGCGGCCGCCGCGATCGCCACGATCGCCGTCATCGGCGTCGCCGGGCTCGTCGTCGGTCTCGGCGACCTGCCGACCTTCCTCCGTGTCCTCGGCCAGATCAGTTCGGCGACCGACCTTGCATCCAACTACGCGATCGGCGCGAGCGCCCACCGGCTCGGGCTGGACCTTCCGTCGGCGGGGATCCTGCAGGCCGCGAACACCGTGGCGATGCTCGGCCTGGTCGTCGTCGCGGCGCGCTGGATGCCGAAGGTCCCGGGCTACCTGCTCGTGGTCACGATCAGCCAGATCCTCTCGCCGATCGTCTGGTCGCATTACGCGCTGGCGCTGCTCCTGCCGGTGGCGTGGCTGCTCGAGCGCCGCCAGTGGTGGATCCTGGTCGTCCCGCTCAGCCATCTGTGGCTGCTGATCGCGATGGTCCCGGAGCAGGTCTACACAGCGCCCTATTACCTCGTGATCGTCGCGCTGCTGGTCGTCGGCTGGCGCGAGCGCGCGGCCCTCGCCGACGATGCTCCGCCGCGTCCCGAACGGCTGGCCACCGCGTCTCGAGCCGAGCCGGCATGACCCTCGGCCGCCTCTGGGCGTTCCTCGCGATCGGCCTGCCGGTGCTCGGGGCGTTCCTCGCCAACCTGTCCGCGGTCGATCTCGCGTACCACCTGCGGGCGGGCGAGATCATCCTCGACACCGGCCACATCCCGAGCGTCGACACCTTCACCTTCACCGCCGCCGGCGCGAGCTGGATGGACCAGCAGTGGGGCGCCCAGGTCATCCTGGCGGCCGTGTACCGGCTGGCCGGCTGGACCGGTCTGATCCTGCTCCGGGCGGCCCTCGTCGGATTGACCTTCGGGTTCCTGTTCGAGGCCTGCCGGCGGCGTGGCCTCGACCTCCGGCGGGCCGCCTGGCTGACGATCGCCGCGTTCATCGTGAGCGCGGTCGCCCTCGCCCTCCGACCGCAGCTGATCGGCATGGCGCTGATGACGCTGACGCTCATGCTCGTTGCCGATCGACGAGGTCATCCGGGTCGGCTGTGGGCCGTTCCGGTCATCGTCATCTTCTGGGCGAACATCCACGGCAGCTTCTTCCTCGGCCCGGCGATCCTGGGGCTCGCCTGGCTCGAGGACCTCCACGAGCGTTCGCCCAACGGGCATCGCGCCCTGGTGATCGCCGTCGTCGCCGCGGCGGCCGCGCTGATCAACCCGTTCGGTCCGCAGGTCTGGGCCTATGCGGCCGGTCTGTCGACCAACGCGGTCGTCACAAGCCGAATCAGCGAGTGGGAACCCACTTCACTCCGCACGGTCCCGGGCCTGCTCTTCTTCGGGTCGGTGGCGCTTGTCGTCGTCCTGCTCGCACGGCGCGGGCGATCGACACCCTGGCCGACTCTGCTCTGGCTCGGCGCATTTGCGGCGGTCGGCGCGTATGCGATCCGTGGCGTCGCCTGGTGGCCGCTCGGCGCGGCCGTGGCGGTCGCCGGGGTGCTCGCGGTGCAGGTGACGACGACAGCGGAGGCTGGCGTGACCGAGCCTGCACGGCGCGAACGGAAGAGCCCCCTCAACCTCGTCGTCGTCGGCCTGATCATCGTCCTGTGCGTGATCCTCCTGCCCATCTGGCGCCCGCTGGACGCCCGGATCGGCGCGCCACTCAACCTCGTCGGCGACGCGCCGGCCGGGATCACCGCGAAGCTGCGCGACCTCGCGAAGCCCGGTGATCGGATCCTCAACCCGCAGCCCTGGGGCTCGTGGTTCGAGCTCGCCCTGCCCGACAACCCGGTCGTCCTGGACTCGCGGATCGAGGTCTTCCCGCCCAAGGTCTGGGACGACTACGACGTCGTCCGCTCCGGCGGCGATGGCTGGCAGGCGATCCTCGCCGATTGGCATCCCCGGTTCGTCGTGGCGGGCGTCGACGAGAATGACTTCATCGCGCGGCTCCGATCAACCGGCTGGACGGCAGCCTACAGCGACAGCGACGCCACGATCCTCGTTGCGCCCGGCTGATCAGCGCGGGCCCGGCGCGCCGTGCGCGTTGGCACGAATCGGATAATCCAGCCCCTCAATTATCCGATTATCGGCAAAGAGCCTATCCAGAGAAGCATCGGTAGCTCGATGTGAGACGTTGGACCAGCAGCGACCACGCGCCGTCCCAACTCGTCGCTCAAGGCCCAAGCCCGCCGAGCACATCGAGCAGCCGCTCGTCACGGATGGGCACACATGTGATCCGGAGCGCTCGCTCCCGCGTCGCGACGATCCGGGCCGAGCCGTAGTCGCAGACCGTGATGTACGTCGCGGCGAGGTACGCGTCGAGGATCGTCGAGCCCGGGATCGCGCTGTCGTTGGTCGGCTCCGAGGCGTCGGCCAGGTCGTGATCGAGGTAGAGGACCTCGGTTCTGCTTGACCGGAGCTCGTCGACCGTCCGCTGCTGCACGGCGTCGGTGTTCGTGACTCCGGGGTTGTCCATCGTCGCCCAGGCGCCGGCGCTCCGGTCGGCGAGGTAATACACGAGCATCGGATTGAGCAGCGTGAACCGGTTACTGGTCAGGGCGACGAAGACCGGCTCGTCGCGCGACGTGCTCGCGAGGATCGTCCGGACCCCAGCAACGAGCCCCGCCTCGGACGGCGTCGTCGACCCGCGCTCGACCCGCAGGAGCGAGAACGATCCGAGGATCAGGCACAGGACGCAGGTCAGGGCCAGGTCGGCGAACGCGCCCAGGCGCGCAAACCGGGCACGTGCGGGCAATGCGCCGCCGGCCGGCACGGAGAACGGACCGGCCAGGACCCCGAGCAGGATCAGGCCCGGGATCGCCGCCTGCGCCTGGTGGTAGATGTCCGCCCGGCTGACCGACTGGAACTGGCACAGCGCGCCGAACACGATCAGAGGGAGCACCGAGCGCGGCAGGCGCCCGAGGAGGCAGGCGACGGCCGCCGCGCCGACCGCCAGCTTCGGCACGATGACGAGGCTGAGGAACAGGAACACCGCGACGATGTCGTCGGCGCGAGGCGGCGGCACGTACCGAAACTGGCGAGTCCCGATAAGCGGGAACCAGATCACCTGTTGAACGAGATCGGGCAGGGGGGTTGTCAACGCCATGAACACCCCGACCGGCACGGCGAGCGCGCCGAAGCCGATGAGGAGATCGCGCCGTCGCGGCAACAGCAACGCGCCGATGACGGCATAGGCGCCGACATCGAACCGGGCGAGGAAGGCGAGGCCCAGGGCGAGCCCGGCCGCCCGATCGTGGCCGTCTCGACGCAGCAGGAGCCCGGCGAGAGCGAGCAAGAGCGCAAGCGACCACGCGGTCAGATCGACTCCGAGGACGAACGAAGCCGCCGCGAGGCCACCGATCATGAGGATTGCCGCAACCAGGTGCGGCGCTCGGGGCCGAAGAAGCGAGTAGCCGGCGGCGCCCTGGCCGGCGATCACGAGCAGGCCGAGTCCACGGATCACGAGGATGCTCGGCCCGAACACGGCCGTGACCAGGGCCGACAGGATCGGGCTGCCCGGGCCATAGAGCCACCAGAAGTCGCGATAGGGAAGCGCGCCGTGAGCGAGGAACGTTCCCGCCGAGCCGGCCAGACCGCCGTCGTAGGTGTTCAGGGGCGCCAGCAGGTTCGGGCCGGCGAACAGCGCCGCGAGGACCCCGACCGCGACGGCATGGCGATCGATCAGGACCAGTCCCCCTGTTCCAGACAGGACCGTTGACGAGGCACGGCCGACGACGACGGGCTGCTACCGTTCCAGTATGTCCTCTGAACTCGACGTCGTGGTCCTCGGGGGCGCGGGCCACGTCGGACTTCCGCTCAGCCTCGCCTTCGCTCAGGCCGGACTCCGGGTCGGCATCTACGACATCAGCCAGCCGGCCCTCGACCGGCTCGCCGCGGGCGAGATGCCGTTCAAGGAGAACGGCGCCGACGAGCTCCTCCGCGAGATCCTGCCGACCGGCCGGCTCGAGATGAGTACTGACGGCGCAATTCTCGAGCGGACGATGCAGGTCATCGTCGTGATCGGCACCCCGGTCGACGAGTTCCTCGGCCCGTCGATGACGGTCTTCGAGCGGGCGGTCGCCCAGATCTCGCCGCACCTGAAGGACGGGGTGCTCGTCGTCCTGCGCAGCACCGTCTATCCGGGCACCACGGCCTACGTCGCCCAGCGTCTCGCGAAGCGCGGCAGCGTCGTCGACGTCGCCTTCTGTCCCGAGCGGATCGCCGAGGGGCACGCGCTCGAGGAGCTTCACACTCTGCCCCAGATCGTCGGCGCCGACACCCCGGTCGCAGGCGACCGGGCCGAGGTCCTCTTCGGCCGGCTCGCCAAGCGGACGATCCGGACGACCTCGAAGGAAGCCGAGCTCGCGAAGCTGTTCACGAACACGTGGCGCTACATGAAGTTCGCGGTAGCGAACCAGTTCTTCATGATCGCCGACCAGGCCGGCGTGGATTACACGAACGTCCTCGACGCGATCCGGACCGACTACCCGCGCGCCGCGGACCTGCCGGCGCCGGGGTTCGCGGCCGGTCCGTGCCTGTTCAAGGACACGATGCAGCTCGCCGCGTTCACGGCCGACCACTTCCCGCTCGGCCAGGCGGCGATGCAGGTCAACGAAGGCCTGCCCGCCTACATCGTGTCCGCGCTCGAGCGGCGCTACGGTGGCCTCGAGGGCAAGACGATCGGGATCCTCGGCATGGCCTTCAAGGCCGAGTCCGACGACCCGCGGGCGTCGCTCAGCTACAAGCTCCGGAAGCTGCTCGCGTGGGCCGGCGCCCGGGTCGTGTGCACGGATCCGTTCGTCCAGGATGAGCGGCTGACGACCCTCGATTGCGTCCTCGAGGAGAGTGCGATCCTCGTCCTCGGCGTGCCGCACAAGGCCTATCGGGAGCTCGACGTCGGCGGGCGGGACGTGGTCGACGTCTGGGGCGCCATGGGTCAAGGGATCCGGCTCTAGTTACCCGGTGACCGCGGCCCGACCTCCCCTGACCCGGTCCAACGCTCGCCCGCTCGATCTCTGGTCGTGGGCCCCGTGGGCGCGCCACCTCGCGATCTTCGTCGCGGGCTTCGCGGTGCTCGTCCTGCGCCGTCCGGAGACCCTGACCCGGGCCGAGTTCTGGAACGAGGACGGCCAGGTCTTCTACATCGGCTCGTATTTCGGGTCGGCAGTGGATCAGTTCTCTCGGTCGTATGCCGGCTACCTGCACGCTGTGCCGCGCCTCGTCGCGGCGCTCGAGCGCCTCGTCGACGTCTCGATCGCGCCGCTCGTCGGCAACGCCATCGCCCTGCTG
>JANMCU010000033.1:0-24263 GCA_031361415.1 Chloroflexota bacterium | reverse complement strand
CGGCGTGTGCTGATCGTCCCGGGCCGCTCGTCGCTCACGAGCCGCGCACCAGCCGCTCGCCGGCGAGGAGCATCGACTCGCGCAGGTCGGGCGACGTGGCCTCCGTGTAGACCCGGACCAGCGGCTCGGTGCCGCTCGCGCGGATGAGGAGCCACGTCCCGTCAACCAGGAAGAACTTGAAGCCATCGTTCGTGTCGAGCGGTACGGTCCGGGCGATCGGCCGGCCGTCGAGGTCGGCCGGCGGCTGGTCGCGCAGCTCGACGAGCAGCCGCCGCTTCGTCTCGTCGTAGATCGCACGGTCGACATGGACGTCGATCCGGCGGTAGAACGACGGCCCGGCGAGCTCGTGGAATCTGGCGATCGCCGACGAGACGGGCCAGCGGCCGGCGGCCTTCTCGGCCAGGAACAGCTCGAGCAGCATGAGATCGGCGTAGATGCCGTCCCGCTCGGGCAGATGCATCCCGAACCCGAACCCGCCCGACTCCTCGCCGCCGAGCATCGCCCCGGTCGCGATCATCTCGGGGCCGATGAACTTGAACCCGACCGGCGTCTCGCGGACCGCAATCCCGTAGTGGTCGCCGAGCCGGGCGGCCATCGAGGTGTTGTTGACGCTGACGACGACCGGCTCGCGGAGCCGGCGATGCTCGGCGAGGTGGTACATCAGGAGGCCCGTGACCTGGAGCTGGTGGATGAAGGTCCCCTGCTCGTCGGCCGCGCCGGCCCGGTCCGCGTCGCCGTCGAGGAGCAGCCCGAGATCGAACCCGCCGCCCTCGATCCGCGCCAGGGCCTCGTCGACGTTCGGCCGGATCGGCTCGGGATTGATCCCGCCGAAATACGGGTTGCGCTCGCTGTGGATCTCGGTGATCCGGATGCGGCCGTCGCGCAGGAGGCGCGGGATCCAGCCTGCGCCGACGCCGTACAGCGGGTCGACGAGGATCGAGAGGTCGGCCGCCTTGAGGGCGTCGAGATCGATCGTCCGGCGGACGAACCGCTCGTAGCCCACGAACGGGTCGAACCGCTCGACCAGCCCGGCGGCCGCGGCGTCGGCGAGCGGCCGGCGCGCGATGGCCGTCCCGCCGTTGCCGGCGATCGCGGCTTCGACGACGGTCAGGATGTCGCTCCCGGCCGCGGCTCCGGTGGGTGCCTTGACCTTGAACCCGTTGTCGGTCCACGGGTTGTGCGACGCGGTGATCACGATTCCGGCCGCCGCCCCGCGTTCGACGACCTCGTACGAGCTCATCTGGGTCGGGACCCCGTGGGTCGCGAGGAAAACCGGGATGTCGTGGGCCAGGAGCACCTCCGACGCCGCGGCGGCGAAGTGCTCGGACGCGAACCGGCGATCGAACGCGACGACGACTCCCTTTGCCTGCGCGCCCCGCGCGACGACGTACCGGGCGACCCCATCGGCGCAGCGCCTGACGTTCTCGAACGTGTAGTCGTCGGCGACCTTCGCCCGCCAGCCATCCGTCCCGAACACGATCTTCGTCGGCGTCGGCGTCTCGGCGATGATCGTCATGGGTGGACCTCCTCGTGGTCGACCCGGTCGAGCAGGCTGCGCACCTCCGCTCCGAGGTGTCGGGCGCCGGCAAGGTGGGCCCACACGCCGTCGGCGACGATCGTGTCGCCCGATCCGTCGGCGATCGAGGGTCCGGCCTCGACCACGAGGCGTCCACCGTCCGGCCGGACGACGAGGTCGTCGGGCCCGACCCCGATCGACTCTCCGCGCTGGACCACGCGGCCGGTCGCGCCGGCGGCCCGGTCGCCGCCGATCGCCGCAAGCAGCGCCGTCCAGCTGCCGAGGTCGCTCCAGCCGACATCCATCGCGCCCATGACGACCTGGTGGTCGGCGGCGGCGCTCTCCATGACGGCCTTGTCGATCGAGATCGGCGTGATCCGCTCGTAGGCCCCGGCCAACGCGAGGTCCGACCCCATGGCCTGATCGATCAGCATGGGCAGCGGCGTGTACTTCTCGAGTGCCGCCCGGATCGCGCCGCGCTGCCAGGCGAACATCCCGGCGTTCCAGGCGACCCCGGGGAGGTTGATCAGCTCGCGGGCGCGCCCCTCGCTTGGCTTCTCCTCGAACCCGAGCAGCGGATATGCCATCAGCCCGTCGATGTTCGAGCCCCGCAAATCGTCGGGTCGGAGGTAGCCGTAGACGGTCGATGCGAACGTGGCCTGGACGCCAAGGGTAACGAGCGGATGCTCGATTCCGAAACTTGCGCCGGCGAGCGATCGGACGGCCGCCTGGAGCACCCCGCGGAATACGTCCTCCCTGGAAATCCAGTGGTCGGCGGGCAGGACGAGCATGACCTCGTCGTCCGGTCGGTCAATGGTGGCTGTCGCCAGCGCGATCGCGGCCGCCGTGTTCCGACCGGACGGCTCGACGATCAGGTGAATCCGCGGCACCTGGTCGCGGATGAGCTGGCCGTAGCGCCGGTCGGCGACGCAGAAGATATCCGACTCGTCGACGAGCGGCAGGATCCGATCGACGGTGTGCTGGAGGAGCGAGCGATCGTCGACGAGCGGCAGGAACGGCTTCGGGCGCTCTGGCCGGCTCAGCGGCCACAACCGGGTTCCGCCTCCGCCGGCGAGGATGACAACGTACATGGCGGCCCATGATAGCGGGGGCGTTGCGCCCGACCGAGGTCCAAAGCGCGGGGTCGGCCACATGAGCGAGTCGCGACGCGACGGCGACTCAGATTCCGCGCCGGCAGGCGCGGTCGGCACCGAATTGCGGCACGACCGAGCGTGACGCTGCCCAGATCGGTCACGACGCGACTCAGGCATGCTTGCCCTTGGACGGCCAGACGCCGGCGAAGATGGGCAAATGTCGATCGGCGCCCCTTCGTTCGTCAACGGGACGAGCGGGTCTGCCAGGCCCCCGATAATTGGACGTGACATGGCGAAGTATCTGGTCCTGATCTACGGCAACGAACAGTCATGGGCCGACGCGCCCGAGACATGGCATCAGGCGAACACGAAGGCGCATGGGGTATTCCACGCCACGGCGGGCAGCGCCATCGTGTCCGCCAACGAGCTCGAGCCGATCGCCACGGCCGTGAGCGTGCGGCGCGGCCCAGCGGGACGCCCGTCGGCCACCGACGGCCCGTTCATCGACACCAAGGAGGTCGTCGGGGGCTACTACGTGCTCGAAGCGCCGGATCTCGCCGAGGCGGTCCGGTTGGCCGGTCAGCTCCCGGAGGCCACCGCAATGCACGGCGGGGTGGAGATCCGGCCCATCGCGCACCCGGCCTGACGACGAGAGCCGTCACCCGGGTTCCTGAAGCAGCGGGTCAGAAGCTCGGTGGCGTGGCGCAGAACAGGATGACCGCCCGGCCCGGCCCCGGATTGCGGTTGCGATGCGGCTGGCGCGACGAGTAGGTGATCGAATCCCCGTCGGCGAGGAGGTGGAACTCGTCGCCGACCCACAACTCCAGGCTGCCCTCGAGGACGATCACGACCTCCTCGTCCGACTCGTGGGTGTAGGCCTCGTCGCCGGTCCCGCCGCCCGGCTCGAGCGTCGTCAGGATCACCTGGAGACGGCCCTCGCGGTCTGACGTCAGGAACTCGTCGACCGCGTTCAGGCCGTTGTAGACGATCCGCCGACGCTCGGCCCGACGGACGACGCTGCTCAGTGGCGGCTCGTCGACGAACAGCTCCGCAATGCCGAGATCGAGCGCCCGGGCGATCCGCGGGACGGACGCGATGGACGGGCTGGTGACCTCCCGCTCGACCTGGGAGAGGAAGCTCTCCGTCACGCCGGCCCGCGCGGCGAGCTCGCGGAGCGTGACCTGGCGCGCCTGGCGAAGCGAGCGGATGCGCGGCCCGAGCTGAAGCTCCGTGGCAGCCATCGTCTCGCAACCCTCCGATCGCTCGCGGCCTGGAACGAATCCGCCTGAAGTATAGCTTCAGGCCATCGTGCGACATTTCGTCTCGCGGGCCGATTCCGATTCGAATATCGTGCGCCCCGGTCGTTGACGTCGTCGAATGGCGCCGCTTACCATCCATGAACCCTGTAGCATCGCTACACTGTCGACCGGTTGCCGCACCCATCCCGCTGCGCAGTGAGGGGCCCGTGACCGTTCCCGCGAGCATCGCCGATCCTGGACCAGCGCCCATCGCCGGCTCGGCCCGGGCCGATGCGCGCTCGGCCGGTGAGTCGCAGACCGGCCATCCGGACGTCGAGATGGTCGGCGTCACCAAGCGCTTTGGGTCCGTGGTCGCGGTCGATCACATGAATCTCGCGATCCCGCCGGCCTCGTTCACGAGCCTGCTCGGCCCGTCCGGTTGCGGCAAGACGACGACCCTCCGGATGATCGCCGGGTTCGAGCAGCCGACCGAAGGCGAGATCTTCCTCGCCGGCCGGCCGATCGCAGGGGTTCCCCCGTACCAGCGCAACGTCAACACGGTCTTCCAGCACTACGCGCTGTTTCCTCACATGGACGTGTCGCAGAACGTCGGCTACGGCCTCCGCCAGCGCAAAGTCGGCAAGGCCGAGGAGAAGCGCCGGGTCGCCGAAGCGCTCGACCTCGTCCGGCTGAGCGGCTACGGCAGCCGCCGGATCTGGGAGATGTCGGGCGGCCAGCAGCAGCGCGTCGCGCTCGCCCGTGCGCTCGTCAACCGACCGACCGTGCTTCTCCTCGACGAACCGCTCGGTGCGCTCGACCTGAAGCTGCGCAAGGAGATGCAGCTCGAGCTCAAGGCCCTCCAGCAGGAGGTCGGGATCACGTTCGTCTACGTGACCCACGACCAGGAGGAGGCCCTCACGATGAGCGACATGATCGTCGTCATGAGCGAGGGGGTGATCCAGCAGCAGGGCGGCCCGGAGGAGCTGTACGAGCATCCGGTCAATCGCTTCGTCGCCAACTTCATCGGCGCGTCGAACCCGATCCCGGGCAGGATCGTGAGCGTGGAGGCGGCCACCCGGCGGGCGGTCATCGACTCCGATCGCGGCCTTCGACTGTTCGGTCGGATCACGGCCCGCGATGCCACGCCGGCCGTCGGCGATCCGGTGATCGTCGCGATTCGGCCCGAGCGGCTGCAAATCGAGCCGGCCGAGACGGCGATCACGGAGTCCGGCTGGAATGCCGTCGAAGGCACGGTCCGGCAGGGCACCTATCTCGGCGACCAGACCGAGTACCGGGTCGAGACGGCAGAGGCGGGCGAGATGGTCGTCCGCCGCCAGAACGCAGCGGGGGCCAACAACGGACCAGGGCTCGGGCCGGGCGACCGGGTCGTGATCTCCTGGCGCGAGGAGGCCAATCTGGTTCTGATCAGCTGAGGGCTCGGGTCGCGCGGATCGGCGCGATCGTCGGGCCGGCATGTCGAGGGGGTGGGCCGTCTCCAGGACGGCAGGAGGAGGAACCGTGGCAGACCAGGATCTCGAGAGCATCCTGCGACGGATGTCGCAGACCCGGGTGAACCGGCGCGGGTTCATGGCAGGCGGAGCGATGGCCGGCATGGCCGCGTTCATCGCAGCGTGTTCCGGCTCGAAGGCGACGGATGCGCCGTCGGTCGCGGCACCGCCCTCGACTGCCCCGGCGTCGAGCGCGCCGTCGGAGGTCGCGGTCGCGCCGTCGGCCACTCCGGTGTTCTCGCAGGAGCCGACCGAAGGCCATCTCTGGATGTACAACTGGTCGGACTATGTCGACGCGGGCAACATCACCGAGTTCAAGAAGCGCTACAACGTCAGTGACTTCACGTACGACACCTACGCCTCGAACGAAGAGCTCCTGACCAAGCTCCAGGCGGGCGCAGGCAACCAGTGGGACGTGGGTGCCCCGACGGCGGAGTTCACCCCGGCTCTCGTCCAGGGCGGCTTCATCCAGAAGATCGACTGGTCGAAGGTCCCCAACGCCCAGTACATCGACAAGCAGTTCAAGGGTCTGTGGTGGGACCCGAAGGACGAATACCAGATGCCCAAGGACTGGGGCACGACCGGCATCGCCGTCCGGACGAAGTACGTCAAGGAGGACGTCAGCAGCTGGAAGAACTTCTTCGACGTCGCGCCCAAGTACCACGGCAAGATCGTCATCGTCGACTCGCCCGGTGACGTGTTCGTCGCCCCGCTCAAGGCCCTCGGTTACAGCCTGAACTCGGTCGACCCGACCGAGCTCAGCAAGGCGCGCGACCTCCTGCTGGCCCTTGCCCCGCACGTCCTGGCCCTCGACTCGGACCAGTACCAGAAGAAGCTCCAGACCGGCGAGGCCGTGCTCGGGCTGACCTGGACCGGTGGGCTCGACGAGCTCATTGCCGATCCGAAGACCGCCGACACGAAGTACATCATCCCGTCCGACGGGACCCTGTACTGGCTCGACACGTGGGTGATCTTCGCGAACCCGCCGCACCCGATCGCCGCCCACGCCTTCCTCAACTTCATCGAGGAGCCGGCGATCCAGGCCCAGGAGACGATCACGAACGCGTACGCCACGCCGAATGACGAGGCGAAGAAGCTCGTCCCACAGAAGATCCTCGACGATCCCACGATCTTCGTGCCGCAGGCGATCTTCGACTCGGGCCTGCTCGAGAGCGCCAAGGACGTCTCGACCGATCCGACCCGGATCGAGATCTGGGCCGAGTTCAAGTCGAAGATCGGCAAGTAGCCACCCGCCGGGGATCGCTCCGATGACCGCCCAGGTCAGCAGGCGCTCGCGCCTGCTGACCGGCGTCCTGCTTCTGCCGGCCAGCCTCTGGTACCTGCTCCTGCTCGTCGCCCCGATCCTCATCGTGGTGGTCTTCAGCTTCGGGCAGCGCGGGTCGACCGGCGGCTACGCCGGCGGCTTCACGACCGCCAACTACGCCGACCTCACCAAGAACGTCGATCCGTTCCTGACCAGCCTCCGGCTGTCAGTCATCGGGACGATCCTGTGCCTCGTCGTCGGCCTGCCGCTGGCCTACTACATCGCGACGCGGGCGGGCAAGCGCAAGGGCTTCTTCATCGTCCTGCTCGTCGTCCCGTTCTGGACCAGCTTCCTGATCCGGACCTACGCCTGGCTCACGATCCTCGGGCCGGAGGGTCTGGCCGGGTTCATCGGCAACCTGGTCGGCGACGACTCCTGGCGGATCCTCGGGACCGACTGGGCCGTCCAGCTCGGCCTCGTCTACGGCTACCTGCCGCTGATGGTGTTCCCGCTGTACGTGACCCTCGAACGAATGGACCGCTCGCTCGTCGAGGCCTCGAAGGACCTCGGGGCGGGGCGCTGGGCGACGTTCCGCCAGATCACCCTGCCGATCGCGCTGCCCGGCCTGATCACCGGGAGCATCCTGGTCTTCATCCCGATGATGGGCGAGTACGTCATCCCGAACATCCTCGGCTACGGTCGGGTGTTCACGGTCGGCAGTGCGCTCGTCCTGCGCTTCCTCGAGGCCCGCGATTGGCCGCAGGGGTCGGCCCAGGCTGTGATCCTCGTCGCGATCATGCTCGTCAGCGTCACGTTCTACGTCTGGTTCATCAACCGCGGCCGGCGCGGCCGTGATGTGAGCATGCTGTGATGGCCCGGTGACCGCGCCCGCAACGCCCGCTGGGCCGCTCGTGGCCAGCCGCGAGCTGCCGCGCGGGCGGAAGCCTGCCCGCGATCGGTCCGGCGTGGTCGTCGAGATCTGGCTGCGCAGCCACACCTGGCTCGTCTATGGCTTCCTGTACCTGCCGATCGTCGTCGTCGTGGTGTTCAGCTTCAACGCGACCAGCACCCGGGTCACGAACTGGGAGGGCTTCAGCCTCCGCTGGTACCAGTTCGTCCTGACCAGCCAGGAGATCCAGCGGAACCTGCTCAACAGCCTGATTGTGGGCATCGCGACCGCAGTGATCTCCACGGTCATCGGGACAATGGCCGCGCTCGGCATCCAGCGCGCGCCGAAGTGGTTCCGCCTCCCGTTCGACGCGCTGACCTACGTCAGCCTGATCGTCCCTGAGATCGTCATCGCCCTCTCGACCCTGGTCTTCTTCGCCGTCACGATCGGCAAGGGCGGCCTGATCTCGAACCTGACCGGCACGAAGGAGATCGGCCTCGGCTACCACACGATCGTCGGCGCCCTGTCGGTGTTCAACATCAGCCTCGTGCTGCTGCTGGTCCAGGCGCGCCTATCGAACATGGACCGGACCCATATCGAGGCGTCATTCGACCTGTACGGGACGCCGTGGCGGACGTTCTGGCAGATCACGTTTCCGCAGCTCCTGCCGGCGATCGTGGCTGGCTTCCTGCTGTCGTTCACGTTCGCCTTCGACGACTACATCATCACGTCGTTCGTCCACGGCCAGAACCAGACGACCATCCCGCTGTACGTGTTCGGCGCGCTCCGCAAGGGCGTCACGCCGGCGACGAACGCGGTTGCGGCCCTGATGCTGTTCATCACGCTCGCGATTCTGCTGATCGGCCAGTTCCTCCTGTCGCGCCAGGCGCGCCGAAGCGGCACCACCGGACCGGCCGGCGTCGCCGGGATGATCGTGGAGCAGCAGGGTGGCTGAGACGGAGCGTCCCTCGCCCGCCCGATCGGACCACGAGCTCGACAACGTCGATTCGTGGCGCGGCCCGACCGCGTCCCAGGCGGCCGGGCTGACCCTCGGCGCGGCACGGATGATCGTCGCCGCGGTCCAGGCGGAGGCCCGGGCGATGGCCGTCGCGATGTCGTGTGCCGTCGTCGACTCCGGCGACCAGCTCGTGGCGTTCGAGCGGATGGATGGCGCGGATCTCGTCGGGATCACGCTGGCCCGGGACAAGGCGTTCACCGCCCTCGTCAACCGGATGCCGACCGGCGACCTGCCCCCGATCGTGCAGCCCGGAACCGAGTTCTTCGGCTATCACACGGTGGCCGGCGGCCGGACGATCATCTTCGCCGGCGGGATGCCGCTGGAGCGCGGTGGAGTCCTCGTCGGTGCGGTCGGGGTCAGCGGCGGCGACAGCAGCCAGGATCAGCGCGCGGTCGAGGCGGGCGTCAGGGCGTTCATCGCGGAGTAGCCGCGGAGTAGCCCGAGCCTCGCGAGGCGCGGTCGCCTGAGTCGAATGACCGTTGCCTGAGTCGCCGGGTGACTCACTTCGAGCGGTTGTGAGCGTGTTCGTGGCCCGGTTGCGCGCGGTCGAGCGTGCCAGTGCCGATTCTGAGTCAGGTCGTGACTCACGCGGCAGCGCTCGACCGCCGGTCCGTCGCGCAACGGGCTCAGCCCGGAGCGTCCGTCGTTGTCGCGGCCACGAGCTGGTCGGCCCGTGCACCAATCTCGCCGATCAGTGGAGCCAGCACGGGGTCCACGACCGAGGCATCTGCGCCGAGCGCGGCCGCCTCGACGTCGCCCGTTGTCCGGGCGAGGAGGCGGAGCAGTCGCTCCACCTCGCGCGGCGCGCCGATGGTGGCCTGGACGGCCTTCTCGCTCTGGATCGTGTGCTGGCGGAGATGCGATTCGAACCGCCCGAGCCGGAAGCGGTTCGGCCGCTCGCCGTCCCAGAACCGTGATGTCGCGGCGAGCTCGTCGTCGGTCAGGTCCGCGAACCGGTGCACGATCCGATCGCGGTTCTCCCGGTGAAACGCCCGGATGTCGTCGAGCGAGCCCGCGAAGGCCGCCCGCCAGACGGGCTCATCGACCTCGGCGAGGGCGAGCCACTGCTCATCGGAGTCGAGGTCGACGAGCCTCGGCGGCGTGCCTGCCCGCAGGTGGTCGAGCCCGTTGCGGATCGTGACCAGGAAGCCGAGGTCGGCCTCCACGAGGTGATCGAGGATGGTCCGGAGCGGCCACTCTCCTTCGAGCGGCGGCGTGTCCAGGGCGGCGTCGGCGCGGTCCGCGACCGACCACAGCTCGCGCCACGCAACGAGATAGCGGCCGAGGATCCGCGTGGCCCGGGTCGGTTGGGCGCCCGCAGCCGCGCGTCGGGCTGCGATCTCGATGGCGGCATCGGCGACTTCTTCGGTCGTCCGGAGGATGCCGAACCGGACGCCTTCCTCGTCATAGGCCTCCCAGGCCCAGAACGCCTCGAGCGACCGGTCGTCGATCGCCCGCAGGCGGCGATCGAATGCCTCGACCGTCGCGAGGAACGCCTCGAGAGTGGAGGCGGCCAGGGGACCCGCGCTCATCCGGCCGCGACGGCCTCGGGCATTGCGACGCCGGCCTCGGCGGCCAGCCGCTCCGCAACGTCGGTCCGTTCCCACGGCAGGTCGAGCTCGGGCCGGCCGAAGTGGCCGTAGGCGGCCGTCTGGCGGTAGATCGGGCGGCGCAGGTCGAGAGCCGCGATGATCGCCGCCGGCCGCAGGTCGAAATGATGCTCGATCAGGCGCTGGATCTCGACATCGTCGATCTTGCCGGTCCCGAACGACTCGACCGAGAACGAGATCGGCCGGGCGATCCCGATTCCGTAGGCGAGCTCGACCTCGAACCGGTCCGCGAGCCCGGCGGCGACGACGTTCTTGGCGACCCATCGCGCGGCGTACGCCGCCGATCGGTCGACCTTCGTCGGATCCTTGCCGGAGAACGCTCCGCCACCGTGGCGGGCCATCCCGCCATAGCTGTCGACGATGATCTTGCGGCCGGTCAGGCCGGCGTCGCCCATCGGGCCGCCGGTCACGAACCGCCCGGTCGGGTTGACGTGCATCACCGGATCCGTGTCGCGCAGCTCGCGTGGGATCGTCGGCAGGATGACGGCCTCCATCAGGTCGTCCTCGAGCTGATCCGACCGGACGTCCGGGTCGTGCTGGGCGGCGAGGACCACGGTCCGGACCGCCTTCGGGACGCCGCGCTCGTACTCGACCGTGACCTGCGTCTTGCCGTCCGGACGGAGGTACGGGAGCTGCCCGGACTTGCGGGCCTCGGCCAGGCGCTGGGCCATCCGGTGGGCGAGAGCAATCGGCAGCGGCATCAGCTCGGGGGTCTCGCGACAGGCGAAACCGAACATCATCCCCTGGTCGCCCGCCCCGAGCTCGGACGCAACACCGGCACCCGACGCGCCGCGCCCCTCGAGGGCGGCGTTGACACCCTGGGCGATGTCGGGTGACTGGCCCTTGACCGACACGAGCGTCCCGCACGTCTGGTAGTCGAAGCCGTACTCGGCCTTCGTGTAGCCGATGTCGCGGACAGTCTCGCGGACGATCGTCTGGAAGTCGATGTACGTGTTCGTCGTGATCTCGCCGAGGACGAGGACGAGGCCGGTCGTCGTGGCCGTTTCGCATGCCACTCGGGCTTGCGGATCGTCGCGGATGATCGCGTCGAGGATCGCGTCGGAGATCTGGTCACACATCTTGTCGGGATGACCCTCGGTCACCGATTCCGAGGTGAACAGGTACTGCGACGCGTCAACGATGCTCATCGAAACCCTCTAGATTGCCTTCGGGCCGAGGGTAGCATGCAGTGGGCCGGCGGCTCCGCGTCTAGACTCCAGCGGTGAGCATCGAGGCCGAACCGAGCGCGACCGTCGACCCGGCAGCCCTCGATGCCGCCGATCCCCTCGGCCCGTTCCGGCGCCGGTTCGTCATTCCCGATCCCGACCTGGTCTACCTCGATGGCAACTCCCTCGGTCGGCCGCCGCTCCGCGCGATCGAACGGGTTTCGCGGGTGCTCACCGAGGAGTGGGCCGGTGAGCTGATCCGCGGCTGGGACCACTGGCTCGAGGCACCGCGGCGGGTCGGCGACCTGCTCGGGGTCGGGCTGCTCGGCGCGCGGCCCGACGAGGTCGCGATCTGCGACTCGACCACGGTGGACTTCTTCCGGCTGGCCAGCGCGGCCCTCGATGCCCGTCCCGGTCGGCGATTCATCCTGACCGACCGGGCGAACTTCCCGACTGATCGCTACGTCCTCGAGGGCCTCGTCCGCGATCGCGATCGGGCGATCGCCTGGCTCGACCCCGACCCGATCGACGGACCGTCGGTCGCCGACGTTCGCAAGGCCCTCGCCGCGCATCCGGGCGAGGTGGCGCTCGTCACGCTGAGCCACGTCAACTACCGCTCGGGGGCGATCGCCGACCTGCCCGCGATCACGACCCTTGCCCACGACGCCGGCGCCCTGATCCTGTGGGACCTGTCGCATTCGGCGGGCTCGGTCCCGGTCGAGCTCGCCGCGCACGGCGTCGATCTCGCGGTCGGCTGCACGTACAAATACCTCAACGGCGGCCCCGGCGCGCCGGCGTACCTGTACGTCCGAGCGGATCTGCAGTCCGAGCTGCGCAACCCGATCCAGGGCTGGTTCGGCCAGACCGACCAGTTCGAGATGGGCGACGGCTTCCGCCCGGCGCCCGGGATCGGCGGCTGGCTGACCGGAACCCCCGGGATGCTCGGCCTGGCGGCCGCCGAGGAGGGGATCCGGGTCTCGGTCGAGGCCGGGATCGACGCGATCCGGGCGAAGGGAATCGCCCTGACCGAGTACGCGATCGCGCTCCACGACGCATGGCTTGCACCGATCGGGTTCACGCTCGGCTCGCCGCGCGAGGCCGACCGCCGCGGTTCGCATGTGTCGGTCCGGCGGGTCGACGCGCGCGACCTTACGGGGGCCATGATCGCGGCCGGTGCAATCCCGGACTTCCGGGCGCCCGATTCGATCCGGCTTGGCCTGTCACCGCTGACGACCAGCTTCAGCGATGTCGCGCGCGGGATCGCGATCCTCGCCGATGTCGCCGGCGCCGGGCCGGCCGGCGCCGGGCCGGCCGGCGACTGACCCGCGACTGGCCGGCGACCGCATGTCCGAACCCGAGCCCCGCCGCGACGGCCCGTACGAGCTCCCCGTCGAGCGGCTGGCTGGGGGCCGGGGCCAGCGGCGCCGGGCGCTGGTCGCGATCCTGTCCCTGGGTCTCGCGGTCGGCGGCGCGATCGGGTTGGCCCGGCTGACGGGCGATCGATCCGGCACGGGACCGGCGGTCGGCCCGTCGAGCGGCGACACCGCCGTCCGCGGCTCCCCTCCAGCCGGCCCATCAGCCGGCTCGAGCGCGGGCCCGCGCCGCTCGATCGAGCCCCGGATCGAGCACCTTGTCGACGCCCTGGACGTTGCGCTACCCGGGGCGCCGCACGTCCTTCTGGTGGAGCGCGACGGTCTCGACATCCGGTTGGGCCAGTGGACCGCCGGCGCGGGTATTGCGCCGTTCCGGACGTTTCGCGGCGCTCTCAGCGCGGACGCCACGGACGTGATCCCTGTCCTCGCCCCGACCGACGACCGACTGCTGCTGTTCGAGGTCGGGCAACCGGGCGGCGCGCGGAACGACCGGGCGAGGCTGGTCGACGCGTCCGGACGGGTCCTGTGGACCGGTGAGGACCTCGCCGCGATCTCGGGCGCGGCCTGGTCGCCGGACGGCCGGGTCGTCGTGATGGCCGGCACCGGCCGGCTCTGGCACCTCGTCCGGATCGACGAAACCGGAAGCGCGACCGACCGCTCGGTCATGCTGCCATTCCGGGTCTTCCTGCCGACGCCGCTCCCGAAGAGCTGGCTCACGTTCCCCGGCACCGATCCCCGGACCGTTCCCCTGGGCTTCTCGGCCGACGGTCGATGGGTCTACGGCGGGATCGCCGCGCCTGAGCTCGGTCTGATGATCGCGGAGTTCCGGGTCGCGGTCGACGGTTCGGTCGTCGAACCGGTCCCGGATCTCGGAGTGGGACAGCCCGCAGGCCTCGCGCCGCAGGCGGGCGCGCTCGGCGGCCGGCTCGTCGACCCGACGACCGGCCGGATCGCGGCGCTCCGGGTCAACGCGAACACGAGCGGCGGACCGCCGACGATCGAGGTCCACAACCCCGACGCCGGGTTCGTGTTCTCGATCAGCGACGGGACCCCGATCGGCTCCGGCTGGGGCGCGGACGGCGGGCTGTTCGTTCTCTCGGCCGACGCGCCGCTGTACGCCGATCAGGTCCGCCTCGTCCGCTACGGGCCGGATGGGTCGGCCGGTCCGCCGATCCTCGCGATGGGCCCGCTGACGAGCGCCGACTTCCTGGGGGTCCTGCGCGGCTACGGGGCGCTCGCCGGGACGACGACACGGCCGACCCGCGCGACGCAGCTGATCCTGGTCGATCTCGCCGACCCGAGCCGGATCGCGGCCGTTCCCCTGCCCGACGATACGACCGGCTCGATCATCGGGGTCGAGCTCCGGCCATGATCGACCGCAGCGCCGCGGTCGACGCTTGTCAGGCCGGCGAGGCGTCCTGGCGCGGTGAGCGGTCACCGGAGCCGTGGGTTGCGGGCGTGGCCCCGGTGGCGCCGGGGAACGCGATCTCGATCGGCTGGATCGCATCGGCCGGCTCGAAACCGAAGACCTGGCCGTAGAACGACAGCTCGGCCTCGAACGAGCGGGTGATATTGGCGGCGCTCCGGAACCCGTGATCCTCACCGGCGAAGAGGATGTAGGCGTGCGGCAGCCGCCGCTCCCAGAGGGCGTCGACGATCTGTTCCGCCTGGGCGGGCGGGACGACCCGATCTTCGGCACCCTGGAGGATGAGGACCGGGCACGAGATCCGCTCCGCGAAGTTGAGCGGCGACCGATCGTGGTAGAGGTCCTTGCGCTCGGGATACGGCCCGATCAGCCGGTCGAGGTAGCGCGACTCGAACTTGTGGGTCTGTGCCGCGAACGTCTCGAGATCGCCGATCCCGAAGTAGCTCGTGCCCGCGGCGAACGCATCGCTGAACGTCACCGCGCAGAGGGTCGTGTAGCCACTGGCGCTCCCGCCCCGGATCGCGAGCCGCTCGCCGTCGACGAGCCCTCCGGCGGCCAGCCAGCGGGCGCCCGCGACGCAATCGGCCAGGTCGACGACGCCCCACTGGCCCTCGAGGCGCTTGCGGTAGGCCATGCCGTAGCCGGTCGATCCGCCGTAGTCGACGTCGAGAACGGCGAACCCGCGGCTGGTGAACAGCTGGGTGAGGATGGCGAACGCGGTCGATGCCTGGGCGGTCGGACCGCCGTGGCTCGTCACGATCAGCGGCGGACGGCCTCCGGCCGGGCCGTCGACCGCCCGGTTCAGCGGCGGGTAGAGGATGCCGAACGCGGTCCGGTCGCCGTCGGTCGGAAACTCGACGGGATGACCGACCGAGACGTCGGCCGGGTCGAGCTCGAGCGCGGTCGATCCGCGGACGACGGTGGTCGTGCCTGTCGCGAGATCGAGCTCGACCACGGCCCACGGCCGATCGGTCGCCGCGCCCCGGAACACGGCCGTCCCGCCATCGACGACGAGATAGCCGATCTCGGAGAAGGGCAGATCGAACACGGTCGCCTGGCCGTCGGTCCCGATCCGGTACAGGCGGTCGTGCCCCCCGCTCCGGCCGACCGCCACGATCGAGCCGTCCGGCCCGAAAGCATGGTTGGCGATCCCGAAGACCCAATCCGGATACGCGAATTCGGCGTCGATCGGCGGGCTCACCCGCTCGATCTGCTCGTCCGGCCCGAGCCGCATGAGGTTCATCCAGCCGTCCGGCTCGCCGACGAAATGGAGGACGCCGTCGGGCGACCAGCGTGGCTGGGCGATCCAGTCGGATGGGCTGCCCGCGACGACTCGGGCATTCACGGGCAGGCCGTTTGCGTCGATCTCGGCGAGAACCAGCTCCGTCCCGTCCCACGGCAGGTTCGGGTGGTTCCAGCGCCGCCATGCGAACCGGCCGCCGTCGGGTGACAGGCGCGGCGACGAGAAGAAGTCGGCCCCGTCGGCGAGGACCGTGACCGCGCCGCCGTCGAGGTCGATCGCGACGAGCGCGTTCTCTGCCTGACCGTGCCGAGCGATCGTTGCCGGCTCGTGATCCTCGCGGACGGCGAGGATCCGGTTGCGCGATCGGTCGAGGCCGAGGTCCGCGAACCGCCACGCCACGCCGTCCGGCGTGAGCGGCTCCAGCCGGCCCGGGCTCGTGACTCGCTGGAGGCGGCCCGTCGCGAAATCGGACACGACGATCAGGTCGCCGTCGATCAGATACGCGCCGCCGCCGTATTCGTGGACCCGGCTGCGGACGTTGAAGCCCTCGGGCGTGAGCCGGGTCACGGCTCCGTCGAGCGCGCGCCGGACGAGCACCTGCCGGCCGCCCTCCTCGGCGCGACCTTCGAGCCACCACCGGACGCCGCCGGCGGCCCCGATCTCGCCGAACGTGACCGAATCCCGGGCGAGCAGCTCGATCGGGAACGGTGACGGCCAGGACCCGAAGGGCCTCCTCGGGCTGATGGGTCGCGCTCGCTTCGCCGAAGCTCGGCGAGATGAGCTCGCCTCGGACCTCGGAGAGCGGGTTCGGGTTCCCCGCTGAGGTTGCCGGCTCACCGGCTCAGGTCCCGTGCTGCCAGGACGAGACGTACTCCTTCTGCTCGGCCGTCATCTCGTCGAGGGTGATCCCGAGGGCCGCCAGCTTGAGCCGGGCGACCTCGGCGTCGATCGCCTCGGGAACGACATAGACCTGCGGCGTCAGCTCGGCGTGGTGCTGGACGACGTACTCGGCGGACAGCGCCTGGTTGGCAAAGCTCATGTCCATGACCGCGGCCGGGTGGCCTTCGGCGGCTCCGAGATTGACGAGCCGGCCCTCGGCGATGAGGTTGATCTTCTTGCCGCCAATGTCGAACTCCTGGACGTTCTCGCGTGCGTCGCGGACGTGGCCCTCGGCCATCTCGCGCAAGGCCTTGAGGTCGAGCTCGGCGTCGAAGTGACCGGAGTTGGCCATGACGGCGCCCTCCTGCATCGCCGCGAAATGCTCGCGCCGGAAGACGTTGACGTTGCCGGTCGCGGTCACGAAGAGCTGGCCCCAGGGCGCCGCTTCGGCGACGGTCATCACCCGGAAGCCGTCCATCAGCGCCTCGAGCGCGCGGACCGGATCGACCTCGACGACCGCGACGTGGGCGCCCATCCCGCTCATCCGCGACGAGATGCCCTTGCCGACCCAGCCGTAGCCGGCGACGACGACGTTGCGCCCGGCGAGGAGGATGTTGGTCGCCCGCAGGATCCCGTCGATCGTGCTCTGGCCGGTCCCGTAGCGATTGTCGAAGAGGTGCTTGGTCTGGGCCTCGTTGACCGCGACGACCGGGAAGCCAAGCGCCTTGTCGGCCGCCATCGCCTTGAGCCGGATGACGCCGGTGGTCGTCTCCTCGGTCCCGGCGAGGACTTCCTTGACCTGGCTGGGTCGCTCGCTGTGGAGGAGCGAGACGAGGTCGCAACCGTCGTCCATCGTGATCTGCGGATGGGTGTCGGCGATCGCGTTGAGGTGGGCGTAATAGGTGTCCCGATCCTCGCCGCGCCGGGCGAACGTCGCGATCCCGTACTCGGCGACGAGCGCCGCGGCGACGTCATCCTTGGTCGAGAGCGGGTTGCTCGCCGCGAGGAAGACCTCGGCGCCGCCGGCCTTCAACGTGCGCATGAGGTTGGCGGTCTCGGTCGTGACGTGGAGGCACGCCCCGATCCGGATGCCGGCCAGCGGCTGCTCGCGCTCGAAGCGCTCGCGGATGAGGCGCAGGACGGGCATCTCGCGCTCGGCCCAGTCGATGCGACGAACGCCCTCGGAGGCGAGTCCGAGATCGGTCACGTCGTGGGCGGGCAGGACGTCGGTGGCATCCGTCGGCGGTGCTGCGGTGTCGGTCATCGGGGTCAGTTCTCCCTGCGAGTGAAGAGGCGGCGGAGCGGCGCCGTGAAGTCCGGCCACGGCGAACCGAGGCGATGGGCCAGGCGCTCCTCGAACCGGGCATGCTCGGCATAGCCGAGCCGCCGGTAGGCCTGGAGCGCGGGTGGATTGTCGGAGCGGACATTGAGGACGACCTGGTCGGAGGTCCGCAGGAGCTCGGCCGTCACCGCGCCGGTCACGGCAGTGGCAAAGCCGCGGCCTCGATAGTCGACGTGGGTCAGGACGTTTCCGACCACCGCGAGACGGGCGTCGCGGCTGATCACGTGGGTCCCGGCCGCGGCGACGAGCCGGCCGCCGAGGCGCACCCCGAAGTACACGCCATCCGCGATCGACGACGACGGCAGCCAGGACGCGAAGCCGAGCTGGTACAGGCGATTGAGCTCGCCGATGTCGGCCGCCAGCAGGCGCCGGACGTCGGCCGGGTAGGGCCGGAACCGACCACGGTCGACCCACATCCGGACCATCTGCGGACCGGGCTCGAGCCGATAGGACGCCTCGACCGACGGCAGGGCTTCGGGCCGGGCGGCGACATACGCGGCGCGCGGCCGGATGACGTCGCGAAGGATCGCCTCGATCCCGTCCGGCCGGCCCATCACGAAGAGGGGCTGCGGGGTCAGGCCGGAGTACTCGAGGGCGAGTGCGACCAGCTGCTCCCCCTCGAACGCGCCGCCCCAACGCGTCTTGCCGAACTCCCTGTCCTCGAGGTCGCAGATCGCGTAGGCGGCGAAGAGCCGGTCGGTCTCGAGGAAGGCGCGGAGCTGGCCACGATCGGTGACCTGCCGGATGGCGAGACCGCGCGCCCGCCGACCGGTCGCGGCAACGCTGGCCATCAGGCGCGCGCCTGCGCGTCGGCCGGCGAATCGGCGGCGGACGGCGCGTCGGCGTCCGGCGACGCCCCGACGTCGGGCGAAGCCCCGTCGTCGGGCGAAGCCCCGGTCGCAATCTCGTCGGCTCGCTCGACCGGTGGCCGCGGCGTCAGCGGAATGATCCGTTGCGGCGCCCAGCGCGCTCTCGCCGCCGCGATCGCCGCCGGCAGTCCGCTCGCGAACGGCGCGCGGACGAGGCCCTCCTCGGTGACGATCGCGCTGATCAGCTCGGCCGGCGTGACGTCGAATGACGGGTTCCGGACCGCCGTCCCGGGCGGCGCGATCGCGACACCCCGGATCAGCAGCACCTCGTCGGCCGGGCGCTCCTCGATCTCGATCGACGAACCGTCGGGCGTCGCCAGGTCGATCGAGCTCGTCGGGGCGCAGACATAGAACGGGATGCCATGGCGAGCCGCGAGGACCGCGAGCGGATACGTCCCGACCTTGTTCGCGGTGTCGCCGTTGGCGGCGACCCGATCGGCGCCGACGAGGACGACGTCGACCTCGCCGCGGCTCATCAGGTGCCCGGCGGCGACATCCGGGATCAGCGTGTGGGGTACGCCGGCTTGAGCAAGCTCCCAGGCCGTGAGCCGCGCGCCCTGGAGGTAGGGCCGCGTCTCGTCGACCCAGACGGCCAGCTCGCGCCCGGCGTGGTGGGCCGCCTGGACGATCCCGAGCGCGGTCCCGAACTGGCCGCACGCGAGCGGTCCCGTGTTGCAGTGGGTCAGGATCTGAAGCGGCCCAAAGTCCTTCACGGGCAGGGCCGCCAGGCCGAAATCGGCAAGCCGCCCGTGGTCGACCGTGGCCTCGCTGACGATCGCGTCGGCCTCGGCACGAAGGCCGGCGGCGACCGCCGGTCCGTCCTCGGTCAGATCGCCGATGGCCTCGAACCGGGCCATCATCCGGTCGACCGCCCAGCCGAGGTTGACCGCCGTCGGCCGGGCCGCCCGGAGAGCCGCAGCGCCGCCGCGGAGAATCGCCCGGCGGGCGTGCGGCTGGGTGTCCTTCGCCCGCTCGGCCGACAGGGCGAGCCCGATCGCCGCGACCTGTCCGATCGCCGGCGCGCCGCGAACGACCATCTGGCGAATGGCGGTCGCGGCCTCGGGCGCGTTTCGGACGTCGACCTCGATGAGCTGATCGGGCAGCCGGCGCTGGTCGATGAGGTAGAGGATTGCGTCGCCTTCGCGAAACGGCGTCCGGAAGCCGGTCGGGGCGCCGCCGTCCGCCTGCGCCGGGCTGACCGGCTCGACGAAGGCCTCCAGCCGGGCCGCGGTCGCCACCGGATCGAGGATTGCGCCGGCCGCCTCGGCCGATGCGCGCTGGAGCGCCTGGGCGGCACCGGCAACGGTCGCGGCGGTCTGGAACAGCTCGCCGGCGAACTGACGGAAGAAGCGGCGCCGGGCGAGGTTTGCGGTCCCGTCACCTGCGCCGGCGACGGCTTCGGCCGCGCCGGCGACGGCGTCGAGCGCGCCGGTCGGATGACCTTTCGCCCCAGCCGGATCGCCGGTCATGCCGGTTGGATCGCCGGACGCCACGGGCTCGACGACGGTCGCGGGGTCATCGCCGGGCGGGGTCGGCGTCGAGGTGGGTTCGCGGATCGCGTCGGCCAATGCGCTCTCGCTCGCGAGCGGGTCGGAATGTCGCCGCGGGCGACCGAGCCGGCCTCGACTCTCAGTACTTGATGACGGACGTGACCCGCCGGCCGTCGAGTCGGTCGCGGCCCTTGAGGAAGTCGAGCTCGACGAGGAACGCGAGCCCGACGACGTCGCCCTTCAACCGCTCGATCAGCTCGATCGTGCCCTTGACGGTCCCGCCGGTGGCAAGCAGGTCGTCGACGATCAGCACCTTCTGGCCGGGCTCGATCGAGTCGCGGTGGATCTCGAGGGTGTTCGATCCGTACTCGAGCGCGTACTCGACCGTGATCGTCTCGGCCGGAAGCTTGCCGAGCTTGCGCACCGGCACGAGGCCCGCCTTGAGCTGGTATGCCATCGCCGAGCTGAAAATGAACCCACGCGACTCCATGCCGACGACGATGTCGATCTTCTCGCCCTCGTAGGGCGCGAGCATCAGGTCGATCGCCTCGCGATAGGCGGCCCGATCCTTCAGCAGGGTCGTGATGTCGTAGAAGAGGATGCCGGGCTTGGGAAAGTCCGGAATCTCGCGGATCTTTGCGCGAAGCTCCTCGGCAGACATCGGTCGAGGGTTCCTCCAGCTGGGCGGTCCGCGGGTCGGGTCCCGGGTGGGGCGGACGAGGCGCAAGTCTACCCCACGACCGCCGTCACGCCCGCGTGACGGAGCCGGTTCGCAACCCCGGACCGACGCTCACGTCGCGACCGGCTCGGGATGGGCCGGCGGGAGACCAGCTGCTGTTCGAGCTCCGAGTCGGACCGTCAGCCCCAGGCCGACCACGGCGACCACGGCCGCGACGCCGAACGTCGCCGCGAGGCCCTCCCAGCCCGGGCTGCCGGCGCGCGATCCGAAGGCGATCAAGGCACCGCCGATCCCGGTCCCGAGCGAGGCTCCGAGCACGTCGGACAGCTGAAGTCCGGCCGTGGCCGAGCCCTGCTCGGCGACCGGCGCCTCGCGCAGGACGACGAGCGATGGCGTCGAGTAGGACAGGCCCATGCCGAACCCGGCCACACCCCAGATCGCGATCCCGGCCGCAGGCGGCACCCACGGCAGGAGGATCGCGAGGAACCCGACGATCCCGACGATCAGGACGATGAACCCGGCGCGCAGGAACCGACCCGGTCCGAGGCGCGCGATGTGCTGGGCGTTGACCCACGAGCCGCCGGTCCAGGCGAGCGTCGCGGCCATGTAGGCGAGCCCGGCCATGAGCGCAGGTTCGCCGCGCCAGCCCTGGATGACGAGCGGCACGTAGGCGTCGGCACAGAAGAACGCGAAGGTCAGGAACCCGCGGAGCAGGATCGCGGTCGGCAGACCGGTCGCGGCGCGGATCGTGCCACGCGGCGTGAGACGCGCGAAGGCCGGGACGCCGAGCGCGATCCCGACGGCGATCAGGGCGATCGGGTACGTCGAGACGTTCGACAGGCCCGACACGACCAGGCCGGCGCCGACGACGAGCGCGAACGCGAGCGGCAGGCGGACCCGGTCGGCGGCGACCTTTGCGTCGCGTTCGGCGCCGCCTTCGGGGGCCGGGGCGGCCGCCACCGCACGGATCGAGGGCAGGGTCAGCCAGGCGGCGATCGCAATCAGCGGCAGGAGACCGAGGAACACCAGCCGCCAGTTCGAGATCGCAGTCACGGCAGAGGCCGCAACCGGTCCGATCACGCCCGGCAGGATCCACGCGGTCGAGAGCGTCGCGAACATCCGGGGGCGCAGACGCTCGGGCATCGCGCGGGCAATCGAGACGTACGCGACGGCGGGAATGGCCCCGGCCCCGAACCCCTGGATGACCCGGGCGACGACGAGGACCTCCATCGACGGGGCGAGGCCGCCGATCAGCAGCCCGAGCGCGAACAGGGCGATCCCGAGCAGGAAGGGACGGGCCAGTCCACCCCGGTCGATCAGCATCCCGGCGACGACGATCCCGAGCAGGTTGCCGAGGAAGAACCCGGAGAAGACCCAGCCGTAGAGGCCGATCCCACCGAGGTCGGCGGCCACGATCGGCAGGATCGTGCCGACGGCCAGGGCTTCGGACGCCACGATCGTGACGTTCAGGACGAGCCCGATTGTCAGGGCCCGGCGACCCGCCGACCAGAGGCCATCGTCGTCGGTTCGTCTGCCGCTCGGGGTTCCGTCGTTCACGGCGTCAGAATGCCGTGTCCGTCGTCGGCGCGCCGTGGACGAATGTCGCCCCGATCGCGACAATGGGCCGCGATGACCACTTCCCTTCCCTCCGTCCGGGCCGGCGATTCACCGGCCGAGGTCGACGCCGCCGAACCGGCGGGCCACGTCGACGCCGGCATCGGCGTCGTCGAGGCGATCCATCTCGCCGCCGCGGGCAGCGAGCCGATGCGCTCGGTCGAGAGCGTGCGGGCGATCGCCGGGGTCGGCCTCGAGGGCGACCGCTACGGGACGGCGACCGGCACCTGGTCGACCAACCTGAAGGTCGATCGTCACGTGACCCTGATCGAGGCCGAGGAGATCGAGGCCCTCGCCGACGGCCGCGGGATTCAGCTGGCGCCGGGCGAGACGCGCCGGAATGTCACGACGCGCGGCATCCGCCTCAACGACCTGGTCGGTCGGCGCTTCCGGATCGGCGCCGTCGAGTGCGAGGCCACCCGTCTGTGCGAGCCGTGCCAGCACCTGACCGAATTCCTCGGCAAGCCGATCCTCGAGCCGCTCGTCCATCGGGCGGGACTCCGGGCGCGGATCCTCGGCGACGGCGAGATCGCACTCGGCGACGAGGTCGTGGCCCTCGACTGAGGATGCGGCCCCGCGCGCGCCGCCGACTCTCCGCCCACGGACCGGGTCCGTGCAACGGGCGGGTCCCCATGCAACGGCCGGCGCCCCCACAGAATCCTGCTTGCACAGTCACGCGAGGACTCGCAGGGCGCGAATGCCGGCCGGGACCGACCACCTCGGGCTCTGACCACGCTCAGTGATCGGATCGCCAGACCGCCGGGAGGCGCCGAAGCCGCCATAGCAGTCCAGGCAGGAATATCCCGTCAGGAATGCGTCGGCACGAAGGGCCCCGGCGCGAAGTACTTAGCTTAGCCACGAATACCCCCGTGCACGATCGGGGCGATCCGCGACTTCAACCCCGGCGGAGCGGCTCCGGCGGTTCCGGGTTGGCGAGGACGATCGGCGCGCCGCGTGGGCCTGTTGCCCAGCGCACCGCATTTGCGATCACCCGCCGGACCATTGGCTGGAAGTACGTCGGATAAGTCTCGTGCCCGGGCCGGAAATAGAAGACCCGGCCGCGGCCGCGGGCATAGCAGCAGCCGCTCCGGAAGACCTCGCCGCCCGTGAACCAGCTGATCAGGACGAGCTGGTCGGGGGCGGGGACGTCGAACGGCTCGCCGTACATCTCCTCCTCGTCGAGGGCGAACGAGTCGCCCAGTCCGTCGGCGATCGGGTGGGCGCGGTCGACGACCCAGATCCGCTCACGCTCGCCCGCCTCGCGCCACTGCAGGTCGGCGGTGGTGCCCATCAGGCGTCGGAAGATCTTCGAGTGGTGGCCGGAATGGAGCACGATCAGGCCCATCCCTTCGAGGACGCGCCGCTGGACCCGATCGACGATCGCGTCGTCGACCTCGCCGTGGGCGACGTGACCCCACCAGGTCAGGACGTCCGTGGCCGCGAGCACGTCCTCGGTCAGGCCGTGCTCGGGCTCGTCGAGGGTTGCAATGCCGACGTCGAACCCGGCGTCGCGCAGGCCGGCCGCGATTGCCGAATGGATCCCGTCGGGATAGATCGCCGCCACTGGCGGGTCGGATCGCTCCTGGCGGTGCTCGCCCCAGACCGTGACGCGAGTCATCGCCCGGCCCCCGCGCCGACGGCGCCGGCAAGCACGGTCGCTCCGACATCGATCGGCTCGTCCGGCGGGAGCCGGACGACCGCGCCGGCCTGCGTCGAGGACTCACGGATCGCGTCCCACAGGCGCGCCATCCGGAGGCCAACCTCGGGCGGGCTGGGATTCGGGATTCGACCGCTCCGGACGTTGAGGAACTGCTCCCAGACGTGCGTCTCGGCCACCGACCGGACCTTGCGCGAGACGGCCGCCCCACTGCGCTGGATCTCGAGCGTCTCGCCCCAGATGCCGGTTCGCAGGATCGCCCCGGTCGTGAAGACCCGGATCTCGGAATGGCACGACGGGATGGCCGAGCCGCACGCGTTCATCGTCACGAGCGCGCCCGACGCCAGGCGACCGATGACCGCCGCCCGGACGTCGACCGGGCGACCGT